>JAITMR010000030.1 GCA_031277215.1 Burkholderiales bacterium
CTGACGATAGAACTGGATGCCCCAACAGGCGCAACTTCCAACGGCATCAAGATTGATTCCGGCGTTACGCTCACCATCATGGACAGCAGCCCGGGCGCCAACGCCCTCACCGTTACGAACGGAGCAGACGTTACTAACGAGCCCGCTGCAAGCTCCAACTTCGGCGCGGCAATCAACAGTTCCGAAGGCACGCTTATCATCAACAGTGGTACGGTCAACGCTAACGGTGGTCGGTACGGCGCGGGCATTGGCGGCGGCAACAATGGCGACAGCGGAGCCATCACCATCAACGGCGGCACGGTCAACACCATCGGCGGCACTGCAAGCGCGGGCATCGGTGGTGGCAACCGAGCTAACGGCGGCACCATCGAAATAAACGGTGGCACAGTCAACGCTACTGGTAGTATTTACTACGCCGCAGGCATCGGTGGTGGCATGGAGGGAAATGGCGGCGGCATTACGGTCGCCAGTGGCACAGTTAATGCTGTTGGCGGCAACGGTGCTGCGGGCATCGGTGGAGGTGGAGGTCCTAATAGCGGCGACAGTGGCGCCATCACGATTACCGGCGATGCTGTCGTAACGGCCAGCTCCACGAACAGCGGCGCAGGCATCGGCTCCGGCGTCGTTGGGAGGGTTAACTCCATTTCGATCGACACTACCGGCACGGTCACTGCCACGGGTGGCACCTCCGGCGGCAGTAGTGGCGCGGCCATCGGACGAGCCGCCGGTGGCAGCAACGACGGCGCAGGCATCAGCAATGTGACGCATCCCACTGCGGCAAGCGTCATAGCGCCTGCCACGGCAGCATTCAACGTAACGGTTGCAGCGGAGGGAACAACGCCGCCGCCGCTCGCCTATCAATGGGAGGTTTCCACAGGCGGCGCTTTTACGAACGTAACGGACGGCACTGGCGGCACAACGACTGGCTACACCACCGCCGCGACGACGTTAGCGATGAGCGGCAATCAGTATCGCAACGTGATCACCGCTTCGGATGTTAATGGCGACGGCACCGGCACCATCACCTACGTTACCCATCCCGCGACGCTGACGGTGAATGCGGCTACCGCTATCAACACGGCGTCCATTGACGTCACCGCACCAGCGACTGGCGCGGCACCGAACGCAACAGTAACGGCATGCGGCACAGATTTCACATGCAGCGCTGTGACGTGGGCGCCGAACGATAATCCGTTCCAAGCAGGTACGCAGTACACCGCGACGATCACGCTGACGGCAAGCGCCGGTTATACGTTCACAGGGTTGGCGGCGGCGACGATCAACGGAAACGCGGCCAATGTTATAAGCAACACCGGCAACACGGTCACGCTGTCGTACCAGTTCATGGCAACAAGCCCGTTGGCGACGAGACTTACGACATCTATCCCGGTGTTAAGCCCGGTGGGTTTGGCACTGCTGGCGTTGGCGCTGGGAGGATTGGCGTTCCGGCAGGGACGGCGCAGCGCGTAGCGTTTGACGGTAATTTTGCGCGAAAACACGGCCCTCTGAGGCCGTGTTTTTTTTTGATTCTGGAGTTGAAGTCCTGCCAAAGTGTAGAGCTTCTTTATGAAAAAGGCTCATCGCGGAATTCCGGGGAAGGATTCACGCGAAGGCACGAAGAAAAATCATTTTCACGCGGAGGCGCGGAGAAAGGCACAGTGCGCTCCCCTCGCCCGCTTGCGGGAGAGGGGCTGGGGGAGAGGGCGGTGGATTCACGCGAAGGCGCGAAGGCGCGGAGAAAGGCAGGAATGCACCGTCATTCCCGCGTACATTTGGCGGGAATCCAGCGTCTTTTTTCCGCTTTATCGCATAGTGATTTTGGGCGGGAGAGACAAACCCCCGTCCGCCTTCGGTGTCCACCCTCTCCGATCAAAATCGTTTCGGGGACAAGCTCTTTGAAAAGGGGCTTCGGATGCGCGAAGGCGCGGAGAAAGGCACGAATGTGTCGTCATTCCCGCGTGTTTTTGGGGGGCATAAAGTGTCTTTTTTTTCGCTTTAACGCACAGCGATTTTGGGCCGGAGTGACAAACCCCCGTCCGCCTTCGGCGTCCACCCTCTCCGATCAAAATCGTTTCGGGGACAAGCTCTTTGAAAAGGGGCTTCGGATGCACCGCGTCTTCGCGTGAAAATGGTTTTTCTCCGTGCCTCCGCGCCTCCGCGTGAAAAACAAAAAGACACTGGATTCCCGCCAAAAACACGCGGGAATGACGGAGTATGTATATCACCACAACCTTTGCACGCGAAGCTGCGGAGAAGGCCGTAGGGCGGGCCCCCGTGGCCGCCCAAGAGCAGGCACAGAAAATGTTTCTGCGCCGCGTGAATAATAAACGACACTGGATTCCCGCCAGAAGCACGCGGGAATGACGGAGTACCTTCTCCCCAGTTCTCTCACACACCCACACTGATTCCTGATAATCGCCCTCTCCCCCAGCCCCTCTCCCGCAAGCGGGCGAGGGGAGCCAGACCGTACCTTTTTCAATGGAGTCGTGAATTCGCACACCGCGTCTCCGCGTGAATAATAAACGACGCTGGATTCCCGCCAAAAACACGCGGGAATGACGGCACATTCGTGCCTTTCTCCGCGCCTTCGCGTGAAGGTTATGCCTTTATGCCCAAGGGTGATGCTGAGTCGTCATTGAAAAAAAAGAATCAACAGATGCAGCGTTGCAATAACGCTCGGATTGCAAACAAAGCGGCATTTGGAAGGTGCGTCTGGATCAAGGCTGTCGGACAGAGGCATCTTTCGGTTTTTTTTATGATGTTCCTGCCAATGGACAAGCGTTTTTTGCGCTGCTTTTGCGCGTTAGCCCGGATGATGTTTTGCTGACTCAACCTGCTTCGTTCTTTTCCCCAATCCCCAACCGCCGACAGATTTCAAGCGTCAATTCCGATTGGTTCAAGGTATAAAAATGCAGCCCCGGCGCACCGCGTTCGAGCAGGCGGGCGCAAAGATCGGTCACGATGTCCAGACCAAACGCACGCACGGATGCAAGGTCGTCGCCATAGCTTTCCATTCTGCGGCGAATCCAGCGCGGGATTTCAGCACCGCACATTTCGGAAAAACGCGCCAGTCGGGAAAAACTCATGATCGGCATGATGCCGGGAACAATCGGCGCTGAAACGCCAAGCGCAGTACAGGCATCGACAAAGTACCAGTAAGCGTCCGCGTTATAAAAATACTGCGTGATGGCGGAATTTGCGCCAGCGTCCATCTTGCGTTTGAAACGACGAATATCGTCTTCGGCACTTGACGCTTGCGGATGGACTTCGGGATACGCGGCAACATCAATGTGAAACCAGTCGCCGCTGACTTCGCGGATAAAGGCGACCAACTCCGCAGCATAACGAAAAGCGCCACTGTCGAGTGTTCCCGACGGCAAGTCGCCGCGCAACGCAACGAGATGGTGAATATCGTGAGCGCGGTAATGATCGATGATGTCGTGAATCTGCGCCTTCGTGGCGCCGATGCACGACAGGTGTGGCGTTGCGTTCAAGCCGTCGCGCTTCATGCCAAGCACGGTATCAAGGGTTCCCTCACGGGTCGAACCACACGCGCCGAAGGTGACCGAATAAAACGCTGGCTGCAAACACTGCAATGCGCGTTGGACGCGAATCAGTTTATCAACGCCTTCCTGAGTTTTCGGCGGAAAAAATTCAAGGCTGAAAACAGGGGGGGTGTTTCTTTCAAGAACCATTTTTCTTCCCAAAGATCAACGTCGATAACGCCCACGAGATGAGGCTATAAACGATAGCGCCTAAAAAAGCTGTCCAGAATCCGTCAACATGAAAACCCTGAAAAATGGAAGCGACGAACCAGAACAGCAGTGCATTAATGACGAGAATGAAGAGTCCGAGTGTCAGCACCGTTACCGGCAGCGTCAACACAATCAAAACAGGCCGGATCAATGTATTGACCAGACCCAATACCAGCGCCGCCATCAACGCCACGCCCAATGAAGACACCGAAATCGACGGCAACACATACGGCAGCAACAGTAACGCTACCGTATTAATCAGCCACACCAGCAGGATTTTCTTCATGGACAGACCTGAAATTTCAATAACGATACGCTTCCGGCTTGTACGGACCTTCGACCGGCACGCCGATGTAGGCTGCTTGCTCCTGCGTTAGCGCGGTCAGGCGGGCGTTTAATTTTTTCAATTGCAGCAACGCGACTTTTTCGTCAAGCGCCTTGGGCAGAACATAAACGCCGACAGGATAATCGCTGGTGTCACGCTTGCTCCACAGTTCAATCTGCGCCATAGTTTGATTGGCAAACGACGAACTCATCACATACGACGGATGACCGGTCGCGCAACCCAGATTCACCAGACGGCCTTCGGCAAGAAGAATGATTCGTTTGCCGTCAGGGAAAATGATGTGATCCACTTGCGGCTTGATATTTTCCCAACGATATTGCCGCAACGACGTTACCTGAATTTCGTTGTCAAAATGGCCGATGTTGCAAACGATGGCGTTGTTTTTCATTCGCGCCATATGGTCGTGCGTGATCACGTCGCGGTTTCCGGTACACGTCACGAAAATATCGGCTTTGTCGGCGACTTCATCCATGGTCACGATACGGTATCCTTCCATCGCCGCTTGCAACGCGCAAATCGGATCAATCTCGGTCACCCATACTTGCGCCGACAACGAGCGCAGCGCCTGCGCTGATCCTTTGCCGACATCACCATAACCGCAGATCACGGCGACTTTACCGGCGATCATCACATCGGTAGCGCGTTTGATGCCGTCGAGCAAGGACTCGCGGCAACCATACAGATTGTCGAACTTTGATTTGGTGACGGAGTTGTTGACATCAATGGCCGGAAAAGCCAAACGCCCTTGCGCACACATTTGTTGCAAGCGATGAACGCCGGTGGTTGTTTCTTCAGTAACGCCGCGAATCGACGCCTTGATCTTTGAATAAAAATCCGGTGAAGTTTTCAGCGTCTTCTTGATCGACGCAAACAGCGCTTGCTCTTCTTCACTGGTGGGATGATCGAGCAGTGAAGGATTTTTTTCAGCATCGCTGCCAAGATGAATCAACAACGTTGCGTCACCGCCATCGTCGAGAATCATGTTGGGCGCTTCACCCTCAGGCCATTGAAAAATGCGATGCGTGAATTCCCAGTATTCGTCGAGGGTTTCACCCTTGTACGCGAACACGGGCGTTCCTTGTGCGGCGATGGCGGCAGCGGCGTGATCCTGTGTCGAATAAATGTTGCACGACGCCCAGCGCACCTGTGCGCCCAAGGCTTGCAGTGTTTCAATCAACACGGCGGTTTGAATCGTCATGTGCAGCGAACCGGCGATACGCGCGCCTGCCAGCGGTTTTTGTGAAGCGTATTCTTCGCGGATGGCCATCAACCCCGGCATTTCGGTTTCGGCAATGGCGATTTCGCGACGGCCCCAGTCGGCCAACGAAAGATCGGCGACGTGACAGTCGGTTGTGTGTTGGGAAGGATGCAGCATCGTGAGGTCCTTTCAAAAACAATCAAAAAGGAAGCACGACGAGAGGAAGTCTCGCCCGCGCTCTCTGGGTTAAAAGAAAGCAGCGAGCGCCGTTGTTATAACGAACTGCATAAACCTTTATCCTTCGTTGGCTTCGTCTTGCCATACGATTTGTACTGTCTTCGGCTATGGCCTTATCTGGCCGCCTCGTCTAAAAGGCTATGCAATTCGTTATGCATTCCGAGCCTGGCTTTACGGGCAGATGCCGACGTAAAGTCGCAGCGCTCCTCGGAAAGCTGGATTATACCAAGAATCCTGTTAGACTTATTCTCACCCTCTTTACATCTTTACCCAACAAACCATGTCTGGAAATACTTTTGGGAAACTTTTTTGTGTCACGTCGTTCGGTGAGTCGCATGGGCCGGCAATAGGTGGTGTCGTCGATGGGTGTCCGCCGGGGCTGGCGTTGTGTGAGGCCGATTTGCAGCAGGAGCTTGACCGTCGTCGCCCGGGAACATCGAAGTACGTGACGCAACGGCGCGAGCCGGACGCGGTGGAAATTCTTTCGGGTGTGTTTGAAGGCAAGACGACGGGTACGCCTGTTGCGTTTCTGATTCGCAATCAGGATGCGCGAAGCCAGGATTACCGCGAAGTTGCCGAGACGTTTCGTCCGGGACATGCCGATTACACCTATACGCAGAAATACGGCTTCCGCGATGTTCGCGGCGGCGGGCGCGCTTCGGCGCGTGAGACGGCGGTGCGGGTCGCGGCGGGCGCGATAGCGCGAAAGTGGTTGCGCGAACGTTATGGAACGCTTATCCGCGCTTGTGTGACGCAGGTTGGGAAGCATTCTGTGCCGTTTGTCGATTGGGCGCATGTTGCGCAGAATCCGTTTTTCGTTGCCAACGCCCGTGTTGTGCCGACGTTGGAAAGCTATCTCGATGATTTGCGTAAAGCAGGCGATTCGTGCGGCGCCATGTTGTTTATTGAAGCGACCGACGTTCCTGTCGGGCTAGGGCAACCTGTTTATGATCGGCTCGATGCCGCTATTGCCTGCGCGATGATGGGAATCAATGCGGTCAAAGCTGTCGAAATCGGCGACGGAATGGCGTCGGCAATCCAACAGGGAACGGAGCACGTTGATGAGATGACTCCCGATGGTTTTGCGTCGAACCACGCCGGAGGAATTCTCGGCGGCATTTCAACCGGTCAACCGCTTGTTGTGCGTATCGCCGTGAAGCCGACGTCTTCGCTGGCCACACCGCGCCGTTCGATTACAACGCAAGGCGAAGCAACTCTGATGCGGACGACTGGACGGCACGATCCCTGTGTCGGATTGCGGGCAGCGCCGATTGCCGAGGCGATGCTGGCGTTGGTGTTGATCGACCATGTGCTGATGCAGCGTGCGCAAAACGCCGATGTGCAACTGACGACACCGCTGGTTACCGGGCGACGGGTTTGATCCGGTTTTTCTCCGCGCCTCCGCGTGAATCCACCACCCTCTCCCCCAGCCCCTCTCCCGCAAGCGGGCGAGGGGAGCTTGTCCGTGCCTTTTTCAATGGAGTCGTGAATTCGCGCGTCGTGCCTTCGTGTGAATAATAAACGACACTGGATTCCCGCCAGGCTTGTCCCCGCAGCGATTTTGGGCGGGGAAGTACGCGGAAATGACGGCACATTCGTGCCTTTCTCCGCGTCTTCGCGTAGGGGAGAGGGCGGAAAGTGTATGCGTTTAAAACAAAACCGCTCTAGATGATCGTTTCCAACTGCGGCGCAACGATACGAAGATAGTCTTTCGCTGCCATAATGATTGAGCGTTCGCGTAATCCGGCGTTAAAAGAAATCTCGTCGTTCCGAAGCGCAAGGCTGGGGTCGGCGATGAGTAACAAGTCCGGATGAAAACTGACCGGCGGCACGGCGCCCATTTCGCAATCGGTCAATGCTTGCGCTTCTTCGGGCGTTGCCAGCGACGCTTTTTTGCCGCCAACTGCTGTCACTACTTTGGTGAAATCGAGTTGCTGATCGGCGGGCAACACGGCCAAAACATAAACACGCTGTGTTGACGAGCGCTTGACGCGACAAACCATCGCTCTTGCGCCTTGACTGAGTGCTGTGCCGCGTACTCTGGCGGCTTCTTCCGATGTTCGTACCGGCGCGTGCGTCACCACACGATAGTGCGCGTGTTCAGCATCAAACAGAGCCACCAGTTTTTCAAATACGGCCAGCGACATTACAAAACCTTTGGGCTGTTTTCGCTCTCTTCAATGCGCTGGTGAAGATGCGCCAATGCCATTTCGACTTGATCAACCAGAATCAGGCACAGGTCGCCGGGGGACAATTGTTCCAGTGCGGTGTCAATGGCGAGAAATTCGCCGCGAATTTCTTTGATGGCTTGTGTGCGTTTGGCGTGCGCCAATCCTTTTCGCAAGAGCGCCAGCACTTCGCCATCTTGACGACCGCGTTGACACTGGTCTTGATAGAGAATGGCTTCGTCGAAAATATCGCCGAGGATTTGTGTTTGTCGCTGGAGGTCTTCATCGCGACGATCGCCTGCTCCGCTGATGACGACAAAGCGGCGTTGCGCTGGCATGGTTTCAATCGCTTGCACGAGTGCCGCGATAGCATCGGGATTGTGTCCGTAATCGGCAATGAGCGTGGCACCACGGTAATCAAAGACGTTAAAGCGTCCCGGAGCAGCGTGGTCGTCGCCGGTGAATGTTGCCAATCCGCGTGCGACGGTTTCCCAAGGCACGCCGATGCCCCAAGCGGCGGCAAGCGCCGCCATCGCATTGTCGATCTGAAACGGGATGGTACCGTCACGAGTCAACGGGATGTCGGCAAGCGGCAACCGATATTCGAAACCGCCTTCGGCTGCGACGAGTGCGCGATTGCCAAGATAGACAACGCGCTTGCCTTGGGCGCGGTGCATCATCATGCGCGGCTGAAATCCATCGCGTGCAAAGAAGGTCACGTTGCCGGGACAAACCGAGGCCATAGACGCGACTATCGGATCGTCGGCGTTGAGCACGGCCATGCCGGTTTCTTCAACGTTCTGAACAATAACGCGCTTGAGCACAGCGAGATCCTCGATGCTGGTAATGAAGTCGAGTCCCAGATGGTCGCCCTCGCCGATGTTGGTGACGACGGCAACGCGGCAACTGTCGAAGCCCAGTCCTTCGCGCAGCATTCCGCCACGCGCGGTTTCGAAAACGGCGGCATCGACATCGGGATGCATCAACACGCTGCGGGCGCTGCGTGGGCCACTGCAATCGCCTGTGTCGATGCGACGGTTTCTGACATAAATGCCGTCGGTCGTGGTCATACCAACGCGCCAGCCATGTTGCGCGAAGATGTGGGCGATGAGTCGAACGGTGGTGGTTTTGCCGTTGGTACCGGTCACTGCAACAACGGGAATGCGTCCGTTTTCATCCCGTAAAAACATGTGATTGATGATGGCTTCGCCAACAGGGCGCCCTTTGCCGTAAGACGGCGATAAATGCATGCGCAACCCGGGCGCGGCATTGACTTCGACAATGCCGCCGCGCTGCTCTTCGAGCGGTTTCAAAATAGTCTCGCAAACGATATCGACACCGGCAATATCAAGACCTATCGTCTGAGCGGCGGCCACGGCGTGGGCGACAACATCAGGGTGTACTTCGTTGGTGACATCTGTCGCGGTGCCGCCTGTTGATAGGTTGGCGTTGTTGCGTAAAATCACGCGCGTTCCTATTGGCGGTACGCTGTCGGCGGTATAGCCTTGCATTGCCAGCAGGGTGTTGGCGATATCGTCAAGACGAATCCGGGTCAATACAGTAGCGTGTCCTTCGCCGCGACGCGGGTCGCGGTTGATTTCATCGACCAGCGCTTGTACGCTTCGGATGCCGTCGCCAATGACTTGCGGCGGATCGCGCCGCGCCGCTGCCACCAGTTTGTTACCGACGACCAGCAACCGAAAATCCGGCCCCGGCAGATAGCGCTCCACCATCACTTTCAGTCCGGTTTTGGCGGCCGCTTCGTATGCGGCCAGCAGGTGTTCGCGGCTGTTGATGTTGACGGTGACGCCCCTGCCTTGACTGCCATCCAATGGCTTGACGACGACCGGCAAACCGATTTCGTTGGCCGCCATCCAAGCGTCTTCGGCGTCGGTGACCGGCCTTCCTTGGGGAACGGGTACCGCAGCCGCTGACAGCAATTTTTTTGTCAGTTCTTTGTTTTGTGCAATATCTTCTGCAATAACGCTGGTGTGGTCGCTTTCCGCTGCCCAAATGCGCCGCTGTTGGCTGCCCCAACCGAATTGCACGAGGCTGCCTTGCGTTAGCCGACGGTAAGGAATGCGACGGGCGACGGCAGCATCGACGATAGCGCCAGTGCTTGGGCCTAATCGGATGTCTTCATCAAGCGTGCGTATTTGCAACAACGCTTCGGCAAGATCAAATGGCGTGTCCTGAAGTACTGCGGTACATAATTCTTGCGCGAAACGCAGCGCCAGACGGCCTACGTCTTCTTCGGTGTATTCGGCGATGACTTGAAACAATCCGGGTGTGGTCGTTGAAACGGTTTGGCTGAAAGTCACCGGACAACCGGCTTCTGCCTGCAAGCTCAGGACGACACGTTCAAGCACATGCGCCAGACTGATGGCTACATTGTCGCCAGCGGGCGTGAGCGGCCCCATCGACGGAAAGCGACTGTGCAATTTTGTTTCCAACGTTGGCACGTCGGCAATCACGATTTCATCCGCCGCGCAACTGACGAGCGCTTCAATAGCGGTTCGCCGACTCCATAAATTGGGGCCACGCAATGCCCGAATCCTTGAGACTTCCATCAGAGGGCTTCCTGTCTTTCAATACCGAACCGGATCAGTGTGGCGTTGACGCCGAACGCCCAAGCGGCGGCAACAGTCGCCAATATCTCGAGATTGGGCGCATTATGAGTGTTTAGCGTTGTGACGTGGTCGCCATGCATCAGCGCGATCTGCCCATCAACGGCGACGACAGCGCGGCCACCATCGGCACAGTGCCGGGTGATTGCCGCCAAACCCGCGTCGGCGGCATAAAAGATGGTTTCACCATCGCATAGCGACGCCATTTCAACCAAGCGCGGGTCGTGCGCGTTTAACACCGCGACGCCGTTAGGCAGCACGACGTCAATTTGCGTGCGCAAGACTTGACAGAGTTGTTCCGGCGTCAAAATGTCGTCGTCAGTGAGCGCCTCCAATCCGTCGGTGTCGGTGACAATGCCCACTTGACAGCGGTCATAAGCCAGCCCTTCGCGCAAAATTAACGCGGCGTTACTCTCGATGACGGCAATGTCGATCAAGCGGTTCATCAACACACGTTCACCTGCCGCCCAGTTGACGGCGTTGCGTTCATCGACGTGGCGGTGGCCGAAATAAAGGCCGTCATGGCACGCCAGCCCAACTCGATATCCGGCAAGCTGAAGCAACGCCGCGAGTCGTCGGGCGATGATTGTTGTATTTTTTGTGCCAGTAATCCCGAAGATCGGTATGCGGCCTGATTGTTCAGTGACGGGGAACAAATGATCAATAATCGCTTTTCCGATCAGTTGCGCTCTCTCGCTTAGCGGCTGCAGATTGCCTCTTGTGGGCGGCAGATGCACCAGCGGGCTGGGGCCTGCGCTGAGTTCGATAACAGCGGCCTCTTGCTCGGCGAACGGACGGCGGATATCCTCAGCGACCACATCAACATCGGCGATATCAAGCCCGACAACACGAGCAGCCAGCATCGCCAGCTCCGCGTTGTCGGGATGTACGCTCTCGGTCACATCGGCAGAAACGCTGCCGCGACGCTGGATCAGCACGCGCCGACCGGCAGCGGGGACGCTATCACATGTTAATTGCTGGCGCGTCAGTTCCAGCATGACAGCGGGAGAGTCGGCAAGGATGATTTTATTAAGCGGAAAATTTTCGTTGGCGCCTCGGCGCAGATCGCTGTTGATCTGAGCATGGATCAGCGCCTCTACGGTATCAAGACCATTACCTGTAACCCACACGGCCTCACAGAAAGCGGCAGCGACCAATTGATTGCCGACGACCAACAACCGATATTCGTGGCCGCGCACAAAACGCTCAACCATTACGCCGCGACCCTCGGCATCGGCAATGGAAAAAGCGGCGCGAACATCTTTCTCGCACGAAAGATCGAGCACAACGCCTCGGCCATGACTGCCCTCGACCGGTTTGACGGTGACTGGCAGACCAATATCTTGCGCAGCCCTCCAAGCGGTATCGGCATCCTCCACGATTTCGCCTTCCGGAACGGGAATACCGCAGGATTGAAGCAAGCGTTTGGTTAAATCCTTGTCGGCGGCAATGTTCTCGCTAATGGAGCTGGTGCGCTCAGTTTTCGCCGTCCAGACACGGCGCTGAAGTGCGCCGTAACCCAGTTGAACCAGATTGGTGTCGTTGAGCCGCGTTACCGGAATGCGGCGTTCGGCGGCTGCCTGAACGATGCAGGCCGTGCTGGGTCCTAGATGATAGTCGTCGATCTTCCGGCGCACATCGGCGATTGCAGAAATGACATCGAATGGCCGGTTTTCGATAGCCGCCATCACCAAATCACGACCGGCAAGCAACGCGGCACGCCCGACTTCTTCGTTGTGCGCCCGGATCGCTACTTTATAAATACCGCGTTGCGATGTCTCTCGCGCTTTGCCGAAACCGACTTGCATGCCCGCAAGACTCTGCAATTCGAGGGCAACGTGCTCGAGGACGTGCGCCATCCAGGTGCCTTCCTTGACGCGCTGCAAAAAACCACCACGTTCACCGATTCCGCAACGGTGTTCAATCAGCGTTGGCAACCAGTCGACAAGGCGCTCGTAAAAACCGGGAATGGTGTTGGACGGCGCTTCTTCCAGTGCGCCGATGTCAACCCACGCTTCCAGCACCGGTCGATACGTCCAGATGCTGGGACCGCGTAAGTAAGTGATGCGAAGAAACTGTATCTCTCTCTTTTTCACAATGTGGCAGACGGAATGGCAAATGCAATGACAGAGGTAATGGCAGACGCGAGCAGCGCACAAAACCGTTAGATAAAACTCCTGTTCCAAAAGGAACCGAAAACCAGCACCATTCTAATCCGTAATGGAGCAGCGCGTAACGTCAAAAGTGTACTTCGTTCGGCGAAACGCAACCAGAGTTGTTGCCATCATGGAAGCGTTAATATTGTCACGGATTCTTTTTTGCCAAAATGCGCATTGGCGGCGAAATTCTTTTATAGTGCCGCTGTAGGCGCGAAGGCATCACCGGTCATGACACAAACACTTGAAGCGCTCCCCTCGGCAACGGCTGCGTTGCCAGCCTCCTTGCCCGCTGCCTGGCAGACGAGCGTTTCGTTGCTGCCGAACGAAAAAATTCTGGGCTGGGCGGTTGTCGATCTTGACGCACGGTTACGTTTTGCACAGGAATTGCTTGTCGTTACCGATCAGAGACTTTTCAGTTGCGCGTTATCGCCGGAAAACAAGCCTGTTTATCGGGAATGGGGGCGCCACGACGGGCTGCGGCTGAGCCATTACGACCACGCCGGTGTCGGCACACTGGAACTGTTCGACGACCATGCCCGCCTGCATCGCTGGCGTTATACGCTGGCGCAAGATGTCGCCATTCTGCGCGTTATTCAGGCATTCAGCCAATGGCAGGAAATACGTTCAGCCGACGAAGAAAGCGCAACTTCGTGTCCGGTTTGCGGCACGCCGTTATCTACCGATAGTGACGAATGTACGAATTGTGCCGTCAGCGGCAACATCGCGCCGCCCTCCACCTGGATTCTGTTTCGATTGTGGCGGTTTGCCCGGCCCTATAAAGGCTCCCTGCTACTGGGCTTCGTCCTGATGTTGGCATCGACAGCAGCCAGCATGGTCGCGCCGTATCTAATCATGCCGCTCACCGATGAAGTTTTGGTGCCCGCCGAAAAAGGAGTGCCGGTCGATGTCGGCTTGGTGGCACTGTACCTTGGCGGATTGTTTGCCTCAGCGTTGCTCGCATGGGGGCTGGGCTGGGGGAAAACCTACCTTTTGGCGCTGGTATCTGAACGAATCGGCGCCGACCTGCGAACTGCGTCTTTTGAACACCTGATGCATTTGTCGCTGGAATACTTCGGCGGCAAACGAACCGGCGATTTAATGGCACGCATCAGCTCGGAGTCCGACCGCATTTGCGTTTTCCTGTCGCTACATCTGCTCGACTTTGCAACCGATGTGCTGATGATTACGATGACGGCGGTGGTGCTGTTCTGGATCAACCCGTGGTTGGCGCTGGTCACGTTGCTGCCGTTACCCTTCATTGCCTGGATGATTTTTCTGGTGCGCGAGCGGTTGCGAACAGGGTTTGAAAAAATCGGTCGCGCCTGGTCGGAAGTCACCAACGTATTGGCCGACACCATCCCCGGTATTCGCGTCGTCAAAGCGTTCGCACAAGAAGCACGCGAAACGAAACGTTTTCAAGAAGCCAACCGTCACAATCTCGTTGCCAACGATCGGGTCAATCGCCTTTGGTCGTTGTTTTCTCCGACCGTGTCGTTGCTGACCGAAATCGGCTTATTGGTTGTCTGGATATTCGGCATCTGGCAAGTATCGCAAAGCCACATCTCTACAGGGATGCTATTGGCGGCACTGGCGTACATTGGCCGTTTTTATACACGGCTCGATTCAATGAGCCGAATTGTTTCGGTCACGCAGAAAGCGGCAGCGGGCGCCAAACGGATTTTCGATATTCTCGATCACGTTTCAAATGTGCCGGAACCGGCCAACCCTGCGCAATTGCCAACGGTACGCGGCCAAATTGAATTGCGTCATGCCGTATTTCGCTACGGCAACCAAACCGTTTTACGCGGTATCAACCTTTCCATTGCGCCTGGCGAAATGATCGGGCTGGTCGGACACAGCGGTTCCGGCAAGAGCACCTTGGTTAACCTCATCTGCCGTTTCTACGACGCTGCCGAAGGCGCCGTGCTTCTTGACGGCGTCGACATTCGCACACTGTCCGTCGTCGATTACCGTCGCCACATCGGGCTTGTGCTTCAAGACCCTTTCCTGTTTTTCGGAACAGTCGCCGAAAACATCGCCTATGGCCGCCCCGGAGCGACACGTGAAGACATCATCGCAGCGGCGCGTGCCGCCCATGCGCACGAATTCATCCTGCGGTTGCCGCACGGCTATGATTCACGAGTGGGCGAACGCGGACAAGGACTGTCGGGAGGAGAACGACAACGAATCTCCATTGCCCGTGCGCTTCTGATCGACCCGAAAATTTTGATCCTCGACGAAGCAACATCATCGGTCGACACCGAAACCGAAAAAGAAATTCAGACCGCGCTCGACAACCTCGTGCGCGGCCGCACAACCATTGCCATCGCACACCGATTATCGACACTGCACAAAGCGGATCGTCTGCTCGTAATGGATCGCGGCCAGATTGTCGAAGAAGGGGCGCACGAAATGTTAATTGCTCGACGTGGCGCTTATTTCCGCCTGTATGAAGCTCAAGCGCGACGTGTCGATACCGAATTTGTTTCAACGCCCTGGAACAATGCCGTCTCCGCAACCGACCGCTCATCAAAATGAAACCGCCCGATTTTCAATTGTCGCGCAATGCCTTTGGCCGATTGGTGTTAACCACCCGCGACGGACACGTTTACGAAAACATCGTGCCGGTACGCGCATTTCCGATCAGCGCACCAAACGACGGGCTTGCACTCATCGACCAGGAAGGACACGAACGCGCCTGGATCGGCTCCTTATCGGCGCTGGAGTCCGACACCGAAACCCGCGCCCTGATTGAAACGACGCTCGCCGAACGCGAATTCACGCCCCGCATTTTGCGACTGCACCATGTTTCGACATTTGCAACGCCAAGCACCTGGCGCATCAGCACCGATCGCGGCGAAACATCGTTTGTGCTCAAAAGCGAAGAAGACATTCGTTTGTTGAGCGCATCATCGCTTCTGATCACCGACCGCGATGGCGTGCAATACCGGATCCCCAACATTGCTGCGCTCGACAAACACAGCAAACGCTTGCTGGATCGGTTTTTGTAAACCATTGCAAGCTCCCTCACCCCCGACCAAAATCTCTTCGGGGGCAGGCTCTTTAAGGCATAGGTATCTACACATCTCCAGTCACCGTGTGAATTCACGAGTCCATTGAAAAAGGTACGATGCACCGTCATTCCCGCGTACCTCTAGCGGGAATCCAGTGTCTTTTGTTTTTCACGCGAAGATACGGGGTATGAATTCACGAGTCCATTGAAAAAAGCACAATCCCGAGAAAGCGCGGCACTTGTTTGTCAGCATCAAAAAAAAATGCCCTGTATTGCTACAGGGCATTCTCAGGAGATACAGTTTATCAGTAGCCGATCGAAACTCCTGGCCAATCAATGTTTGGCGCACAGCACTTGTCGGTGTTTAATTTATAGAGATCGTTGTAACCAACTCCATAAAGTGCGCCGTCCTCTGTTTTGTAAAACACATGCTCTTTCCCACCGCCGATTTCCTTGACGGCCCCAACAGTCGGGCGCAAAGTTGGCTTTTCACCATAGATCATTTTGAATGCGCTACCGCCAGTTTGTCCCCAAGTGAACACTTTACCGTCCTCGGTCAAAGCAACGGAACCAACATAACGCGCATAAAGCTGCTTTACATTACGCAAAATTTCAACCGGAACAGGGGAGCTGACGGATGTGGCGGTCGTTCCTTGACCAAGCGCGGCATGCAGACCCCAACCGATGACAGTCCCATCATCAAGCAGCGCTTCCCCCCAGCCATTACCACCGGCAATGTAAGTGATTCGGCTTGCGTAAGGCGTCAGATTCGCAACCAGCGTCGGCGTACGAATAATCTGTTGCACGCCATATTTTGTTCCCTGAATGCCAAGACCGCTGGCCTCATTGTCACCCCACGCCCAAACATGACCTTCCTCTGTGACGGCGAACGCCCCTTCGTAAGCGCCACCAATCAAACGAGCCTTTTCACCGTTCAGATTGACGTTGACGGGAGTTTGGCTGTTTTTGTTGTTGTCGTTACCAAGCTGGCCATAGAGGTTGTGCCCCCATGTCCAAACCTTGCCGTTTTTATCCAATGCAACACTGAAATATTCTCCGGTCGCAATTTGCGTCGCATTAGATAGAGCGATGCATGGAGTATGGGTATAAATACCCGAATTCGGTTTACAGCCCGTCTCGCCATAACCGCTCTGGCCCCAACCGCTGACATTGCCGTCTTGATCCAGCGCCAACAAGTGATAAGCGCCGCCCACAAGCGATACGACATTGCTCAGAGTATTGACCTTTTCAGGCTTGGCGGCGGAAGAAACAGAAGTTTTTCCATTCCCTTGTTGACCAGAACCACGGAAGCCCCAGACAAAGACTTCGCCGTTTTCATTAATGGATGTTCCTGTTGTAATCAGAGAACCTTGCGCAACGGAAATGGAAGCCTCTTTGTCAACCACGCGCCCCTCAACAATTGCATAGTTGCCCAACATGCTGGGATCACCCATTGCGCTCATTGGGAGAGCCATGAACGTTAGCGTGCTGAGAGTGCCAACAGCGTTGGCAGCTCCAGGGTTGAGAACAACGTTAACATCCACGGTTTCCCCTGTGCCGACGGGAGCTGTCGCAGGCGTCAGGCTGACCACGAAGCCTCTGTCGTCAATGGCAGCAAAGAATAAATTATCCGCGTTACCATAATTGGTAACCTTGAAAGTGTAAGCCGTGTCGGTGTCCAGCGGAAGGTTCTGATTTTCTGGTCCTTTTACGGCGACAGTCTGCGGCACAATCGTATTGGAAAGCGCTCGCTGAAAGTCGTTGCCATTAGCGTCTTTTCCGACCGCATACACCCTGAACGGCTCAATCGGTAAAGTCACATCTTCGCTCATGAAAACGGTTTTCGTTCCCGGATAAGCATCGACAACGTTAAGAACAACGCTGTTTAACAGCGCACCATCTTTGGAACGAAACTCGAAATGCACATCACTGGTGTCATCGGAGATGGTGGCTTCCACATTTTGCTTGGTGCCCGCCACAGGATAGCCTACGATCTCATAATAGCTCAGGTTCAATCTGCCGCCAAGTTCGACAAACCTCAGCTTATCGAAAGATAGCGGGCTGCTGCCAGCCACGTTGACGGTAAACTTGCCCTCTCCTTCGAGGATGATTTTCCAGTTGCCAACAGCGGGACTGTCGATCTCAAATGACACAGCTTGCGACAAGGAAAGCACATTTACACTAACATCGTTACCGCTGACAGCAGTTCCGTCGGGACGCAGCACAGTGACGTTGGCGCTTTTAAGCAGGCTGATTGAAATCGAAAGCTTATCCAGTCTGGAATCGACATTGAGCTCATAGCTTTTTACGTTTCCACCGTCCAGGTTATCAGCAACAGACATCAATCCAGTGTAGTAATTGCTGAAAAGGATATCAGATAATTCCGCCAATTTTCCTGCTTCCGACCTGTTGATGATAAAGACTTGGCCGCCGGTCATTTCCGAGATGGTGTAATACAAATCGTTGTAAAGATAGGCTTTAGGCCCCAAGGCCGCTTTTGCTATTGCAGTGTTTTCCTGACCTTGGGTCATCGCCACCCCTGCTCCCAACACCATTGCTTTTTCCGTTTCGCAACTTCCCGAAAGCCCTGTGATGATTTTGATATTCTTGCTTGATGCCAGCATTAGCGCGAGAAGAGCGTTCATTGAGTCTTTGATTGAAGCGTCGGTATAAGTGAGTAAAGTACTTCCTTTGCCAAGCGCCGCAACAGCGTTGTATGTACCTTGCCCATACAGTTCCGGGCAATCGCCGCCACTGCCACCATAACCGGCATAGAGACTAAATAATCTGTTGAGAAAAACGGTGTGCTCGGACGTTTTCAGGGCAGGCGGAACTATGGGGTCGTTGATAATCGTTAACACATATTCCGAAGGCTCCTCTTCGGTGCCCAAGCGGTCGGTAACGATCTTGAGAACCGAATTTTTAACGCCCGCGATGTCCTCTGCCATGCTGCCGGTCGTATCAATCGCAAATCCGAGAGAAGGGCCGAATCCAAGAAATTGTTTGAATAACTCTTCATCATTGACTGCGGCTCTGATTTTCTGGAAATATTCAACGGTAGCTCTTTTGGCGGCGATGGCCGCCGCATGGTGATAGGTGGAATGCGGAGAAATGACAAGCGTTCCAAACCAGCAAGCGCTGGAGTCTTTATTGATGCCGTCCCGAAGATCGGGGCCTAACAAGCCACCGTCAAGCGACCCGCCGTGAGAACATTTACCCGGTGGCAGAGTTACGGAGCCTGTCACAAAATAACCGCTAGTCAGTTTTCCGGTATCGACAAGGATGCTTCCCGATCCCATGTATGAACATGCTATAGCCGAGCCAGCCCACGAAGGAACCGTTGAAGGGGTGCATGTTTGTTCCTTCGCGTCTGCCAAATTACTAAGATAGCCATAGCCCATTTCTGGATTGACTACTGAACCTTTCATCTCAACCCAGTTCGAATGAGAGTAAAAGTCTTGAAGCGTATGGGTGGCACGACCTATTTTCTTACGAGCTTCGTCAAAAAAAGCTTTCCTGATGTCATTAACGCCATCGTCTGCCTGGGATTTTACTATGCTGCTGCACTCAGAAAGTCTTTCATCGTCACAATGCCAAATTGGAAGCGCTTTTCGCTCCCCGCTATCCACCGAAGCATTATTATTAGCTATGGTATCTCGAACGTTCCTCATATTAGTGGTGTAAGGCGTGCCGCTTGGCCCATAGCCATAAACAGCGTAAATTTCATCCAATGCCTCAAGGACGATTCGCGTATGGTGTTCGCCCGGAACGAGATAGTCGGGAACAAACGTACGCGCAGGCAGGCTAATCGTTAACAATACCGCAAGCGCGAACCAAATGTTTATAAATCGGTAAAGCTTTTTCATAACAGCAATGCTCCTTCTAAGAGTTAATCGAAACAACGCAACCCCCAGGGCCTTGAAATTTAACGAATCGTTCGATACTTCTGCGGCACGCTTCAAGGCTGTAGTTAATTAAAACTATTCATGCTTTCTCACTTTCTTTTGCCGATCCTTTTTGAACTCGGAAAGAGTGTGCCAGTACTTTGTCTCCATCAGTTCGTTAACATGATTGGGTTTGTTATATAAAAATACCTTCTGATCCTCTGTTATTTTTTTTGATTTGATAACGCTGTTCATAGTTTCGATAGCGCGCTGTCCGCGCATTGCCAACAAAATCGTCATGGCGCTTTCTAAATACTGAAGCTCTTTGAGGTCGTAATCTTTACGTTCGTAGTTAAAGTTAATGTACTCTTCCGCCAAAAGCGTCCAATCGTCATCAGTCAGCCTCTTGTGCAATGTGTACAGCCGGTCTGTACGTGGCCAGCGAGTTATGCCTAACTCGCGCTTAGTTGTCCAACCAACGGTGTCGAGCATTTGTTTTTCCAGTTCCTTGATCCTTTTCTGCTTCTCTGATCCGTCTGGAATGGTTGCAAAGGTATCCGGCAGTATAGTCGCGCTGTTTTGCGGCTTAGCCGTGCTTCGCGCTTCGGGGAACTTCGTTTCCGGTTGAATCGCCTGCGGCGCTGGCGAGCCCACCTCCATTGCGTTGGACAACAGGGCAAAACTCAAAATAATCATAGCGATAAATATTTTCATACTGTCCTCGCGTTTCTTTGGCACATGCCTCAAGGCTGTAATTGTTTAGTCCAGCCGTTCATTCAGTTGCGCATAGCCATCACAACCTCGGTCGTTTCCGAGGTCACATGTTTTTTTGTAATACGCTTTTGCTTCAGAATAATTTTTTTCCACACCCCTGCCTTGGTAGTAAACGCCCGCAAGATTCATACAGCTCTCTGCGTAGTGAGCAGCACAAGCTTTTTCATACAACTTCTTTGCTTTTAAGAAATCTTGCTTCATCCCGTTTCCCCTATCGTACAAACGAGCAAGGCCGAAACAAGCGAGCATTTCATCGGCGGCACAGGCCTTTTCGTAGAGTTCTCTTGCTTTCAGAAAAGATGGCTTTTTACGATAGCCTTCTCTTTCATATAAAAAGCCAAGAGCTGCACAAGCGGACATTTCGTTCGCCTTACAGGACTTTTCCTGATCCTTTCTGTATTCGGGAACATCAGACCAGTATCTGGTTTCCATGCCATTTTTAAAAAATTTCATACTGTCTTTAACAAAACGCGTTTTGCTATACAAAAGCGTTTTCTGTTCTTTCGCTATATTTTTTGATTCGATAATTTTATTTAGTTTATTGATAGAGTCTTGTCCATGCATTGCCAATAAAACCCTTAGCGCCTCCTCCAAATCCAAGATGTCCTTGTGGCCATGATCGAAATTAATATACATATCTGCGAGAAGCCACCAATCGCTATCAACAAGATTTTTATGCAACTTGTACAATCTGTCTGCGCGTGGCCCCCTGTTAAGCGTCAAAACTCCATAACGCCCACTTCTCCAGCCGACAGTTCCAAGCATTTGTTTTTCCAGTTCCTTGATCCTTTTCTGTTTATCCGGCCCATCTGGAATCACATCATAAATATCTGAACGTTCCGTGCTGCTCTGCGGCATAGATGAGCTTTGTGCTTCAGTGGCTTTTATTTCTGGTTGATTTGTTTGTGTAATAGGTAAATCCGCTTTTGCAGCGTTTACTGACAAAGCAAAGCTCAAAGTAATGACTGCTTTGCAAGATTGTTTGAAAAACATTTTTTGCGTCCTTTTGTTGAACAACCATTCTTCTCCGAAGAATGTTGGCATGTTGCGTCAAAAATTTATTTTTTGCAACGCATAAATAAATTTTTGGCGTATGAATTGTTAACAAATGTAGCGCGTCGCCATGAGACGACGCAGACAAACAAACCTACTTTAAGGAACCTCTGAACAATTCACGAAGCACCGTCATTCCCGCGTGTATTTAGCGGGAATCCAGCGTCTTTTGTTTTTCACGCGAAGGCGCGATGTGTGAGTTCACGACTCCGTTGGAAAAAGTCACGAAGCGCCGTCATTTCCGCGTGCGTCCCTGTCCAAAATCGCTGTGTAGTTAGACGGGAAAAAGACACTGGATTCCCGCTAAATACACGCGGGAATGACTGAATGATTTGTTCAGAGTTTCTTTAAAAATAGTTTTGCGTCTTGACCGCAACCAAAGGCGTTGTACGCATCGTCGTGAAGCGACAATTTTCAACTGCGCGTTTCTGAAGTTTTTCTTATTATGGCTATTGGTACGAGAGGTTTGGCGTATCTTGATCAGGGATCAGGATTTGGGGTTGATTTCTGGTAGCCACTGCATCACCCGTTTTGCTGCGCCACGATGTTCTTCCAAAAAACGAAGGCCCGCGTCGTGCATGGTTTGTCTTGCTTCATCGTCCCGCAATAAGGTTCCGGCTCGAATGATGAGTTGATCGGCGCTGTCCACTCGTAAGACAGCGCCTGTGGCGCAAGCGGTGTTACTGATGTCTTTGAAGTTGAAGGTGTGCGACCCAATGAGTGCTGGTGTGCCTATCGCCAGTGGTTCCAGAAGGTTTTGTCCGCCAAGAGGCAGCAGGCTGCCGCCGACGAAAGCAAGATCGGCTGCGGCGTAATAGGCGAACATTTCGCCCATCGAATCGCCAAGCACGAACGCAACGTCCGGTGGCACATCGCATTCGTCACTGCGTTTGACGAACGCCAGGCCTTGCGTGCGCAGTTGTTCGGCAACGCTTTCAAAGCGCTCCGGATGGCGTGGCACGATCACGGTCAAGGTTTCCGGCGGCAAGGCGTTCGGGTGGCGACGCATCGCGTCAAGTAGCAGCGCTTCTTCTCCATCGCGCGTCGATGCCGCAATCCAGACGAGGCGTTGGCCGAAACGTTGACGCAAAACAGCGCCCAACGTCCGCACGTTTTCCGGTACGTCGATATCAAATTTGAGATTGCCGGTCACCACCGCATTGCGCACGCCGAGCGTTTGCAACTGTTGCGCGTCGCCTTCTGTTTGCGCGGCAACACCCGTGAACGCTGAGAAGATCGGACGGGTAAATGACGCAAAACGCGCATAATGCGCGGCGGAGCGTTCCGACATGCGGGCGTTGATGAGAAAACAGGGAATGTTGCGGTTTGCGCATTCGGAAACGACATGGGGCCATACTTCGGTTTCCATCAGCAGCGCCCATTTCGGTCGAATGTGATCGAGGAATGCTCGCACAGCAAAACGGTAATCGTAAGGAAGCCACAATTGCGTGACGCGCTTACCGAACAAGGCGGCGCCCGTGGCGCGTCCGGTGGCCGTCATGTGTGTTAATACGATGGGTGTGCCGGGATAACGTTGTTCAAGCAATGCAATCAACGGCGCGGCGGCGCGTGTTTCTCCGACGGAAACCGCGTGAATCCAGAGCGTGCCACGCATGGGCGGCGTAGTGTAACGTCCAAAACGTTCGCCAATGTTTTTCCGGTAGCCCGAACTTTTGCGGCCACGCCACCATAGGCGAACAAACAACAACGGCAAAAGCAACGCGCCGAGCAATGAGTAACACATGCGCCAAAACATCAGGCACCTTCCTGTTCGTGCGAGGTGTTTGTTAAACTGTTAGAGCATTTTTGGCTTAAGTTATTGGCGTCGCGCTTTGCCCCACTCTCTCCTTGGGGGAGAGGGGCAGGGGGAGAGGGGCATTCTCTCCCGCGAGGAGAGAGGGTGAAAGATGTATGCGCTTGAAGCGAAATCGCGCTAACGGTTTCCAGCACGGCATCGACTTCGGGCGGCGCTCCTGTTTCGCCCAGATCAACAGCATGTTCGCCCTGAACACCAACACCCAGGCGGCAAGGTGACGTGGCGGTAAAAATCGCTACGGTCGGCGTGCCCAGCGCCGCCGACCAATGAGTTAGACCCGTATCGACGCCTGCTGCCCAGGTTGCTTTTTTCAGCAAAACGGCCAGCTCCGGCAACGATGCTTTCGGTAGCACGCGAGCGTTCTCATGACCAACCGCCAGCCTCTCGCTGCGCGCTTGCTCTTTCGCGTTGCCCCAGGGCAACAACACCTGAAGCCCGCGGTGATGACAGGCGTGAATCAGGGCGTGCCAACGATCTTCCGGCCATAGCTTGTCATCGCGCGATGTGGCATGCAGCAGCATCACATAGGGCGTTTCCGGTGGCGTCAGCAGCGCGTTCGACGACGGCGACGGTTCTTCCCAAGCCCACTGCCAGCGCGGCAGGCCTTCAGGGACGTAATGCAACGCGGCGGCAGTCAGTTGCCGACAACGCTCAACAAAATGCAACTCACGCGACACGGCGTGCGTGACCTGATACAGCGGACACGCCAGCGGCTCACGAATCGACGCACGATTAAAGCCGTGGCGTTTGCCGAACGCAGCCCGCGCAATCAACGCGCTTTTGACTTGCTCGTTGAGGTCGATCACGATGTCGTAGCGGGTTTCACGCAACGTTTGCCGGAACGCGGCAAGTTCGCGCCAACTCTGCGGGTCGTACCACCGTCGCCGCCAGCGCCGTAACGCAAAGGGGATGACCCGACGAGCGCCTGCCAGCTGCGGCACCGCAGCGAACGCTTCCTCGGCCACCCAATCAACCTGCGCGTCGGGCAGCGCCCTGCGGATATCATGAAGCACCGCGCTGGCGTAAACGACATCGCCCAGCGAAGAAGTACGAATGATCAGAATGGAAGCGGACATGTAAAGTACCGTGCAAAGGGCTGCGCAAGGGTAAACGGGATACGGCATTGTAAAACAATAGCGCTCCGAATTCCGCCGGAGGCGACGAAACCGGAAAAGCGAGCGATAATGAGCGTGTCTGAAAGATCAGAGCATCTTATGTCCTCTTCTTCCGCAACCTTACCGCTGTCGCTGGCACTCATCACCCAAAACGCAGGGAGTGAATTGGCTGCGTGTTTGGCGTCGGCGCCGTTCGCGGAGGAGATCATTATTGTGGACTCCGGAAGCACGGATGAAACGCGCCGCATTGCCGAACAATTCGGCGCCCGGTTTATCGAGCAGCCCTGGCTGGGCTTTGGCCTGCAAAAAAACATCGCGGTGAAAGCAGCGCGAAACGATTGGGTGTTGTGCCTGGACGCCGACGAGCGCATCAGCGATGCGCTGGCGCAAACCATCGCCGCTGTTTTTTCACAACCGGAAAATGAACGAGCCGCGGCGTATGCGCTGTGCCGCCGCAACCGATTTTTCGAGCGCTGGTTATCGCACGGCGAAGGTTATCCTGATTGGACGGTGCGCTTATTCGACCGCCGACGGGCGCGTTGGAGTGATGATGCCGTGCACGAGAAAGTGCTTGTCGATGGGAAAACAGCGCGTTTGCGAGGCGATTTATTGCACGCTTCGGCTGAATCGCTCGACACTTATCTGGCAAAACAAAATCGTTACACCACTGTACAAGCCGAACGGTTGTTTGCTGCGGGTGTGCGTACCAGCGCCTGGCAGATGCTCGCTTCACCGCTGGCACGTTTTTTCCGCTTTTATATCGTTAAGCGAGGCTTTCTCGACGGAGCCGCCGGTTTTGCGCACATCGCCATCGGCGCCTTTGCGAGTTTTCTCAAACATGCCAAACTCTATGCGTTGCAAAAGCGCACCATAGAAAAAACGCACCGTGGCCCTCCCACATCATGACCGATTCCTTTCCTTCTTTTTCCAAACACGATCATGTCCTCGTCACCGGCTGCGCCGGATTTATTGGCATGCATGTTGCCGAACGTTTGTGCGGTGACGGCGTGCGCGTAACCGGCGTTGATAACTTTGAGCCGTATTACGATCCGGCGTTGAAGGAAGCGCGGTCTGCGAGGCTTGTAACGTTGCCGCAATTTTCGTTGCGCCGCCTTGATTTGGCCGATGCCGATGCAACACGCGCCTTGTTTTGCGATGGCGGCTTTACCTGCGTCATTCATCTGGCGGCACAGGCGGGGGTGCGTTATTCGCTCGAACACCCGGAGGTCTATCTTCGGAACAACGTAACGGCCTTTGGACATGTTCTCGAAGGTTGTCGACATTATGGCGTCCGGCACCTTGTTTATGCGTCCTCTTCATCCGTGTACGGCGCCAATCATACGCTGCCGTTTTCCGAAGACCAGCGAACCGACCACCCCGTCAGCTTGTATGCGGCAACGAAAAAAGCCAACGAATTGATGGCGCACAGCTACAGCCACTTATTCAAACTGCCGACAACAGGATTGCGTTTCTTCACTGTCTATGGCCCGTGGGGGCGACCCGACATGTCGCCGATGCTGTTTGCCGACGCGATTCTATCTGGAAAACCGATCAAAGTATTCAATTACGGAAAGATGCAGCGCGACTATACCTTTATCGACGACATCGTCGAAGGCGTTGTGCGTGTTGCTACGCGCTTGCCGGACACGATTGGGGAAAACCCCCCGTCCGCCCCCGACCCAAAACATTTCGGGGGCAACCTCTCCGGCGGCCATCCCCTTTCAAAAGGGAGCAAGGAGGGAGTCGAGCGCGACGTGCCCTACGCGATCTACAACATCGGCGGTAATAACGCCGTGGCGCTGGAAACCTTCATTGATACGCTATCGCGTGTTCTCGGAAAGAACGCGATCCGCGACTATCAGGCGATGCAGTCGGGCGATGTTGTGGCAACTTACGCTGACGTATCGCGTCTTGAAAAAGTCACTGCCTTTGCGCCACGCACCCCTCTTGAAGAGGGATTAAAACGATTTGCCGAATGGTATGTGGCGTGGCGAGAATCCAAAACATAAGCTGGGGGCGCAACGAATCCGAATAAACACATAAGGTGGAAAAAGCCAAGTGCGACCACCAATAAAGACTCACGCGGAGCACGCGAAGGCAGCACAGCGCCCACTCATTCATTTCTTGCTTTTTGATACGATCCTTTCCGTTTTATAGTCCCGAAGAACTCGGTCTTTGTCTTCATCCTTAATGGCGAACACCTTTTTTATTGTCGCGCCTATAAACAACCGCAACGTTGTTTTCGCACTTCACATTGTAGATAACTTTTTGGGTGCTGTAGTCGAGCACCTGCGTATTAACACAGTCCAAAAGGATTAGAGGGGTTATGGCGGCAGACATGCCGTTTCTACTTCCTGCTTACCCATATCGGAACGCCAATCAGCAGGCCAAGAAGACACCAACCTCCCAGAGGAGGAATAATCGTGTCCACTATTGCGCTCACGATCATTCCTACAAAAAACACTCCGAACCCTACCCAAATTTTCTTCCAGATAGACCACTTTTGGTTAAACCACTTTCTGGCAAAAACTTCGTCCTCCACATCCGCAAAGGATTTTTCCTGTGCAGCCATTTCTTCAAGAATTCTTTTGACGCTCGCCCTGTCTTTGACGCTTGCCGCGATTTTCGCCTGTTTCGCCAATGCGAGATAATTTCGCTTGGCGGCGGTCGTTTTCTGTGTCAAGTCGTCGAAATTCGTTTTTATGGAAGAAAAAAGAATACCAAAACTTTTTTCCGGAAGCCCAATAGAAAAATTTTTCTCTTTGAGTTGGTCAAGCACAGGGCGGCGGCCTTTTTGTGCTAAAAGGGCTTGGGCGGGAGCCAACATTTCCGTTATTCCCTCTTCTGTTACAAGCAGGCCGAGAGCTTTCATTTTTTTCGTCTCTTCAAAGAGTTGCTGGGCGCTTTGTTCAAGGTTGGGGATTTTATCTGCCCAACTCTCCGGCGCATCAAGGCTGATATTGTTATTCTTTTTCAAAAGCGTTTCTATCTCTTCACATTTTGATAGGAAATCATCCGCCGCTTTGTAAAAAGGCTGAGTGTACGCCTTGACGTGCTCCGGCAGATCGAGCAGGTTGACTCGCGCTCCGCCAAGCGAAATATCCAGCCTTTTCAGGAAGGCCACCAGTTCTCTGATCCTTTCCAGATCTTCAAATTCTTCGAAAATCTCTTCCCCCATTTGAGCTGCCCGCGAGATATAGACGGAAGGAAAAAGAGCCTCCTTGAGAAGAATTTTTTCATCAACCTCGGAAGAGATAAGCTGCTCCAGTTGTTTTAACCGCTCATTGCTTTCCAGGCAAGCTACCCTTAGCTCTTTCGCTCGGGCACGCCGTTCCTTCTCTTTTTGTTGCCCCAGAAGCTGTAGCTTGGTTAGCTCATTGGCTTCTCTCTGGGCTTCCGCCAACTCCCCCATTTTATGAGCGGCGTATGCTTGCGCTGCCGCAGAAGCAACTTGCGCTCCCGACGCGACATTCTGCGCAGTGGCAGACCTGTTAAGGGCATTGCTTAAATCAGACATACCAAACCTCCTGCTCATCTCCACATTGAAGAAAGTTTTATTCGCGCTATTTTGTAAGAATAAAAGTGCGCAGTATCATGAAAACGCTTTACCCCTCAGTAGAACGAAGCGCGGAAACCCCTGCGTCCAACAACATTTCGGAAAACAATATGCCATTGATTAACCGAACTTGGTTTTGTCGTGCCAAGCTTTTAGCTTTGTCCGAGAAACCCTCAGCAGAAGAAACTACCCATCTTATTTTGGTGTACTCGTCATCCATGGCCTCTTTCCCTGAAGAATAATTGCTTATCTGCTCAACAGCCCAATCATCCGTTATCCCGTCATGACATTTTGCTTGTGTGTAAATGATACTTTTCAGGTGCTCGAATACCGCCACGACATCGGCGTCTCCTTCTTTGTCTTTTCCGTTTTTGGGTGGAATAAATGCAGTTGCGCCCAAACTTTCGAAATAACGCTTTATTAAATCTTCCAACTTCTTATCGTCTAAATCTCTTTTGAGCGTTTCTAGAATAATGGGCGCAACCTCTTTTTTAAGGTTCGAATGGATGTCATGAGGGCGTTTTTCTTCGAAATTATTAATTGCTCTTTCGATATCTTTCCTCAGGTCGCTAATGTTCGTGTTGGTTCCTTGATACTTTAGCCTTTGTGATAATTTTGCCCCCGCGTAATCGCTCCTGCTTATATTGCCAGCAAGAAGTTTTGCTTTTCTGAAATAGCCTAGATCCACCAATTCTTCGCCATTTTGTTTTTTAATAAACAACCTTCCATCCTCCTTTTTAATAAAAGAGAAGGAGGTTAGATTCTCGAATTCGATAAAAGGGATTTCTGAAATATGAATCGGATTGTCTTCCAAAAGCTCATAGACGGAAAAATTTTTCCATCCAGGAACAAGGACAACGTCTCCTTTCTTCATTTTTAAGATAAACCGCCATAGGCTCCAACGAGCTCTTGTCTTTTCCCCGCAAACGCTTAAAAAAGCGTCATCAAAAACCGCCTCACTGTTTTCCTCATTAGCCGCCTTGACCAAGTCAAAGCCCTCTAGAGAAAAACTGGAAAAACCAATGGATAAATATCCCCTGTCAAGAAGCGGGCGGGCAATTTCACCCCAGTGTGAAATTCTGTGCAGCCAATACGTTTTTTCTCTTGTGTTAGCCATAATAATCTCCTGTCAACGATTGCATCAAAGCAAGATCATAAAAATATGAAGAAAAGCACGCACAATGGAGCGCACATGACAACCTTAAATAAATCCCAATTTGGAATTTATCTATATTACAACAAATATTCTGTAATTGGATATTTTTGGGGCGCGAGGCTTGAGCGTTATCTATTCCCTCGAATATCAGGGGCTTTTGTCCTCCCTGAAAAGCGCGAGGAAGAAACGATTGATTACCCAGAAAGCGCTGGCGCACGCTTTGGGGCGGTCGCAGTCGTTTGTCGCAAAGTACGAAAGCGGAGAACTGCTTCTCGATGTCGTCATTTTTGTTCGCATTTGCCGTTTGCTGGGGCTAAACCCGACAAAGGTCATCGCACCTGTTTATCCAAAACTGTTGCCATTGGAGGCGGACAGAAAATACGGTTATTCAGAATAAGAATAGCGTCCCTTCTGGCGAGAAAACGGTAAGTGAAGCAACGAGCCTGCACAAACGGCGTATCAATGCCGTGACTGCCAAAGTAAAA
This sequence comes from Burkholderiales bacterium, assembly GCA_031277215.1. Taxonomy (GTDB): domain Bacteria; phylum Pseudomonadota; class Gammaproteobacteria; order Burkholderiales; family Casimicrobiaceae; genus UBA931. Next base: position 29,343 of record JAITMR010000030.1, read on the forward strand.
GGCACAATCAAGCTCCTCCTCTCAGCGGGGATTTCCAGGGCGATGCAGCGGCTGCCCTTGGTGTCGATCAGAATCAGATCGTAGTGCGGCTGTAGGGTGGGCAGGAGGTTGACCAGCCTAAGCCGCCCGTCGGCAGCGTTGAGCAGCAGGGTATCGAGTTGCCCCTTGCTGTCATTGGATATGATGATGTCGAGATTGTGAATGCTTGTTTTGGAGATGATGGATTCTGGTCGGGTTTCGTTGGCTCCAACGAACTCGTAAATGCCGCCTGGAGCCTCATATTCCAGCCTGTAGTAGCTCGAAAGCGTGGGCTGGGCATCCAGGTCTATCAGAAGGACGCGCTTACCGGCGTCCGCGCAAAATGCGCCCAGATTCGCGGCAGTTGTGGATTTCCCCACGCCGCCCTTGGTGCTCATAACTGGAACTGTAATCATGACCTTGCCTCTCTAAAGATGGTTGATCTTTAGCACGAGGAATGTCAACTTATTGTTTCTTCTCGTTTATCTCTGCACCTTGGCGGAGAGAGTGGGATTCGAACCCACGGTAGGCTTGCACCTACGCCTGATTTCGAGTCAGGTACCTTCGACCGCTCGGCCATCTCTCCGCGAGGGCTGGATTATAGCGGAAACTTGGCGTTTGAGGCTGTTGGGACGGTAGTAATGACGCAAGCCAGCTAAAGATCAACCATCTTTAGAGAGGCAAGGTCACATGATTACTGTTCCAGTTATGAGCACCAAGGGCGGCGTTGGGAAATCCACAACTGCCGCAAACCTGGGCGCATTTTGCGCGGACGCGGGTATCATCAGCTATTCAAAGTCAGGCTCGTCAATCAGCGTCTCCAGCAACCGGTCGTTTGTGAAAGTCTCCCCAAGACACTGCCGTGGCCTGGAAAATCAATGTGTTACAATTCTCGAAAATAGTTCTTAAAATTCCATTCTTGATTGCTTATCATATCAACGAGTTTTGATAAGGAGCGGCAACATGGGTCAGCTTGATCGCATCACCCAGCAGCCTGAAGTCATGGGCGGCAAGGCGTGCATTCGTGGGATGCGCGTCACGGTCGGCATGGTGGTAGGGCAAATCAGCGCAGGTCGCAGCGTCGATGAAATCCTGACCGATTTTCCCTACTTGGAGCGCGACGACATCATGCAGGCGCTTCGCTACGCGGCATGGCGTGCGGATGAGCGCGAGGTTGCGTTAGCCATCGCATGAAATTGCTGGTCGATATGAACCTGTCGCCGCGTTGGGTCGATGTGCTGGCCGACACGGGGATTGAGGCGGTGCACTGGTCGGCTCTCGGGGCTTACAACGCGACAGACTCGGAGATCATGGCCTATGCTAGCGCAAACGACTGTGTGGTGCTCACTCACGATCTGGACTTCGGCGCAATCCTCGCTGCTACCCATAGGGAAAAGCCTAGCGTTGTGCAGATTCGAAACGAGGATGTCAACCCGGACGTAATCGGCAAGCAGGTCGTCATCGCCTTGCGACAAATGGCTTCTGAGTTGAAAGAGGGTGCTTTGCTCACGGTCGATCCGAATCGCATGCGCTTACGTCTGCTACCTTTGCAACCAAAAGAATAGACGACGATGCGCCTCTCCGACCAACTCGACACAACAAACAACAACCAAGGGTTGCGTGAAATTCGGCCACGCTGATTGGCTACGCACGTGTTTCAACACAGGATCAAAACCTCGAATTGCAGTGAGAAGTCCTGTCTAAGGCTGGGTGCCAAAAGGTCTTTGAGGACAAGGGGAGTGGTGCGCGAGCAGACCGGCTTGGTTTAACCAAAACATTCGAAGTGCTGCGAGAAGGTGACACCTTGGCCGTTTGGAAACTCGACCGGCTTGAACGTAGCGTTAAGCAGCTTGCTGAAATGCAAAAGATCATCGACGCAGAGAAAAGCGGTCTTTTCGATGTGTTAGCCTGCATCCGCTGCGCGATGGAGCCGCTAACCAGAGAGAAACGCGCCGAACAGGCCGAGGCGATTATCGGGTTTCAGAAATATCTGTATCAGAATTGACGGGGCACTTAACCCCGATTACGCAAGCAACGTGTCCGGGCGTAACACCATTTGCCGTAGCTCTTGTTCGGTCGGCGGGTGCATCGGGGCGAACGAGATATAACGCACATGCGCTGTTTTCAGCGCGAGTTTTTTGGCTTGGTGCAGGCGCGTCAGCCGTTCGTCCGCAGCGATGGCCGGGTTTTCAAGGTCAACCACGGCGATGATCACCATATCGCCGTCGCAAACAGCAAAACTCACATCGAGGTAAGCGATTCGGCGGAACGCTTCCAACCATTTCTCGTCTTCCCCTTCCGCGGTCAACTGGAAAAGATCGAGAAGACGGACATGCGCCAGAACCTCATGTTGCGGCACGGCTCTTTTCAGATGGTGGAAGGCAATGGTTTCGATTCTGCTCAGGAAACGCGGTTTCAGAGTGTAGAAGCCGGGCTGTTCTGCGGACGACAGCAAGCGCACGGTTTCGCCTTCTGTCCATCCGGGCAACGACACCGTATCGGAACCCATCAACGACTGCATTTTTTCCATCTGCCGGGAACGGCGGATGAAGCCGATCGTCGTCACCACTGCGAATGCCACAAGGGCCAACGCAAAAAGCCACGCGCCGACAGTGAACTCTTCCATATCTCCTCTGTTTGTCGTTGAAAAGCGCTCTTTTAACGCCCAAGGCTATTCTAATCCGTTTTATGCTAACCATGATATTTTTGTCGGCGTCTTCCCATTTCTCAAAGCCGGACTGTTGCTTTCCCATGCAATCTTCTATACTTACACTTTTCGTGAGGTGCCCTGTGTCGTTTGACTTCCAGGGTGAAACGGGAACGCGGTTAAAAATCAAGCCGCGGCTGCCCCCGCAACGGTAGGTCGGTGTGGGCGATTCTTCAGGCCACTGCGCTATGGCGTGGGAAGGCGAATCGTCAAAACCGGCAAGCCCGGAGACCGGCCTCATGAAATGGTAGTCGTTGCGATGCGGAGGGCGTCGCCGAAGACTCTGAGCTGCCCGAGCGGGCGTCTGTTCCGTGCGCATTCCTGCGTTATGGAAGGGTGCTGCTGATGTGAGGTTTCTCGCGCAGCTTTGATCTACGGTTTCTCCTGCGACAACGGCAAAGCAAATAGCCTTATTCGGAGGAATCGATGCCTGTTTTGTTTGTGACCTGTTTTTTGCGTTTACAGGAGCGCACCCTTTACCATCGGATTTTCGGGTTAACTGCGTTCCTGGTCGTTATCGGAGGATTACCGTTTCCTTCCGCATGGGCGCAAATCCCTTCTTCCCCCGCGTCGGGCGCTGAAGAGCCGTTGACCATTGTGATTACCACTTCCCGAACGCCTATTCCCTCTGAAGAGGCGCTTGCCGATCTTACGGTGATTGATGAAAAAACCATTGCCAACAGTGGCGCTGCTTCGCTTCCCGATCTGCTGGCGCGTCAGCCGGGTATTGAAATCGTGCGCTATGGCGGTCATGGTGCTGCTTCCAGTCTTTTCTTGCGCGGCAGCAACAGTGGCCATACCTTGGTATTGATTGACGGTGTGCGTACCGCCTCGTTGTCCACCGGCATGTCCTCGCTTGAAATCCTTCCATTGGCAAATATCGAACGCATCGAAATTCTTCGCGGCGCAGCGTCCATGTTGTTCGGCGCCGATGCGCTTGGCGGTGTCGTTCAGATTTTCACCAAGAGCGCTTCGTCAAAACCGCTGTCGTTGATGGCCGATACCGCTTGCGGCGCTCACCGTACCTGCATGGGCAATGCCAGCATATCCGGCACGCGGGGTCTTTTCCGTTGGGCTGTTGGCGCGGGTGCTGAATACAGCCGCGGCTTCAACGTCATTACGAACCCCAACAATTTTAGCTACAACCCGGATCGTGACGGCTACCGCAACAACCATCAACACGCTTCATTGGAGTTTGTTCCCAACGACGATCATCGCATCACGCTTGCTTATTTGCGCGACGCGATGGATGCCCAAATCGACGTCAGTCCTTTCGATGATGATCGTACCCAAACGCAATTTAGCCAAACCCGTCTTGCCGGATCGCATCGCTTGTCCAGTGTCTGGCAAACACGTTGGCAACTTTCAGAAATGCGCAATGATTCACGAACGCTGAGTTTTGGCGATGTTTATCGTTACCGATCGCACGACCGCCAATATCTTTGGCAAAACGAATTCGACCTTACCTCATGGATAACAGGCAGCATGCTGTTGTTCGCGCTCGAACGCGATGAACAACGGCTCGACAGCACCACCGATTACGACATCAATACGCGCAACACCGATTCCGTCACCGGCAGCTATCGCTGGCGGTACGACAATCACTCTATGCAACTGTCCGGACGTTACGATCATTCTTCTCAATACGGCGGCGAAACCAACGGCGGCATTAGTTACGGTTATCGCATCGCGCCAAGCTGGCAACTGACTGCCGGTATTGCGACTGCTTTCAAGGCGCCCACCTTTAACGACCTTTATTTTCCAGGCTATTCCAATCCCGATCTTGCACCAGAAAAAGGCCGAACTATTGAGGCCGGTTTGCAGCATACGATTGAGAAGGGCGCGTTACGCGGGAAGTGGCGTGCCACCGTCTGGGACAACCGCGTCCGCGACTTGATTGTTTACACCTGCCATAACACCGGTTTGTGCCGTCCTGAAAATATCGACCGTGCGCAATTGCGCGGTATTACCTTGGCGGCAGATTTTGATTATCATGGTTTCGGAATCGCCGGGTCAATCGACCGACAATCCGCGAAGAATGGCGAGACAGGCTTTCGGTTGCCGCGCCGTGCACAAACACATGGCAGCATCACCGTCAGCAAAACAACCGGCGCGTTTTACGGTGCCGTCAATCTCGTCGCCAGCGGTCGGCGCTACGATAATGCGGCCAACACCGTGCGCCTCGGCGGCCATGGCGTCGTCAACCTCGTTGCCGAATGGAGCCCCCCGCTTGCCAATGCGGGCAAGCTGACCTGGTTCGCACGTTTCAACAATGTGTTTAACAAGGACTACCAGCTTGCAGCCGATTTTGCTACCGGAGGCGCTCAACTCATGATCGGAGTACGAGGACAATGGTAATCCTGCGCTGTTTGTTCATCTTTCTCTTTTTATTGAGTGCTTCGACTCATGCTGCGCTGACTGTTACTGACAGTCGCGGCAACACCGTCACACTGGAAACACCAGCGCAACGTATCATCACCTTGTCGCCGCATGCGGCAGAGCTTGTGTTTGCGGCAGGTGCGGGTGCGCAACTGATCGCGGTATCCGAGCATTCCGACGCCCCGCCCGCCGTTAAAACACTGCCGGTTATCGGGAGAGCCGGCATGCTGGACATCGAACGTATCATGGCGCTCAAGCCTTCGTTGATCGTTTTGCCGTCTTATCTCTCTGTCGCGCAACAACAAACGCTTCGCGCTTTGCGCATCGCCTTGTACATCGCCGACGCGCCGACGCCGGAAGTCATCGCCAACGACATCGAGGCGCTCGGCATTCTCAGCGGCCACGAAACCGCCGCTCGCGCAGCCGCGCAACGTTACCGCGCACAACTGAAAAACATCACCTTTCGCCGCGAATCTGCGGAACCGCTTTCTGTGTTTTATCAAATCTGGGAACCGCCGCTTTATACTGTCGGCGGCGGCAGCCTGATCGATCAGGCGATTACCCGTTGCGGCGGGCGCAATATCTTTTCGACACTTGCTGCTCCATCGCCGGTCGTCCTGCGCGAAGCGGTTGTCAATGCGCGACCGCAAGTGATGATCATGGGAGCGTCGGAACAAGATTTCACGCGATGGAAAAACGATTGGCAACGCTGGCCGCAAATCCCCGCCGTGCGCCATCAGGCTTTCATTCGCATCGACCCCGATTTGCTCCATCGACCGGGGCCACGATTCGTGGAAGGGATGGCGGTGCTGTGCGAAGGAATCAGGGATCAGGGATCAGGGGTTCCTGATCCCTGGCAGGCACAAAGCTTTTGAGCGCATCACCTTCAAGCGTCACCATCGGTGCGCCGAACAGCGCCGATAAGCGTTCTGTTGTCAACATTTCCGCGGCGCTTCCGGTTTGCGCTTTTCCGTTCGTACTTTTATCACCGAGCAAAATCACATGGTCGGCGTAGCGCGTTGCCAGATGCAGTTCGTGCAGAACCATCACTACGGCGGCGCGATGTTTTCGGGCGTGGGCAAGCACGGTGTCGAGCGCTTCGGTCTGTTGTGTCGGATCGAGGTGGCTTGCCGGTTCGTCGAGCAGATACAGCGACGGCGCTTGCGCCAGCATCGCGGCCAACGCGACGCGCTGACGCTCTCCGGCGGACAATGTGCGCACATCGCGCATCGCCAGAGGTTCCAATTTCAAATGGGTCAATGCTGTTTCCGCTGCGGCCACATCGTCAACGCCTTCCCATTGCCAGGCTGCCAGGTGCGGATGGCGCCCGGCCAGCACGGCATCGAATACGGTAGCGCTGAACACGTCGTTTTGTTGCGAGGCGAGAAAGGCGCGGTGACGAGCGCGTTCAAGCGCGTTCAATGAGGACAGCGGCGCACCGCTCCATTCGATGTTGCCGCGCTCTGGCGAAAGCAATCCCGCCAAGGTCAGCAACAAAGTGCTTTTTCCCGCGCCGTTCGGCCCGATGATGACACAACAATCATTCGGTCGCACTTCAAACGACAACGCTTCGCACAGCACACGCGCACCGCGTTTTACGGTCAGTTCGCGGACTTGAAGCACGGGAGCGGCAGCGTTCATGCTCGCCTCAGCAAAAGGAGAAACACCGGCACACCGATCAACGCGGTGAATACGCCCGTCGGTAATGCCTGCGGCGCCACCAGCACACGCGCTGCTGTATCGGCCAGCACCAAAAACGCGCCGCCGCCCAGAGCGCAGGCAGGCAATAAAATGCGCTGATCGTTGCCAAGCAGCAACCGCAACGCATGCGGGACGATCAGACCGACGAAGGGAAGACATCCTGCCGTCACCACGGCTGCGGCCGTCGCCAGCGCGGCCAATCCGTAAAGCCACGCCTGCGTTCGTTTGAGCGGCACGCCCAATGCTTCAGCGTGCACGTTGCTAAACGCCAGTTGATTCAAGTTTCGCGCCTGCGGCCAGATCAGCAACAGGGTGAGCGCCAACACCGTCCACGCTGTCCACGGCATCGCCGCGCCGGACAAGTCGCCCATCAGCCAGGTCAATGCGCTGCGCAACTGCGCGTCGGGAGCAAGGCTTAACAACAGCACGATCAGCGCCCCCCAACCCGCCGCGACAACAACGCCGGTTAGCAATAAGCGCGGCGCGGTTCCTGTTTCCCACGAAACCTCGCCACGGTGACGCGCTCCAAACCACACCAACAACGCCGAAAACAATGCCCCCAACACGGCCAGCGGCGTTTGCAGCCAAGGCATCACGATCAGCCAAGAGAGCAACGCGCCCACCGCAGCGCCGCCGGATACGCCCAGCACATACGGATCGGCCAGCGGGTTGCGTAACAACAACTGCATCATTGCGCCAGCCAGCGCCAGAAGACCGCCACAGGCAAATGCCGCCAGCGCACGCGGCAAGCGCAGGTCGCGGACGATGGCGATGGCTGTCGCCGTATTATCGTCGCCATGACCCTGTAGCCCCGCCCACAGATCAGAAAATGCGATCTTGACGCTGCCGGTCAAAAGCGCCAGCAGCAACACCGCCAGCGCCAGCGCCGCCAGCGCGGACAAAATCGCCCAAGCGCGTTGTCGGCGCTGGTGAAACGGGGGAGAAGCGGTGAAGTCAGGCATCGAGCGTAGGGTGGACAAAGGCCTTCAGGCCGTGCCCACCGGCAGAAATCCGTAAACACAAACGCTTATTTTATAGAGAAATGGCCATCGTTGATTCTAATTCCTTTGCGACACATCGCGGGCGCGATGAATCGCGTCCCTAAGCATTTATAATGCGCTCTCGAAGGACGATCACGATGAACAAGGCTTTTACCCGGGAAGATGTGGACGTTGAGGACGATGACGAATTTTCGTCTGCGCCGTCATTGCCCGCCAACGCGCCCAATTACATGACGCCGACCGGCTTTGCCCGGCTGAAGGAGGAGCTTGATCAACTGACCGGCGACGAACGCCCTGCGCTGGTGGCGACTGTCGCCTGGGCGGCTGGCAACGGCGATCGCTCCGAGAACGGCGACTATATTTACGGCAAGAAGCGGCTGCGCGAGATCGACCGCCGTATCCGTTTTCTGGTCAAGCGCCTCGACAGTGCGGTGGTAGTCGATCCGGCCGAGCGGCGCGACGACGGCGAGCGCATTTATTTCGGCGCCACTGTCGATATTGTCAATGATGACGGCGAAGAGCGTACCGTCACCATCGTCGGCGTTGACGAATTCGACCCGACGCGCGGCCATATCAGTTGGGTATCGCCGATGGCGGCGGCGCTGCTGCGTTCCCGTGTCGGCGATACCGTGACCTTGCGCACTCCCGTCGGCATCGAAGAAATCACCGTTGCCGATGTTCGTTACATTGAAATAGACAATTATTGACTCCCGCGATGGGGACGCCTATAGTATCCTTATCTCATTCGTGATTTTCTCCGTTTTGATGCTTTTCCCAAACCCGATTCATGGATACCGAACTTCGCATTCTCGAAAAAAAACTGCACACGCTTTTTGAGCACACCCGCGCATTGCGCATGGCCAACGAAGCCCTGCGCCGCGATCTTGTTCGCGCCCGTGAAGAAAATCAGGTTTTGACACGGCGCACTCAAGAGGCGAGTGCGCGTCTTGAAGCGATGTTGTCGCGTTTACCGGAGGTGTCGTCATGACCGCTTCTTCGGAACGAACGCTAGCGCTTGATGTTCATATTCTGGGGCGAGCTTACAAAGTTGCCTGCAAAGAACGGGAACGGGCGGCGTTGCTCGAAGCCGTTTCGATGTTGAACGAGCGAATGGAAGCCATTCAGAGCGGCAACAAATCTATCAGCATCGAACGTATCGCCGTTATTGCCGCGCTCAATATTGCCAACGAATTATTGCAAATGCGCACGGAACGCGACAACGCACGGAAAGAGGCTGCTTCAATTCCAGAAGACGCTACGCAAATGCAACAGCGGTTGCGCGAATTGCATTTATCAATCGACAAAGTGCTGGCCGAACCCGAAAAATTGTTGTGACGCGCAGGTGATTTGTGCTATGGTAAAGGCAATGGTTTCTATCCCCTGCGGTGTTTGTAACGGTCAGCCGTTCTTTGAACCAATGCTTTATGCACGGCTGCCAGTTTCGGAGACTGGTGTTCGCTTCACCCTTGGAAGCGTCTAAAAGTCTCGTTAGGCGGCCACTCTTGAACCCAGGTTCAAGAAAGCGATCGGACGGCACAGGTGGGGGACCCTTTATCGCCGGTTTTCAAATAATGAAAATGGGCGTGTATTTTTAAAGGCGTATCGCGCGATGCGCCTTTTTTGTTTCTTTTTGTTGCTTCGCTTTCGCGCATTATTTTTCCCTCTCTCGTGGCGCGGGAGAAGGTGTCCCGAAGGGTCGGGAGGGGAAAAACTGCAATGAGAAAGGCTATAAGAGCGTAAGAATGGAAACCGTATTGATCTTCGCCGGGTTGTTGCTGTTGGGAGCGGTTGTCGGTTTTCTTGCCGGATTGCTTGGTATCGGCGGCGGTTTGTTGACCGTTCCTTTCATTACGATGCTTCTGGCGCAGCATATAACGTCCAGTGAGCAAATCGTTCACATGGCGGTTGCCACGTCGGCATCCACCATCGTTTTCACTTCGCTTTCGTCGCTTCGCGCCCATTACGCCCATCGCGCTATTCTGTGGCCGGTATGTCGCACCATCGTTCCTGGATTGTTACTCGGCGGTTTTTTAGGAGCGCAACTCGCCAGCCTGTTGCCGATGGCGCCGCTGGCATTGCTTTTTGCGTTGTTCACGGCGTTTTCCGCGACGCAAATGTTGCTGGGCAAAACGCCGAAGGCTACGCGCGAACTGCCTAAAACTCCAGGATTGATCGGTGTTGGCACGGGCATCGGCGTTATTTCCAGCCTGATCGGCGCTGGCGGCGGTTTTTTGTCGGTGCCGTACTTGATATGGAACAACGTGCCGATTCGCAACGCGGTCGCCACCTCGGCAGCGATGGGCTTTCCCATTGCCGCCGCCAGCACCCTCGGGTTCATCATTGCCGGGTGGGGTGTCGCCGATCGTCCGGACTATTCCTTCGGTTACGTTTATGTACCGGCGCTGATCGCCATTGCCGCCGCCAGCATTTTTTTTGCTCCGTTGGGCGCCCGCGCTGCGCATTGTTGGCCTGTCGCCACGATCCGCCGCTTTTTCGCCTGCCTGCTTTACAGTCTGAGCGGGTACATGGTGTGGAAAGCGTTTTCCGCCTGATTGCCGGTCGGCGCTTCATTGAGCGGCATTATTTCCTTGATAAACACGTTCCATTTAGCATCGTTTGACGCCGCGTTTCTCGCGCCGTCGAAAAGCAAACAACTGTTATAATATTGCCGTTCGCGGTTTTTTTCCGCACGGAGTTGCCACCCGATTTACTGATGCGGTTCGCTGCTCACTCCTGTTGTTTGCCCTATCGCTCCGAGGTTTTCGTTGAACGCTTCGTTTTTCGTCGCCGTCAATACCGCCCCCGATGTTTCCGGAGCGGCATTCATGATCGGTTCACACCGCATTGATGGCGGCGCTGGCAACATCCTGGCGCTGGCGCCGATGGCAGGCTTGACCGACAAACCGTTTCGGGCGTTATGCCGACATTGGGGCGCGAGTTACACCGTTGCGGAGATGATCAGCGCACAACCGCATCTTCGGCATTCAAAAAAATCGCGGTTGCGTACCGATTATCGCGGTGAGCCGACGCCGATTGCCGTGCAATTGGTCGGCAACGATCCGGCGCAAATGGCTGAAGCAGCGCGTCACAGCGTTGCTCACGGTGCACACATCATCGACATCAACATGGGCTGTCCGGCCAAGAAAGTCTGCAACGCTGCGGCAGGATCGGCATTGCTGGCGGATGAAGCGCGGGTTGCGCACATTCTGAATGCAGTCGTTCGCGCTGTTGATGTTCCCATCACGTTAAAATTTCGCACCGGCGTATCGCCGACGATGCGTAACGCAGTGCGTATCGCCCGTCTGGCCGAAGATGCCGGCGTTGCGATGCTGGCATTGCATGGCCGCACTCGCGCCTGCGCGTTCAATGGCTCTGCCGAATACGAAACGATTGCCGAAGTCAAACGCGCTGTTCGCATTCCGGTGCTGGCGAATGGCGATATTGATTCGCCGCACAAAGCGTTGCGTGTCTTGCGCGAAACCAACGCCGACGGCGTGATGATCGGGCGAGCCGCGCTTGGACAGCCCTGGTTGTTTCGAGACATCGCGCATTTTGCGGCGCATGGAGTTTTGCCTTTGCCACTGACGCTGGAAGAACGCTTCGCGGTGATTGATTCTCACCTCACCGCGCTTTACGAATTTTACGGCGAAGCGCACGGCGTCCGGATTGCACGCAAACATCTCGCCTATTATTTGCGCCATTTGCTTCGTCATTTTCCCGCTTTAGAAAACAACGAAGCAAAAAGTCTGCGGCAGCACCTCAATACTGTTGATACCGCTGCCGCGCAGCGGTTGGCATTGGATTGTTTTTTTGAACACTGTTTTTTTGATGCGACATCGGCGACCGTTTTCGCCGAAGCCTTTCCTTTCCCCAAGGTAGCCTGACCATGAAGAAAAATCTCGCCAAAGCGGCACGCCAGATCGACGCCAGCGTTGAAGCGGCGCTCGAATGTTATTTTCACGAAATGGACGGAGAAATTCCCGACAACTTGTACAAAATGGTTATCGGTCGCGCCGAGCGCGCATTGATTACCGCGGTGATAGAACGCGCACAAGGCAACCAGTGCAAAGCAGCTCAAATGCTGGGCGTGAGCCGCACCACGCTGCGCAACCGTCTGACCGTTTACAAATTGATATGAGGCACCATGTCGAAAGAAAAAATGACTTCTGAAAAAACTGCGCCGGTGTGCTGCGCCTTGTTGTCCGTATCGGACAAAACCGGCATTGTTGAATTCGCAAAAGAATTGCACGCACGCGGCGTCAGTTTGTTATCCACCGGAGGCACGGCGGCAGCGTTGACCCGGGCAGGTTTGCCTGTCACCGAAGTCGGACAACACACCGGCTTTCCTGAAATGCTCGACGGTCGCGTCAAAACACTGCATCCGAAAATTCACGGCGGCATTCTGGCGCGGCGCGATTTTCCCGAGCACGTCAAGGCGCTTGCCGATCACAACATCGCCACCATCGATCTTGTCGTCGTCAATCTGTACCCGTTCCGTGAAACCGTGGCGCGTGATGGATGCACGCTCGATGATGCGATTGAAAACATCGACATCGGCGGCCCTTCCATGGTGCGCGCTGCCGCCAAAAACTGGAAACACGTCGGCATCGTTGTTGATCCTGCCGATTATCCGGCATTGCTTGAAGCGCTCGACAACCACAGCAACGCGCTTCCGGAAGCGTTGCGCTTCGATCTGGCGCGTAAAGCTTTTTCGCACACCGCGTCTTACGATGGCGCGATTGCCAACTGGCTCACCGCTCGCAACGAAGAAGGCGTTTCGGAAGATTTTCCGCAATCATTCCACTACCACGGCGTTTGTGTGCAGACCTTGCGTTACGGCGAAAACCCGCATCAGAAAGCCGCGTTCTACCGTGACGAAACGCCGCCTGCCGGCTCGCTGTCTACCTTCACATTGCTACAAGGCAAAGCGCTGTCGTACAACAACCTCGCAGACAGTGACGCCGCGTGGGAATGCGTCAAAGCCTTGCCCGCCACGGCGTGCGTCATCGTCAAACACGCCAACCCGTGCGGCGTTGCTGTTGCCGACAGTCCGCTTGATGCATACCGTAAAGCGTGGGCCACCGATCCGGTGTCGGCTTTCGGCGGCATTATCGCTTTCAACAACGCGGTTGATGAAGTTGCAGCAACAGCAGTGTGCGAACAATTTCTTGAAGTTTTAATCGCGCCTGCTTATACCGAAGCTGCCCGAGCCGTCCTTTCCAAAAAACCGAATGTGCGCGTGCTGGAGATTGCGCTACCGAAAACGGGCAACGAATCGCTAATCCTCGACTTCAAACGGATCGGCGGCGGATTGTTGGTGCAAAGCGCCGACAACTTCACCGCCGCACCCGATACCTGGCGTGTCGTTACCCAAAAAGCGCCGACATCCGATGAAATGCGCGACCTCGTGTTCGCCTGGAACGTCGCCAAATACGTCAAGTCGAACACCATCGTTTACGCTCGTCATCTGCAAACCGTCGGCGTTGGCGCAGGTCAAATGAGTCGCATCGACTCGGCGCGAATCGCTGCGTTAAAAGCGCAGCAAGCCAACTTGTCCTTACAAGGCTCGGTGGCAGCGTCCGACGCTTTCTTCCCGTTCCGTGACGGCCTCGATGTGATCGTCGATTACGGCGCTACGGCTGTGGTACAACCCGGCGGCAGCTTGCGCGACGAGGAAGTGATTGCCGCCGCCAACGAACGTGGTATCACCATGGTGTTCACCGGCATGCGTCACTTCCGCCATTGATGTCTTCACATTTCACAGTCTTTCAATCATGAATCTTCTCATCATCGGTAACGGCGGTCGTGAGCACGCTTTTGCCTGGAAAGCGGCGCAATCGCCGCGTATCGGCAAAGTCTTCGTCGCGCCAGGCAACGCCGGTACGGCAGGCGAAGATGGCGTGTTCAATGTTCCGATTTTGCCAACACCCGACCATTTTCACGAATTGATTGATTTCGTGCGTCAGGAAAACATTGCCATGACCCTTGTCGGCCCGGAAGCGCCGCTGGCCACCGGTATCGTCGATGCGTTTCAGGAAGCCGGGCTGTCCATTTTTGGCCCGACGCAAGCCGCAGCGCAACTCGAAAGCTCGAAAGATTTCGCCAAGCGATTCATGCAGCGGCATCGCATTCCTACCGCGTCCTCGCAAACTTTCACCGATCTTGTCGCCGCCTGCGCTTACATCGAAACGCATACATTGCCGGTCGTGATCAAAGCCGATGGCTTGGCGGCGGGTAAAGGCGTTGTTGTTGCGGCAACACGCGAAGAAGCATTGGCGACGCTCACCGATATGTTGAGCGGCGATGCGTTAGGTGATGCGGGCGCTCGCGTAGTGATCGAAACATTTCTTGACGGCGAAGAAGCCAGCTTTATTGTGATGAGCGATGGCGTTCATGTTTTGCCTTTGGCTTCGAGTCAGGATCACAAACGGCTGCGCGACAACGACGAAGGCCCCAACACGGGCGGGATGGGCGCCTATTCTCCGGCGCCAGTGATTACGCCTGAGCTGCACGCCCGTATCATGCGCGAAATCATCATGCCGACCATTCAGGGAATGGCGGAAGAGAATCATCTGTTTACAGGGTTCCTGTACGCGGGAGTGATGATCAGCCCACAGGGTGATCCGTATGTGATTGAATTCAACTGTCGGATGGGCGATCCGGAAACGCAGCCCATCATGATGCGTCTGCGCACCGATCTTGTCGATCTTGTCGAGCATGGTATTAATGGCACGCTCAATGCTGTCGAGTGCGAATGGGATCGGCAAGCTGCGCTTGGTGTTGTGCTCGCTGCGCCCGGTTATCCGCAGGCACCGAAAACCGGTACGCCGATGGCGGGGCTTGATGCGGACAGCGACAGTCATGGCAAGGTAAAGATTTTTCATGCGGGCACACGGAAAGAAAGTGACGCTATTGTCACCTCCGGTGGCCGGGTGTTGTGTGTTACCGCTCTTGGCGAATCCATCAAACTCGCACAACGCGCCGCCTATCAAGTTGCCGATGCCGTGACCTTTGAAGGAAAGCAATGCAGGCGCGACATCGGCCATCGCGCATTGTCGCGCCCGACCGTTACGATATGAACGGCGACGCACTGCGCGAAACCACGATTGATAGCGCCGCTGTATTCGACGGCGTGTTGCTGCATGTGCGAAGCGATACCGTTCGTTTGCCCAACGGTTGTACGACAACGCGCGAATACATTCGCCATCCGGGCGCAGCGGCGATTGTGCCCGTGCTCAACGATGGCCGTTTGTTGCTTGAACGCCAGTTTCGTTATCCCCACCACACCGTTCTCATTGAATTCCCCGCCGGAAAACTCGATCCCGGCGAAACACCGCTTGCCACCGCCCAACGCGAACTGCGCGAAGAAACCGGCTACGAAGCGTCACGCTGGAAAGCGCTCGGCAAAATTCATCCGCTCCCCGCCTACTCCGACGAAGTCATTCATTTGTTCGCCGCTGAAGAATTGACATTGTGCGAAAGCCAGCGCGACGCCGACGAATTCCTTGAAGTCATCACGATGACCGTTGACGAAGTCGCCGCCGCGATCAAACGCGGCGAGATCACCGACGCCAAAACACTGTGCGCGTTTTCTCTGTGGCAGTCAGGGATCGGGGATTGATATCACACTCTTCCTGCGGCTTATTCTCACGCGAAGACGCGAAGAGTTTTTTATTTTCACGCGGAGGTGCGGAGAACGCCGTAGGGGCGGGTTTGAAACCCGCCTCCCTCTCCCGCAAGCGGGCAAAGGGAGTCTGACTGTGCCTTTTTCAATGGAGTCGTAAATTCATACTGACCTTCCTTCGTACACCGTGCCTTCGCGTGAATCCTTCCCCGGAATTCCACGATGAGCCAAAACGTTCCGGTTGTGCACATGAACTTTCGCGCTACAATCTTTTCATGAGCAAAGACACTTACCCCGTTACTCCCGCCGTTCGCGTTCTGCGCACCCACAAAGTGCCGTTCACACCATGCCTCTACACCTATGAAGCGCACGGCGGAACCACCGTTTCTTCCCGCGAACTTGGTGTTTCAGAACGCAACGTGATTAAGACCCTGATTATGGAGGACGACAATAAAAAGCCATTAATCGTCCTGATGCATGGCGATTGCGAAGTATCCACCAAACAACTGGCGCGTTTGTTGCGTGTCAAAACTATTCACCCGTGCACGCCCAACGTCGCTGAAAAGCACAGCGGTTATCAAATTGGCGGAACCAGTCCGTTCGGCACGCGCAAAACATTACCGATCTATATGGAGCGCAGCATCGCCGACCTTTCGACGATTCATATCAACGGCGGAAAACGCGGCTTCCTCGTTGCCATCACGCCCGGCGATCTCATTCGCGTTTTGCAACCAACGCTTGTCGAAGTTGCTGTTGCACAAACGAACGACACGCCTCATGGCGATGACTGACAACGCGGGCGCACGGCACCGCAGTCTCCCGCCCGTTGTCTATCGTGACACGCGCATCCTCATTCTTGGCAGTCTGCCTGGCACCGCTTCACTCGCCGCGCAAGCGTACTACGCTCATCCCCGCAACCATTTCTGGCGTATTTTTAGTTTCTTGCTTAATGAACCAAGCCTTGCCGAATGTTCTTACACACAACGATTGCGCGTTTTCAAACACCATTGTATCGGCCTATGGGACGTCATCGGAGAAGCCCAGCGTCAAGGCAGTCTCGACCAAAACCTCAAAGACATCGCTCCCAACCCGCTTGCTGAACTGCTGCAACAACTACCACAACTCGAAGCCATCGCCTTCAACGGACAAACCGCCACCCGCATCGGGCAGCGCCAGCTATCAGATAACACTCTTTTGAAAAACATCGTTTTTTACACCATGCCTTCGACCAGCCCTGCGAATACGATGCCGTTTGCAGAAAAAGTAGCTGCGTGGCAAGTGTTAAAGAAATGTTAAATTTCATCTTGTTGGCAATTGTTGTTGGAGCGGGCATAATTTGTTCGAATCATCGTGTTGTTTCGTTTTCCCTGTTGTTGTTTAACCCTTGTGTTGGCTTGATCGGTCATTTTCTCTACAGGAGAGCATCGTGCCTGTCATTGATTCCTCTGCAACATCCCCTGAAGCGCCAAAGCGTTTTTACGCCCATTCCACGGATCGGCAAGATCGCTCAGACTGGCAACTGCTTAACGATCATCTGACCTGCGTTGCTGAATTGGCCGCTGAGTTTGCCGAAAGTTTCAGTGCCGCCGAACTGGCCTATATTGTCGGCTTGCTGCATGACTTGGGCAAATACGCGGAGAAAGTTCAACGTCGTATCGCGGGCGAAAATATTCATGCCGAGCATGCGATACAGGGCGCACGGGAAGCAATCAAACGCTACGGAGAAAAATTGGGCACGCTGCTCGCCTATGTCATCGCCGGACATCATGCCGGACTGGCAAACGGGCGGGACGGCGGAACGCGGTCTTCACTGAAAGAGCGTCTGGCGCGTAGCGGCACGCCGGAGTTGTCGTCTGCATGGCAAACGGAAGTGCCATTGCCGAAAGAGTGTCTGCTGCCGCAAGGTTTCAAACCTCATGCTGATTCGGCACTGCTTGCGTTCCAGTGGATATTTTTTGTCCGCATGTTGTATTCCTGCGTCGTTGATGCTGACTTCCTTGACACCGAAGCGTTCTATGACAAAACGGAAAAACGTCCTTCGCTGCGCGACAGCGGCCCACCGCTGGTCGCATTACAGGCCAGGTTGAATGAAAGGCTGGCGGAATTTAAAGCCGACTCTGACGTCAAACGGTTGCGTGCAAAGATTTTGCGCCATGTCCGCGAACAGGCTACTTTGCTGCCGGGGCTGTTTTCGCTCACGGTACCGACCGGCGGCGGCAAAACGCTGACTTCATTGGCTTTCGCGCTTGACCATGCGCTGGAACACGAGCTAAGACGTATCATCTATGTGATTCCCTTCACCTCCATCATCGAACAAAATGCCGCCGAGTTTCGCAAAGCATTCGGTGAGTTGGGTGAGGCAGCGGTACTGGAACATCACAGTGCCTTTGACGATAGCAAACTGGAAGACCAGGCCAGCCGCGACAAACTGCGCCGTGCTGCCGAAAACTGGGATCGCCCGGTTGTCGTCACCACTGCGGTTCAATTCTTTGAAAGCCTGTTCGCCGATCGTTCTTCCCGCTGTCGCAAGCTGCACAACATCGCAGGTAGCGTCATCATTCTTGACGAAGCACAGACGATGCCGCTCAAGCTGCTTCGCCCCTGTGTTACCGCCATCGACGAATTGGCGCGTAATTACCGATGCAGCATCGTGCTGTGTACCGCGACGCAACCTGCATTGAACGCCAATGAAGACAATCCCGCCAAAGGTTTTCGCAATGGTCTGACCAATGTCCGCGAATTGGCGCCCGAACCCAAAGACCTGTACTGCCAACTGGAACGTGTACGCGTGATCCATATCGGCGAACAGGACGACGATGCGCTGGCAAAACGCCTCAGGGAAAATCCGCAGGTGCTGTGTATCGTCAACAACCGTCGCCATGCGTGCGCGTTGTTCGACGCAATTCGTGACGAACCTGGAGCGCGCCACCTTTCCACTTTCATGTGTGCCCGTCACCGCAGCCAAGTGCTCGATGCGGTCCGCGATGATCTTCTCCCCAAAAACAATCGCCCGTGCCGACTGATTTCCACCTCGCTGATTGAGGCGGGTGTAGACGTTGATTTTCCCTATGTATTGCGTGCCGAAGTCGGGCTGGATTCGATTGCCCAGGCAGCAGGCCGTTGCAATCGCGAAGGAAGGCGCGCCCGTGACGAGAGCCTCGTACACATTTTTCGTGCCGACGCCTGGCCGTCTCCGCCGGAGTTAAATCAGCTTTCCCAAACGATGCGACAAATGTTGAGACGCCATGAACACGATCCGTTGTCGCTGGATGCCATCGAAGCCTATTTCCAGGAACTGTACTGGCAAAAAGGTGACGAGGCGCTTGATGCTCGCAACATCCTCGGCCTTATCAAAGACGGCGGTATCGACAGCATGCCGTTCGAAACCGTGGCTGAGAAATTCCGGTTGATCGACAACGTGCAGCATCCCATCATCGTGCCGTTCAAGGCGGACGGTGAAGCAGAAAGTCCCGTCAAGGCCTTACTGCAAAAATTGCGCTTTGTGGAAAGCCCCGGTGCCATCGCTCGCGTCCTGCAACGCTATACCGTGCAAGTACCAAAATCCGTGTTTTGTGGGTTGCGTGATGTGGGCGCGGTGCAGCCGGTGGAGGAGGAGCGTTTTGGCGAACAGTTTATGGAACTGGTGAATGAAGATTTGTATAACGATCAAGTCGGATTGTCGTGGGAGAACCCGGTGTTTGTGGGGGCAGAGAAGACGGTGTGGTGATGATCATTGCTTTACGGCTTTGAATGCTTACACATCCGCACGAAAAAGGAAATACCACTAAAATAGATCTGGTGAAGTTTTTTGACAAGGTAATAGTTGTGGATAAAACTTGGGAGATGTTGACATGACCTACGGCATCCGCCTCCATCTTACTGGCGAACGTGCCTGTTTTACTCGGCCAGAGATGAAAGTAGAGCGCGTCTCTTATGACATTGTCACCCCATCTGCTGCGCGCGGAATTCTGGAAGCAATTCATTGGAAGCCAGCGATTCGTTGGGTGATCGACCGTATCCATGTGCTGAACCCCATACGCTTCGAATCAATCCGTCGCAACGAGGTCGGCGGCAAACTTTCCTACAGTAGCGTCAGTGGTGCAATGAATGCCGGGCAAATCACTGATCGTCTCTTCACCTTTGTTGACGAAGATCGCCAGCAGCGGGCGGCGACGGTGTTGCGCGATGTGGCCTACGTCATCGAAGCGCATTTCGAACTGACTGACCGCGCCGGTCCGGAGGACAACGAAGGCAAGCACTTGGACATCTTCAACCGCCGTGCGCGCAAGGGACAGTGTTTCCACATGCCCTGTTTGGGTGTGCGCGAGTTTCCAGCGACGTTTACGTTGATTGAGCCGGACGCGGCACTTCCGCCGAGCACGTTGCCCGAAAGCGACCGCAACCGAGATCTGGGCTGGATGCTTCATGATATTGATTTTGCGAACGGAATGACGCCGTTGTTCTTTCGCGCTCGTATGGAAGGCGGTGTAGTGACCGTGCCGCCGCTGTCCGGCGAGGAGGTAAAGGCATGATTCTTTCCGCGCTCAACGATTATTACCACCGGCTGGCAGCACAAGGCAAAGTGCCTGCCTTCGGTTACAGCGATGAGAAAATCAGCTATGCGTTACTGATTTCGCCGGAGGGTGAACTGAAGGATGAGCCGCTGGACATACGCGACACGTCGGGCAAAAAACCGGTCCCTGCCCTCTGCACAGTACCGCAACCAACCAAACGCACGGCAGGCATCAAATCCAATTTCCTCTGGGACAAAAGCAGTTATGTACTGGGCGTCAGCGCCAAGACCAGCGAGCGCACCATTCAGGAACACGAAGTATTCAAGGCATCACACCGCGCCTGGTTGGCGGGCAGCGACGATGTTGGGATGCAAGCGTTGCTGAAGTTTTTCGATTGGTGGACGCCCGAGCGTTTTTCGACATTGCCATATTTCAAGGAAGAAATGCTGGACGCCAACTTCGTGTTTCGCCTGGACGATGAGTCACAACAGTATCTGCATGACCGTCCGGCGGCACAGGTGTTACGAGCAAAATTACTGGACGATGGTGAAGCAAGAAAAGGGCTGTGTCTGGTGTCCGGGGAACAATTGCCGTTGGCACGACTTCATCCAGCAATCAAAGGCGTTAATGGCGCACAGAGTTCCGGTGCGTCCATCGTCTCGTTCAATCTCGACGCTTTTACTTCTTACAACAAGGAACAAGGCGATAACGCGCCAGTCTCGGAAGCCGCCGCCTTTGCCTACACCACGGTACTCAATCATCTGTTGCGTCGAGGTGAGCACAACCGTCAGCGTGTGCAGATTGGTGATGCCAGCGTAGTGTTCTGGGCTGTTGCTGATGATGCGGAAAAAGCGGAACAGGCAGAGGACCTTTTTGCATTGCTGCTCGATCCATCGCCGGACGATGCCACGGAAACGGCAAAACTGCGCAGCGTACTGGACGGTATCGCCAAAGGTCGGGCGTTACGCGAAATTGATCCCGGTCTCGACGATGACACACGTTTTTATGTGCTTGGTCTGGCACCCAATGCCTCGCGGCTTTCGATTCGCTTTTGGCAAGCAGATACACTGGTGGCGTTCGTGCGGCGCATCGGCGAGCATTACAGCGATCTTTATATGGAGCCGCCGCCGTGGAAAAGCGAACCGGCGTTGTGGCGGCTCTTATATGCCACCGCACCATCGCGCGATGGCAAAGCCAAAGCAGAAGATATTTCTCCGTTGCTGGCAGGCGAAGTCATGCGTGCCATCCTGACCGGCAGTCGTTATCCGTTGAGCCTGCTCGGCAACACCCTCATGCGTTTTCGCGCCGACGGCGATATTTCCGGCCTGCGCGTCGCCTTGTGCAAAGCCGTACTGAGGCGCAACGCCCGTCTGAATGATCAACCCGATAAGGAGCCTCCCGTGAGTCTTGATCCCTCCCTTCCTGATCCCGCCTACCGGCTGGGTCGCCTGTTTGCCGTGTTGGAAGGCATACAACGAGCCGCGCTTGGCGACAAGATCAATGCCACCATCCGCGATCGTTACTATGGTGCCGCCTCGGCTACGCCCGCCGCTGTATTTCCGGTGCTATTGCGCAATACCCAGCACCATCTTGCCAAGGTACGCAAGGAAAAACCGGGGCTTGCCTACGTACTGGATACCGACATCAGCGAAATCATGAGCGAATTGGGTGGCAACTTTCCAAAAAACCTGTCGATGGAAAACCAGGGGCGTTTCGCGATCGGCTTCTATCACCAATTACAGAATCGTTTCGCCAGTAAAGATTCTGATGACAAAGAAAAAACCACCGAAAATCCTCAAGGAGAACTGCTATGACCGCGCTCGCCAACCGCTACGAATTCGTCTATCTGTTCGACGTCACCAACGGCAACCCCAACGGCGACCCGGACGCCGGCAACCTGCCGCGCCTCGACCCGGAAACCAACCGTGGACTGGTAACGGATGTCTGCCTGAAACGCAAGATTCGCAACTTCGTTACGCTGGCGAAAGAAAACGCTGCGGGTCACGCAATTTACATGCAGGAAAAAGCCATTCTCAACAACCAGCACAAACTGGCTTGGGATGCACTGGAAATCCCGCCGGACGCCAAGGATCAGTACAAGAAGCTTCCGAAAGATGAAGCGAAAGCGCGTGAAATCACCGCCTGGATGTGTGCCAATTTTTTTGACGTGCGCGCCTTCGGTGCCGTGATGACTACCGGCGTTAACGCCGGACAAGTGCGTGGCCCCGTACAACTGGCTTTTGCAAGCTCGATTGATCCGGTCATTCCGCTTGAAATCTCCATTACTCGTATGGCGGTAACGACCGAACGCGAAGCGGAAGAACAAAGCGGCGACAACCGAACCATGGGTCGCAAGCACATCATCCCCTATGGCCTGTACCGCGTACATGGCTTCATCTCCGCCAAACTGGCCGAGCGCACTGGCTTCTCCGACGACGATCTGCAATTGCTATGGAAAGCACTGGGCAACATGTTCGAACATGATCGTTCGGCAGCACGCGGCGAAATGGCAGCGCGCGGACTGTATGTGTTTAAGCACGCCGACGCGCTTGGCAACGCTCCGGCGCATGTGTTGTTCGGCAAAGTGAAAGTAGAACGTGTGAGCGGCGAGGACGGTTCGCCAGCGCATGGCTTCGACGATTACAAGGTAACCGTGGATAGCAACATGCCGGATAGAGTAGAACTGCAAACGCTGCTATGACCCAAATCATCCAGGAAGCCCTGAAACCCCTTGCAAGCAAATACATCTGGTGGAAAACGCCAGATGAGGCTGTGCTCATGCCGGAGCGGGTGATCGCTCAAGTCATGAACATCGGTGACTATGCTGATGTTCAATGGCTCGTTTCGTTGGTTGATGATGAAGTGCTGCGTGAGGTTTTGACTCATGCCGATGCCGGTCAGTTTAACGAACGTTCCTGGGCGTATTGGCACTACTGCCTTGGACTGTCCAGCGTAGATTGTGTTCCTGCCTTGCCTGTACGGAGGTTCGCGTGATTCATAAGTTCAAACCTTGCATGGATATATTGCTGTCCGCGCAGCACCGCCTTTGGTCAGAGCTTCGCAACGCGCCAAATCTTGGGTTTACGTTGTATGGTGGTACTGCTATTGCGCTGAGGCTGGGGCATCGCCATTCGGTTGATTTCGATTTCTTTTCAGAAAAATCGCTTGATCGGGAAGTCATCAAAGCAGCTTTTCCGTTCATGGCTCAGTCCACAACGCTTCAGGATCGGGGCAATACCTGGGTTGTGCTGGTTCCTTATGGGGATTCTGAAAGGGAATACGTAAAGGTGTCCTTCTTCGGTGCGATCGCCTTCGGGCGAGTAGGAGAACCAGACTTTACCGATGACGGCGTTTTGCAGGTGGCTTCTTTTGATGATTTGATGGCGACCAAGCTTAAAGTCGTGCTTCAACGCGCTGAGGCGAAGGACTACCGAGATATTGCCGCTATGCTCAATGCCGGGGTGCGTTTGTCACGAGGACTTGCCTCCGCTTGCCTGCTTTACGGCCTGAACTTTCAACCGAGCGAAAGCCTGAAAGCATTGGTCTATTTCAATGACGGTGATTTGAATACGCTGTCAGCTTCCGAGAAGAGCACGCTCGTCGATGCCGTAAAAGCGGTGCGCGATCTTCCTGATGTAACGTTGCTATCAACGTGTTTGAGTCGCTTAAAATCGTGATGATTCGATCATGAACGACACACCTGTTCCCCTCTCCGCGCTTCAGCATTACCTTTATTGTCCACGCCAATGCGCGCTGATCCACATCGAGCGTATTTGGAGCGAGAACCGTTTCACTGCCGAAGGCCGCTTGCTGCATGACAAGGCCAACCAGCCCGCAATTGAGAAGCGAAAAGGGGTACGAACGATTACCGCAATGCCGCT
>JAITMR010000022.1 GCA_031277215.1 Burkholderiales bacterium
GCTATCGCACACGTCGGAGAAACAAACTCACTTTGCGTCATGATTAAAAAATGGATAACGAATTCCGGTTTGAATGCGTCATAGCGAAACAATTTAACTTAACTCCATGTAAAAAGCAAGAGAAAACACGGAAAACGGGAGGGGAATCAGGCATCTGTGCCATTTTGTTTTGTAGGGGCAGGCCTCTGTGCCTGCCCTTGGGCGGCCACGGAGGGCCGCCCCTACGACCTTCTCCGCAGCTTCGCGTGCAAAGTTGTGGTGATATACATACTCCGTCATTCCCTCTCCCCCGCCCCTCTCCCGCAAGCGGGCGAGGGGAGCTTGACGGCGCCTTCGTGTGAAAAACAAAAGACGCTGGATTCCCGCCAAAAACACGCGGGAATGACGGCGATTTTGGGCAGGAGAGACAAGCCCCCGTCTTCTGCGCGAAGCGAAGCGGAGTCGCAGAACGCAGGCGTCCACCCTCCCCGATCAAAATCGTTTCGGGGACAAGCTCTTTGAAAAGGGGGCTTCGGATCCGCACATGCTCGGCTGTCGCAATAAATGCACAGGAAGCTCCCTCCCCTTGAAGGCATAAGCGCTAACATAACCGCCAATTACCCGTTTGGAATTGGCGTTCAGCCGTCTCCAACAAGGTAAATGCTTGATTGTATTACACACCATCTATTGCCTGTCGCGCCATATTATGACAAAAGAGGCCTTATCTTAACGCTTATGCCCCTTGAAGGGGAGGGAGCTTCCTTCGCGCCTTCGCGTGAGCTATTTTTTGCGTTCTTTGCGGTTAAAATAAATCATGCGAACGGATATTCATGGAGGTGACGACACAACCGCTTACTGCTTCCCTGCCCTGGCCAAGCTCAATCTTTTTTTGCATGTGACCGGGCGGCGTGCCGACGGCTATCACTGTCTCGAAAGTGTTTTCGTTTTGCTTGATTTGGCGGACATTGTCACACTGACGCTTCGTAACGATGGCGTCATTGCGCGGGAGCAGGAGATTCCGGGCGTGCCGGAAGACGCAGATTTGACGTTACAGGCGGCGCGTTTGTTGCAGGAAGCTGCCGGAACCACACTGGGCGTCACGCTGAAGGTCGATAAGCGCATTCCGCAAGGAGGCGGGCTGGGTGGGGGCAGTTCCGACGCCGCCACGGTGCTGATGGCGCTCAATCGCCTGTGGGAAACGCGGTTGTCACGGCATGAATTGTCGGCGCTGGCGCTGCGGCTGGGCGCGGATGTGCCGTTTTTCCTCGGCGGCACGGCGGCATTTGTTTCCGGCATCGGCGAAGTATTACGGCCAGTGTCATTGCCGCCTATGTGGATCGCATTGGCGATGCCGCCGGTGGCGGTGCCGACGGGGGAGATTTTTAGCTCGCCGCATTTGACACGGGACACCGCCTCGGAGACAATAACCGCCTTTACGAAAGACCATGGCCGGAATGATCTGGAACCGGTTGTCGCAAAGCGTTATCCGGAAGTGGCGGCGGCGTTAGCTGCTTTGCGGAAGGCGACGCCAACGGCGCGAATGAGCGGTTCAGGAGCATCGGTGTTCGGGGTGTTCGACGATGCTGGGAAGGCGAGGGCGGCGTTGCGCAAGTTGCCGCCGGATATTTCGGGGCGGCTGGTGCGGACGGTATCGCGGCATCCGTTGGTAGCGTGGAGTTTTCGTTGAGAAAGAATTCAGCAGTACGTCGGCTGGCCGGTTTAAGCGTTTTCGGCGGCGTATTGTTCAAGGTTATTGCTGGGGAGTCGCCAAGCTGGTTAAGGCACCGGATTTTGATTCCGGCATACGAGGGTTCGAATCCTTCCTCCCCAGCCATTTTTATTTGCAGCTTTTTTTCTTCCTAAAAGCCTCGCCGAGGATCGACGGATGCGTATTTTTACCGGTAACGCCAACCCCAAACTCGCGGAAGCGGTTTGCCGTCATCTCAACGTTTCCATGGGGCGTGCTGTTGTCAACCGCTTTTCCGATGGCGAAGTCTTCGTCGAAATTCTCGAAAACGTTCGCGGTCGCCACATCTTCGTGCTGCAATCGACTTGCGCACCGACTAACGACAATCTGATGGAATTGCTCGTGATCGTCGATGCGTTAAAACGCGCTTCGGCGGGTTCAATTACCGCCGTCATCCCATATTACGGCTATGCGCGGCAGGATCGGCGGCCACGCTCGGCGCGGGTGCCAATCACTGCCAAACTGGTGGCCGATATGCTGACCGCCGCCGGTGTTGACCGCGTGGTGGTGATGGATTTGCACGCCGACCAGATTCAGGGCTTTTTCAACATCCCGGTCGATAACATTTACGCGACGCCGATTTTGCTCGGCGAATTGTGGAGACGCAATTACGGTCCTTTGCAAGTCGTATCCCCCGACGTCGGCGGGGTGGCGCGTTCACGCGCCATCGCCAAGCGGCTCGATTGCGACTTGGCGATCATCGACAAACGCCGCCCGAAAGCCAATGTTGCAGAAGTGATGAATATTATCGGCGATGTGCGTGATCGTACTTGTGTGATCACCGACGATATCGTCGATACCGCCAACACTTTGTGCAAAGCCGCGACGGCGCTGAAGGCGGAAGGCGCGAAAATGGTGGTGGCGTATTGCACGCACCCGGTTCTGTCCGGCGGCGCTGTGACGCGAATCGAGCAGTCCGACATGGACGAAGTGGTGGTAACCGATACCATCCCGTTGTCGCCGGAAGCACGGGCTTGTCCGCGTATCCGGCAATTGTCGTGTGCGCAACTTATCGCGGAAACCATCACGCGAATGGCTAACGAGGAATCGGTGAGCAGCTTGTTTACTGAATAAACAAACATCAGACCACCAAGAAAAAAAGCGCACCGTTTCGGTGCGCTTTTTTCAGGTCAAGCTCTGGTGATTCAGCAGCCCATTTCCTTGGCGCGTTGCTCAAAAGCCCCTGCCGCTTGCTTGCAAATGGCGCCGAGAGCGTCCGGGTTGCTAACTTGCGCCCAGGAAGCGCGGGTACGTTCCACTTGTTTTTTCAGCGCGTCGGAGGCCGAGGGGTTGTCGCTCAGTTTTTCGGCGCATTCGTTCATCCGCGCGAGATAACTTTCGCATTCAGCAGGGAACGAAACGGCGGCTTGAGGTTCTGCCGACGCTGCAGGGGTTGTTGCGGGGGGTGCCGCAGGAGCGGTGGGCGTCTGTTCGGCTTGCTCGGAAGAAGCGGCGACCGGCGTCTCAATGGGAAGCGGAGCAGGAGCTTCAACGTGCGGCGCAGGCACAAGTGGCGGCGGCGGCGGCCCTTTTTTTTCGCAAGCGGCGAGTAACGCCAATCCTGCAAAAAGGGCGACCATGAGTGCGCAGGTACGAAAATTTTTCATGAAGGTTCCTTTAGAAATCAGAAACAACAGAAAACTGTTTGGCTGTTTGATAGTGTGTCCGTTTTAGCAAATTAAGAGTGCGCCGCAGGAAGGAGCCAGGGCATGATGACGTCTTGAAACAAGGGCGCGGACATGGTTTAGCAAACGTAGAGAAACTACGCGAATATTGGTATTTTCGCAACCCCTGCACGCAAGCGTATGCCGTTTTGTCGGCTGTAGACGATGTTGCCGCAATGGGATGTCACCAAGCGAGTCTTCAAAAAATAGAAAAAGCGCGCCGAAACGACGCGCTTTTTTCAGGCCATAACGATTCAGCAGCCCAATTCCTTGGCGCGTTGCACAAAATCATCCGACGCTTGCCGGCAAGCAGAGCCGAGAGCGCCTTGATCGGGAAACCGCGACCAAGAAGCGATAGATTGTTCTATTTGCTGCTTCAGCGCGTCGGCAGCAGCAGGGTTGTCACTCAGCTTATTGGCGCATTCGTCCATTTGTGCGAGATAACTTTCGCATTCATCGGGGAACGAACCGACGGCTTGAGGCTCGCCGGGTTCAGTGGCGGTTTCCGCAGGAGCAGCATCCGGCTGTTCGGCTTGTTCAACAGGAGTGGCTTCCGGTTGTTCATCGGGAGTCGGAGCAGGCGCTTCAACCTGGGGGGCAGGCGCTGGCGGCGCTTCCTTTTTCTCGCAAGCGGCGAGTAACGTCAATCCTGCAAACAAAGCGACCATAAGAACACTGGCACGAAATTTTTCCATGAGGGTTTCCTTAAAAAGTTGACAACAAAAACAGTTCGGCTGTTTGATGCTGTTTCCGTTTTAACAAATAGAGAGTGCGCTGCGGGGGGAGACGTCAGGAGGTACCGCAGCCTCGATAAAACGGGAACGAACATAAACGTGGAGAAAGTACTCGAATATCGATATTCCCGCAAGCCTTGTACCATGTTGCGCAAGCTCTGTCGGGCAGGAGCGACAGCGACGCAATGGCCTGTGTTTAAGGCGCGCTGCCAAGTGTTCGGCGTGTATTTGTTCGATGGAACGTATGCTCTTATGGCGCGAGCAGTCCGGCGTTATTCACAGCAAGGCGCATAAGGTCGACAAGAACGGGGCACAAAAAAACGGATGGGGTTTCCATCCGTTTTTAAGCGCTGTTAGAGTTAAAGGGAGATTGGGATTAGAAGCGGTAACCCACTGCCACACCCAGTACCCACGGGTCAACCTTGGCTTTGCCGATTTTGATACCTTCGACCTTGACATCGTTTCTCATCTGAATCCAGCGCACGTCAAAGCCGAGCACCCAGTTTTTGTTGATGTTGAAATCAACACCGACATTCGCCGCAAGCCCGAAGGAATTTTTAACATCGAGCTTGGTACCAGTGAGTACGTTGTACTCTTTTTCGCTGTACATAAAGGTGTAGTTAAGACCAAGACCGACGAACGGCGAGATGGTGCTTTCGGGCATGAAATGGTATTTCACGCTGACGGTCGGCGGCAGCACATCGACTCTGCCGACTTTTCCGACGTTCTTGAGGCGGATGTCGTTCTGGAACGGCCAGGCGCCCAGCAGTTCAACGCCGATGTTCGGGGTGATCATGTATTCAAACGTGATCGACGGGCGGACGCTGCTGCCAATATCGGTATCAAAGGTGGCAGGAATACCAATACCGGTAGTATTCACTGTGCCATTGTTGGACTTGGGAATAACGCCGGCAATACCAACCTTGACGAGGAATTTGGAATCAGCGGCTTGGGCAACGCTAACTGTACCTAACGCTAAAGAGGCAATAGCGAGGGCAGAGGCCAGAGCTTTCATTTTCATAAATATTTCTCCAAAACGAAGTTTGACTTGTTGAAAAAAACTGCGCCGACAATCACGCAGTCGGTTGTAGCTGCGGCAAAAAATGAAAATACCGCGAATGCGACTATGTTATTGAAACATGTGATCATTCCCTCACGCAAGCGACGGCAAGGGTTTTGTCGCTTGGCATGGGGGATGTGTCGCGTACCGCCCACACTGCGGACATAAAAAACCCCAAGGGACTATATATACATCAAACCACGTATTTTTTTGGTATACGGCCATGCTTTTTCCATGCGCTGCTTCGACCTGCTGGAAAATGCGGAGCCACATCCGGTTTCAATGAGAAGCCGCTTCCGGAGTTAGCTGTGAAAGAAAATCTCGAACCAGAAGAAGACTCTCTTCGATGCTCGATGTTTTTTGTTCGATTCGCACGCGGTGGGGGCCTGCGAATCGAACCCGTTGGTCGCGTTGTACCAGCAAGATGAGGTGGCCGGGATCGAAGGCCGGTTTTTCGGTGAAGGTGAAGAGGGCGCGTTCGGTGGTGATGTCGAGTCGGGTAATGCCGTAAGGGCGTGTTATCAAACGAAGGCGGTGACAGGCGATCAAGGTTTGTCCCTCAGCGGGAAGCAAACCGAAACGGTCGATCAATTCTTCGCACAAAGCATCAAGCGCTTCCAGCGTGGATGTGTTTGCCAGGCGTTTATAAAGCACGAGCCGTTCGTGGATGTCGGAGCAATACGATTCCGGCAGCAGGGCGGGTTGATGCAGATGAATTTCAGCGGCGATTCGCAAGGGTTCGTTCAAATCCGGTTCACGCCCTGCCTTGAGCGCATCAACGGCATGCTTGAGCATATCAGCGTAAAGTTGAAAACCAACTTCAGCAATTTCGCCGGACTGTTCTTCTCCCAACATTTCCCCGGCGCCGCGTATTTCGAGATCGTGCATCGCCAGATAAAAACCGGAGCCGAGTTGTTCCATGTGTTGAATGGCGTCCAGACGTTTTTTGGCTTGCGTGGTCAATGTTTCTTCCGGAGGTGTCAGCAGGTAAGCGTAGGCTTGATGGTGTGAACGACCCACACGGCCACGCAATTGATGTAATTGCGCCAGGCCGAAGCGGTCGGCACGCTCGATCAGAATGGTGTTGGCGTTGGGAACGTCAATACCGGTTTCGATGATCGTCGAGCAAACCAGAACGTTGATGCGCTGCTGATAGAAATCGCGCATGGCGTGTTCCAGTTCACGCTCCGGCATTTGACCGTGCGCAACGGCGACACGCGCTTCCGGCGCCATTTCGGAGATTCGTTTCGCTTTGTCTGCAAGAGTGTGAATGTCGTTGTGCAGGAAATAAACCTGGCCGCCACGTTTCAGTTCGCGCACAATCGCTTCACGAATGACGCCTGCCGAATAAGGGCGAACGAATGTTTTAATCGCCAGCCGTTTTTGCGGCGCGGTGGCGATGACTGAAAAATCGCGCAATCCCTCAAGCGACATCGCCAACGTGCGGGGGATCGGTGTGGCGGTCAATGTCAGAACGTCAACCTCGGCACGCAGTTTTTTGAGTTGTTCTTTTTGACGCACGCCAAAACGGTGCTCTTCGTCGATGATGACAAGTCCCAGATTCTTGAAGCGAATGTCGGGCTGGATCAATTTGTGTGTTCCGATGACCAAATCAATGCTGCCGCTGGCAAGACCGTCGAGTGTTGTTTTGATTTCTTTCGTGGAGCGAAAGCGTGATAATTCGGCCATTCGCACCGGCCATTGAGCAAAACGATCAGAGAAAATCTGAAAATGTTGTTCGGCCAGAAGTGTTGTCGGAACCAGCAGCGCGACTTGTTTGCCGTCGGCCATGGCGACAAACGCGGCACGCAAGGCCACTTCGGTTTTTCCAAAACCGACATCGCCGCAGACGAGGCGATCCATCGGTTTTCCGGACGCAAGATCGGCGATAACGGCATCAATGGCGGCTTGCTGATCGGCGGTTTCCTCGAAGGCGAAGCCCTCGGCGAAGCGTTCGTAATCGTGTTCGTCAAACGCGAAGCGGTGTCCCTGACGGGCAGCGCGTTGCGCGTATAAATTGAGCAGATCAGCGGCGGTGTCGAACGCTTTTTTGGCGGCGCGTCGTCGTGCTTTTTCCCACTGACCGCTTCCCAGTTCGTTTAGCGTGACGGTTTCTGACCCACTGTAGCGCGAGATCAAAAACAAATCGGGAACAGGAACGTACAGTGTTGCGTCGTTGGCGTATTGCAAATGCAGAAATTCAGCGGGGCCTTCGTCAAGCGTAAGCGTGACAAGGCCGAGGTAACGTCCAATGCCGTGCTGCTCGTGAACCACCAGATCGCCGAGCCGCATTTCGGCGAGGTTGCGGATCAACGCATCGACATCAGAGGCGTACCGCGCCCGTTCGCGGCGACGCCGCGCAACAGCGCGGTTTTCTGAGTCGCGGTATAAATCGTATTCGGTGAAAACCGTCAGATTTTGTTCGCGCCAGGAAAAACCGGCGGAAAGCGGGCCGACAGCGAAAGCATGTTGTGGGGAAGCGGTATCGGTCAACCAGCCATCAAGCGAGTCGATATTGGAAAACACAAGGCCACCGTCGCGCAGCATGCTTTGTATCGTTTCGCGTCGCCCGGCGCTTTCGGCCAGAAACAACACCCGCGATGTTGACGAAGCTTTGTTTGCTGCAAGCCATTGTCGCAATGTGTCGAGAGGGTCTTTGGCGCGTCGGTCAATGGTGACGGGCGGAAGCGGCTGGAACGGCGCGTCGGCTGCAATGTCCGCGCTGACGGGCAAAACAACGCGAGGCAGCGCTTTGACAGCGCCGAACAAAACATCCACGGACGCAAACAAAGTGTCCGGCGGCAATGGTGGACGTTGCGGATCGCCGCGAAGCAAACGGTAACGTTGCTGTGTGTCGGTCCAGAAAGTTTCGCAGGCTTTTGCAATGTCACCGTGCAGCGCCAAAACAGTGCTCTCAGGAAGGTAATCGGTGAACAACGCCGTTTGTTCAAAAAACAGCGGCAGGTAATATTCGAGACCTCCCGGAATCAAACCGTTTGAAACGTCTTTGTAGAGCAAAGAGCGCGACGGATCGCCCTCGAAGGATTCACGAAATGCTTTGCGGAATTGTGTACGCGCCGCATCATCCAACGGAAATTCGCGGGCAGGAAGCATCCGGATTTCGTTCACGGTGTCAAGCGAGCGCTGGTTATCGACATCGAAAGTTTTGATGCTTTCCAACTCGTCGCCGAATAAGTCAAGGCGGTATGGTTGTGGTGCGCCCATCGGGAACAAGTCGATCAAGCTGCCGCGAATGGCGAATTCCCCGGGAGCAACAACTTGTGTGACGACGCTGTAACCGGCGAGAACCAACTGCGCACGCAAAGCATTGGCGTCGATGCGCTCGCCCGTGTTCAGAAGAAAGGTGTGGGCGGCCAAATGCGATGGCGGCGGTAACCGCTGCAACGCGGTTGCCGCAGCGGTCAACACAACATCCACATCGCCGCACAGCATTCGGTAAAGCGTTGCGATGCGTTCCGAAATCAAATCCTGGTGCGGCGAAAAAGGGTCGTAAGGCAGTGTTTCTCCGTCCGGAAATACTGCGATGCGCACTTCCGGGTGTTTTGTCTGCGCCAACCACCAGCGTATTTCTTCTTCAAGGCGCTGGACGTTGGCAGAGTCTTCGCAAATGATGAGAAGCGTGGATTTTTGTTGCAGACACTGAATCACCAGTTGCGCGAGCGCAAGCGCATCGCCGGAACCGGCCTGGGTCGGCCATGTTATTTTTTGTCCGGCGACGGGTAATTTCGACAGAGCGCGGGAGAGTAAAAACGTCATGCAACATCAGACATTTTCGATACGGCCATAAGCATCGTCGAATCGTTCGATGTCGTCTTCGCCGAAATAGCTGCCGCACTGTACTTCGATAATCACGAGCGGCGTTTCTCCCGGATTCTCAAGCCGGTGTTTGACACCCGCCGGGATGAAAGCCGATTCGCTGCGTTGTATCAGGAAACTTTCTTCATCGCGTGTGACTTTGGCGATTCCTTGCGTGACGACCCAATGTTCACTGCGCAACTGATGGCGTTGCAGCGACAAAGCCTCTCCCGGCGCGACTTCGATTTCTTTGACTTTGACCTCGGCGCTTTCGCGCAGCACCGTGTAGCGCCCCCACGGGCAGCGAACGGTGTTGGGGGTGTGGCAGCGGGCATCGCCTTGTTCTGCCAGTTGAGCGGTCACGGCGCGTACCTCTTGCACATGGTCGCGGTGTGCGATCAGTACGGCGTCGGCGGTTTCGGCGACAATCAAGTCATCCACGCCGACCGTCGCCACCAAACGACTCTCGGCATAGACGCGCATGTTGCGGCTGGCGTGCGCGATCACGTCACCATGAAGACGGTTGCCATCGCGGTCTTGGGCGATGCGATCCGTCCATGCCGTCCAGGAACCGATGTCGTTCCAGTCGAACGCGCCGCAAACAACAGCGCCGTCACGGGTTTTTTCCATAATGGCGCGATCGAAAACGACTTTCGGAGCCTGCGAAAACGAAGCCTGCTCCAGCGCCCAGACATCGGGCTGCGGCATGTACACTTTCTGCCAAGCGTGCTGTGTTGCATTCCACAGCGTTTCAGCGTGACGCGCGAAGGCTTCGCACACATCGCCGACGCGGAAGCAAAACATTCCGGCGTTCCAGAAAGCACGACCTTGCGCGATCAGTTGCTGCGCCTCCCCTTCTGACGGCTTTTCGATGAAGCGGGCGATGTCGTAAGACGCTAAAGTGTCAACAGAATCGTTTTCCTGCAAGGATTGACCGGCCTCGATATAACCGAAGCCGGTTTCAATGCGTGTCGGCGAAACGCCGAAGGTGACGAGCTTTTGTTGTGCCGCGCATGCAACAGCGACTTGGACGGCAGCGGCAAACGCTTCCTGATCTTCAACCAAATGATCGGCAGGCAATACCAGCAAAATCGCATCATCGGCGTTTTTGCTATAGCGTTGGCGCGCCCATAGCGCCGCCAGGGCGATGGAAGCAGCGGTGCCGCGGCCAACAGGTTCAGCGAGAAACGAAAGCTGAATTTTATGATCCGCGCCCGATAACGCGCCTGCCGCTTGCGAGCGGCTCATGGGCAAAAGAGGCTCGGCGGTAACG
This sequence comes from Burkholderiales bacterium, assembly GCA_031277215.1. Classification (GTDB taxonomy): domain Bacteria; phylum Pseudomonadota; class Gammaproteobacteria; order Burkholderiales; family Casimicrobiaceae; genus UBA931. The sequence goes on from JAITMR010000022.1 coordinate 10,274, forward strand.
GTCAAAATCGTTTCAACACCGGGCAACGCGGCGGCGCGTGCGACGGTTTTTCCGAACAAAGTGCCGCCTTGCGATAATGTCAGGAACGGCTTCGGATGTTCAGTGCGTGACAGCGGCCACAAGCGCTGGCCGCTGCCACCGGCAAGAATGACCGGGATGAGAAGGGAAGGCTGTGGAGTGGTTTTCATGGAGATGAGAGGCCTTGTTTCCCTGATGCAAGGTTTTGCGCCAACAGCTTTCGCGCCGTGGCTTCGCTGATGTTATTACGTGCGGCGAAATGTTGCAATTGATCGTCACCAATGAGCCCAACGGCGAAGTAGCGTGCTTCGGGATGCGCCAGATAAAAGCCGGAAATAGAAGACGCCGGAAGCATCATGAAGTTTTCCGTGATGCTCATGCCGATTTCGGCGACGTTCAGCCAGTCGAGCAACGTGGCCTTGACGCTGTGCTCGGGACACGCCGGATAGCCCGGCGCCGGGCGAATGCCCTGGTATTGCTCGTTCAGCAACGCCGCGATATCGACCGATGTGGTCGCTTTTTCATACCCCCAGTAATGAATGCGCACTTCCCGATGCAGCCATTCGGCCAGCGCTTCGGTGAACCGATCCGCCAGTGCCTTTAGCATCAACGCCGAGTAATCATCATGCGCTTCCCGGAAACGTTCGAGGTGTGGCTCGATATCAAGACCTGCGGTGAGCGCAAAAGCGCCGACGTAATCTACGCCTTCATTCTGGCGGCGCACAAAATCGGAAAGACAATAATTGGGTTTGCCTTCGGGGCGTTGCTGTTGTTGTCGCAACAACGGCCAGCGAAGTTGCCGCTCGCCGTCGTTGAGCAAAATGTCGTCTCTATCCTGAAGCGCAGGCCACACACCGAATACGGCGGCGGCACGCAACCAACGCGCATCGACGATTTTTTTCAGCATGGCTTGCGCGTCGGCGAAAACCTGCCGTGCCTGCTCGCCGACAGCGGCGTTGTCAAGAATCGCCGGATAAGCGCCGGGCAAATCCCAAGTCTGAAAAAACGGCGACCAGTCGATGTAAGCAACGAGTTGTTCCAGCGGAATGTCGGCAAGAATGTGTCGTCCGGGTTTCAGCGGCGCAACCGGCGTATGGTTGATCGACGGTTTGAAGGCATTGGCGTGTGCTTTTTCCAGGGGGATGAGCGCAGTGCCTTTTTTCTGCGCGTGTTGTTCCCGGATTCTGGCGTAATCGGCGGCGATTTCAGCCACAAAAGCGTCGCGCTGTGTTTCCGACAGCAGTCGGGTGACGACGCCGACGCAACGCGACGCATCCGGAACGTAAACGGTGACGCCTTGATAATGCGGCGCGATTTTGATGGCCGTATGCACACGCGAAGTCGTTGCGCCGCCGATTAAAAGCGGGCAACGCAAACCCGCACGTTGCATTTCGGCGGCGACATGCGCCATTTCTTCGAGCGATGGCGTGATAAGTCCGGAGAGACCGACAGCATCGGCGTTGACGGCCATCGCTGTGTCGATGATTTTTTGCGCGGGAACCATCACGCCAAGATCAATCACTTCAAAATTGTTGCATTGCAACACGACGGACACAATGTTTTTACCGATGTCGTGAACGTCGCCCTTGACGGTGGCGATGACGATGCGCCCCTTGCTTTGCGTCTTGCCGCCTTTTTCCTGCTCGATGAACGGAACCAGCCAGGCGACGGCGTCCTTCATCACGCGTGCGCTTTTTACAACTTGCGGCAAAAACATCTTGCCTTCGCCGAAGCGGTCGCCGACAACATTCATGCCTTGCATCAGCGAGCCTTCGATCACTTCAAGGGTTTTCCCGCCACGCGCAACAATGGTTTGTCGAACAGCGGCAAGGTCTTCGGAAAGACGGGAAGCGTTGCCACGCACCAGCGCATGAACGATGCGTTCTTCTGCCGATGGCGGCCATTCATCGCGCACCGTTTCCGTTTGTTTTTCCCGAGAGCGGAACCGTTCGGCGATGGAGATTAAATGCTCGGTGGCGTTGCCACTGCTGTCAACTGAAGTCGGTGAACGGTTGAGAACGACATCTTCCACGGCTTCGCGCAGTTCCGGGTCAAGCGCGTCGTAAACACCGAGCTGACCCGCGTTGACGATGCCCATGGTCAATCCGTTGCGAATGGCGTGGTAAAGAAACACCGTGTGAATGGCTTCACGTACCGTGTCGTTGCCGCGAAAACTGAAACTGACATTTGAAATGCCGCCGGACACTTTGGCGTGTGGAAGGTGTTCGCGTATCCAGCGTGTTGCGCGAATAAAACCCAGCGCGTAATCGGCGTGCTCATCAATACCGGTAGCGATGGCGAACACGTTGGGGTCGAAGATGATGTCTTCCGGCGCAAAACCGGCTTTTTGCGTCAGCAAATCGTAGGCGCGTTGACAGATGGCAATGCGCCGTTCAAAGGAATCGGCTTGCCCCTGCTCGTCGAACGCCATGACCACCGTGGCCGCGCCATAACGTTTGACAATGCGGGCGCGACGAAGAAACTCTTCCTCTCCTTCCTTCAGCGAGAGCGAATTGACCAGCGCACGTCCCTGGACGCATTTCAAACCCGCTTCGATGACTTCCCAACGCGAGGAATCAATCATCACCGGCACGCGGGCGATGTCCGGTTCGGTGGCGATGATGTTCAAAAAGCGCGTCATGGCGGCCACGGAATCAAGCATCGCTTCATCCATGTTGACGTCGATGATTTGTGCGCCGTTTTCCACCTGGTTTCGTGCGACATCAACCGCCGCCGCAAAATCGCCGGCCAGAATCAACCGCGCAAATGCCTTTGAACCGGTGACGTTGGTGCGCTCGCCGATGTTGACAAACAGCGAATCGTCGCCAATGTTCAGCGGCTCCAGGCCGGAGAGGCGCAGGGGGTTTGCTGCCCCCTTTTGGAAGGGGGTGGACGCCGAAGGCGGACGGGGGTTTGTTTGAAAGGAGGTGTCGGCGGATTCTGCGCCTTCGCTTCGCTCCGCGCAGAAGACGGGGGTTTGCAGTCCCCCTCCCAAAGAAGGGTCAGCGGCATTTTGATGAGGCATTCATTTTCTCCTTGATCATCATGCAAACGCCTTCAAAATCCCGATCAACTTCATTGTTCGCAAACCGCAGCACCTGAAGACCCAGGGCGTTCAAACAAGTTGTTCTGGTTTCATCACGTACCATTGCACCTGGTTCATAATGCTGTGAACCATCCAACTCCACCACGAGCAAAGCATGGTGGCAATAAAAATCCACAACATACTTCCCGATGATACGCTGTCGCGTAAAACGTGGCTTGCAATGCCGAAGAAAGTCATGCCAGAGATGGTTCTCCTGCTTCGTGGCATTCTTCCTGAGTGTTCGTGAAAGAGGTTTTAACGCTTTTTCGCGGGGAAGCAAACCCCCGTCCGCCTTCGGCGTCCACCCCCTTTGAAAAGGGGGCTTTTTATCGTCTTCGGCGCCCACCTCCTTTGGAAAGGGGGCTTCCACCCTCTTATGCGCTTGAAAATCGGCGAAGCCGACGGGGGTTTGCTGTCCCCTTTTGAAAGGAGGCTTTTTATCGTCTTCGGCATGCGCTCCGTTCTTGAATGGTTGTTGCATGTTCATGATGTGCCTGTTTTCGTGCGAGGCGTTGCGTTGCGCACCGCCTCTGCCATTGCCCGAATATGTGCCGGTGTCGTGCCGCAACAACCGCCGAGAATATTCACCCAACCCTGTTCGGCGAATTCACGAACGAGTCGCGCCGTGGTTTCCGGTGTTTCATCGTAGCCGGTGTCGGACATCGGGTTGGGGAGTCCTGCGTTGGGATAACACAACACGAAAGTATCGGCGACGTGCGCCAGCGCTTCGATGTGCGGACGCATCAGTTCTGCACCAAGCGCACAGTTCAATCCGACAGCAAGCGGCGCATAAGGGCGCACGGAATTCCAGAACGCTTCCGGCGTTTGTCCGGAGAGTGTGCGACCGGAGGCGTCGGTGATCGTGCCGGAAACCATGATCGGCAAGCGTTGTCCGGCGCCGTCGAAGAAGGCTTCAGCGGCGAACAGCGCGGCTTTGGCGTTGAGCGTATCAAAGACCGTTTCGATCAACAGGATGTCAACACCGCCTTCGATCAGCCCTTCCATCGCTTCGCGGTAAGCCGCGACCAGTTCGTCGAACGTGATGTTGCGTGCCGCCGGATCGGAAACGTCGGGAGAAATTGAAGCGGTGCGGTTGGTCGGGCCGAGCGCACCGGCGACAAAGCGCGGCTTGTCCGGTGTTTTCTCCGTAGCGCGGTCAGCGCATTGTCGCGCCAGTGCGGCGGCGGCGCGGCTTATCTCTCTGGCGTTGTCTTGCAAGCCGTAATCGGCCTGGGCGATACGCGACGCGCCGAACGTGTTGGTTTCGATGATGTCAGCGCCAGCGTCGAGATAAGCGTCGTGAATGCTGGCGATGATGTCCGGTCGTGTTAATACCAATACGTCGTTATTGCCTTTTTGTTCGGGAAGAGTGTCTGGCAGATGCGCGTGCGAACAATGGGGGGTGTTGCCACGAAAATCGTCTTCGGAGAGAGGGTGTTGCTGAACCATCGTTCCCATCGCGCCATCCAGAATCAGGATGCGTTGACGAAGCAGTTCAACGAGTTCAGAGGTGCGGTCAGGTTGCATGGTACGGAAACAAAGAAAATCAGTTGGTTTGCGGCGGTGGGCAAGCGATGCTTTGAACGGAGCTGCCAACGAAGCGAGGCAACAGTTCACGCAGGTGTTGTTCGAGCGCCGGTGTGGCGTTGGAGGCAACGAAAAAAACGGAGGTGACGCTGCCGCGCGGGGTGACTTTGGTGCCACTGATTTTTTTCTCGTTGAGCGCCGCAATGCGCGACTGGGCGCCTTGCTCGGCGCTGTACACGCCAAGCGACAGCGCGAACGTCGAGCCGGACTCCGGCGGCTCCAGCACGGAAATATCGCTGATGCCCTGACGGCGCAATTCGTTGGAGCGGTTGACGGCGGCGGTGCGGCTGTCGAAGCCGTCGATGCTTACCAGCCAGGACCGTGGCGGTCCTTGGCGACGGATTTCCTGATAGGCGCCGATTTCGGGAACGCGGCTGAGTGCGGCGCGGGCGCTGTCGAGTAGCGCGTCGGCGACCGGCCCCCATTCGAGGCAGGCCGTTGCCGTTTCGGCGGGTGATGTGGACAGCGGGGGCGGTGCGGGTTGGCCGACCGGCACAGGCTCACCATCGGCCAACGACTTCACCAGCACGATTTTGTCGGCGGCAACCGGTGGCGGTGGCGGCGCAGGTGGAGTGCCCTCACCGCTCACGGACATGAACAGGACGAGGTTAGCGAGCAAGAGGGCGATTAATAGAAAACGCATGTGCGAAAGGTTGTTTTAATTAAAAGTGCGTAAAAACGCAAGAAAAACAGGCGGTTTCATTCAGGGAGGTATTCCGGCGCTGCCAGCGCCAGAACGCCTTCCAGCACAAGATTATCCACGAGAGTCAGCGGTTCTGTCAGGTGGGGCAGAAAAACGGCGGCATCGCCGCCCGCAACAAGAAGCATAACGCCGGAAGCATCAATTCCATGATGCGCGGCAAGCAACACCCGCATTTCGGCGATAGCGCCGCGGATCGCTTGCACAGTGCCGGAGGAAATCGCGTCTTCCGTGGAGGTGGGGAAATCGGCATAGACACCTTTGGCGATTTTCAGCGGCAGCCCCGCCGTGTTGGTGGCAAGGCTGTTACGCATCAACGCGAAACCGGGCAGGATGAGGCCGCCCAGAAAAGTCCCGTCGGCGGCCAAAGCATCGATGGTGGCGGCCGTGCCGAGGCCGACCACCAGGCAAGGCATCGGTGCAACACCGGCGTTAACGTCGGTAGTGCGCCGTTGTCGTCGGCGGGCGGCGGCCAGCGCCGCCCAGCGATCAGCACCCAGTCGGGAGGGATCGGCATAGCTGTTTTTGACGCCTGCGGCTTTTGCCTGTGGCGCCAGCCATTCGGCGCGGACGCGCCAGCGTACCATCTGCATTTCGAGTTTGTGTTGCATCGCTTTGCCAGCGACATTAACGCCGATAACGCGCGACGGCGGCTCGATGCTTTGCCAGTGAGTGAGCGCCAGCACGCCGACATTGGAATTGGAAATGGAACCCGATACCGACCAACCGTAGCGGTTAGCAGTCGCCCATTTCAATCGGGCGTTACCGGCGTCGATGACCAGAATGTGATTCATGTCGCGCTGAGTTCTCCCTGAGTCAGCATGTCAGGCTCGGCGCAGCGATATTTCGCCGGCGATGTAGCGACCGCGGCGGCTGTCTTTGCCGATGGGGGAGCTTTCGGCCAGCACCAGCGCACCGCTGGCGTCAACCCCGGCGACGATGCCGCGAACGGTCTGGCCGTCTGGCAGCAGCAGTTTGACCGGCTTGTTCTGGTAGGCGTGTCGACGTTGCCATTCCGGCGCGAAGGCGACAAAGCCGCGCTGGGCATAATCGGCGAGCGCCGTCGCCATCTCGAAAAAACAACGCGCCAGCAGCGCCTCACGCGAAGGCAGGTCTTTTTTAAGCGATGCCAGATCGGAGACGGCTTGTGGAATATCGCCGCGCACCGTCTTGGGCAGCGTGAGGTTGAGGCCGACGCCGATGACTGCCTGCGACGGGCCTAGCGCGTCGCCATTCAGCTCTACTAGAATGCCGCCGAGCTTATGATAATGGTGGATCAGGTCGTTAGGCCATTTGAGTTCGATACCGGCGAACCCTTCTTTTTCCAACGCCCGCGCGATGGCGACGCTCATGGCCAGAGACAATCCAGCCAGAAAACCGGCACCCTGCTCAAAACGCCAGCCCAGCGAAAACATCAGGCTGTTGCCGGGCAAGCCCAGCCACGGGCGGCCACGGCGACCGCGCCCGTCGCTTTGCCATTCGGCGGTCAGCGCGAGGCCGTGGATGTCATGGCGCGAAATCCGGCGCATCAATTCGCTTGATGTCGAATCAATCTGCTCGACCCATTCGAGGCTGAGCGGTTGCGGCGCGTGGGGGGCTTCCGTGCCGACGACAGAGGGATGCAGCACTGTTTGCAGCCGTGGTTTTTTTTTGGTGTCGATCGGTAGTGATGCGCCCAACGTCACGCAGGCGTCGCGCCAGACGGCAAGGTCTAGCCGTTGGTAGGGAGCGGCGAGTTGATAACCGCGACCGCTGATCCGGGCGATGCCGATACCGGCGGTCTCCAGCTCCCGAACCAGAGTCGGAATGCGCCCTTTGGGAATCTCCAGTTGCGCGGCGAGCGCCGGCCCGGCGCTGGGCGCTTCGGCGTTGAGCAAGCGTAGCAGGGCAAAACTTTCAGGGGTCAACACAGTCGCACGTTTTTAACAGTCATCGGGGAAACCGATTGATAGGCGTTGACTATAGCAGAAGCGCTCGCCAACCTACAGCGATTTATGCCTCCCAATCGTCGAATTGTGGCGCGTCGGGAGCATGCGACAAGTCCGGCGGGCACCAAGCCGCCTCCAGATGCGCCAACAGCGTCGCTGCCTGGTCGCTGTTAATGTCTTCGCCGAGCTTTATCCGGGCGGGGGTTTCGCCGGTGATCAGATGACGCCGCCGCCGCCGCAAGGTTTTGGCGATCTCATCAAGATCAGCGACACGCAGCGAAGGGTCAGATGAAGGCTTGACCCGCGCCCGCAGAGTCCCGCCCTGGCTGCTGTCGAGGTGCGTTTCCAGGAACAGCCCGATTTGTGGCACCGAGGTATCGACCGGCTGTGCCTTGCGAGCCAGACGGGGCAGCCAACGGTTCATCCACAGTATTTGCTGCGGCGACAAAACCGACAGATTGGCAAGGTCGATGAGCAGCGTATGAATGTAAGTCGAATAACAGCTGACCCGATTCTCGGAAGTCAGCAATTTGTCGGTGACATTTTCGAGCGCACACTGCATGAGCTCGGAGAAGCGGTAATAAGCATGGATTTCCTTCCACAGCTTCTCCGGGAACGGCTTGTGAGCAAGTGCGTGGATCAGCCGCAACTGCTTGCCGATAAACAGCGATTGCTGCATGAAAAAAGCCTTGTGCGGCGTCAGCTCAGGGTCGCCATCGAGCAACGTGCGCAGGCTGAGCGAATAATGCGACCACAGCACCTGCCACAGCCCGACATCCTCCGAAAAAGCCAGTTCTTCATTGTAAGACAAACGGCTCCAGCGGTTGTGCAGCCCCATCACCAGCACCCGGCATACTTCCGTCAACCGGAAACGTTCAAAGGCGGACATCGGCGCATCGAGCGCACGCTCCATCTCAGCGCGCAACTGGGCGCTGGCCTGCGGCAACTCGGCGGCGAAAAGCTGCGTTGCCCAGCCTTTCTGCATCAGCCGGTGCGAGGCTGCCGAAGATGCAGAAGAAACGTCACTCATGATAATTTCCTCTCTGATGCAGCGGACGACGAGCATAACGTTTTCACCAGATGTTCCTCCAGAGATTCGGCGAAAAGAGGCGGGAGCACTTGGGAGATGCCGAGTCGTTGGCGCGTGCCCCAGACAGATTGGGGAAAATGGGAGTCGTCAGCAAAACGCGGAATGACATGCCAATGCAAGTGCGGCGTGAGATTGCCCAGACACGCCAGATTCATCTTGTCCGGCGCCAGCAACGTGCGCAGCGCCGACTCCGTTGCCGCCACGACCGCCATACAGTGAGCGCGATCGGCGGGGGGAAGGTCTGTGAACTCCGCAATATGCTTGTTCCAGACCACCCTGCAAAATCCGGGGAACGGCTCGTCGGTCAACACCACGCGGCACCGCGCATCGCGGTAAACCACAAGGCCGCTGTCGCCGAGACAAAGCGGGCAGTCGGGGACGGAATGCTTCATAAAGATAACTATATCAGGAATCGGTATGTCGGGTATTGAGGAGACGGGGGTCAGGAGCCAGGAAACAGGCGCAGTGTTCCGAATTCGTCATTTTTGCGAAAGTGGAGGGGACAAGGAATTCGTGCGCAGGCGCGGAAAAACAACACTCCTCGCCCGTTTGCGGGAGCATGCCAAGCGTCAAAACTGCCGTAAGCTCGTGCAGGTTGCGGGAGCGTTTTTCTCACCCCGGCAATTCGATTCCTTTTAGTCGCCGGTACAGCGTGATCGCATACGAATCGGTCATGCCGCAAACGAAATCGACCACTTTTAACAAACGCAGATAAGGATCGGCATCGGGAGCATTGCCTTCACCGAGGAATTGCGGCGGCAATAACGGGATCAAAACGCGGCTGCGGATCGGTGCGCTTTCTTTGTTCGGTGCGTTGAAGCGATCCGAAACGGCGGTGAAAAAAAGATCGAGCAAACCCGAAAGCACTTCGCAACCTGCCGCCTCGATTTCCATGGCGGATCGTGCGACATAGATTTTTTCGTGCGACAGCGTTTCGATTTGCTCCAGCGTTTTGGCAACGCACGATTCAGCAAGCAGTTCTTCGTCGTAATCGCCGTTGACGATGGCTTCCTCGTGGCTCAAGAAAATCTCGGCGGTTTCTTCGACCAGGCGTCCTATCGCTTTGGCGCGGAGGTATTCGATGCGTTCTTTGGGTTCGGTGATGCTGTGAAGCCGTGCTGTGCGGGCGTCACCGCCGGCGACGATGAGCAGCAGCGCTTCAACGTCTTTCGCCGGGATGACACCGATGCGTGCTGCGTCTTCAAGATCGACGATGCGGTAGCAAATATCGTCGGCAGCTTCGACCAAAAACGCCAACGGGTGTCGCCGCCAAGCTCCGGCAACCCGCTCTTTCATGCCGACGGTCGTTGCCGCTTCGCGGAAAAGCGCGGCTTCGCTCTGGAAATAACCAAACTTTTTGGCCGAGCGGCCATCAAGCGGCGTTTCTGTTTTTGATGCGCACGGGTATTTGGAAAACGCCATCAGTGTCGCGGCTGTCAACTGCAAACCGCCGGGGTTTGAAGGGCTTTGCAATGCGGCCAACACGCGAAATCCTTGAGCATTGCCTTCGTAGCGTTCGAAATCGGCGCGTTGCGCACCGGTCAACTGCAAACGGTCGAGCGCGCCGTTCGGTTGCGTACACCATTCACGGATGGCGTCTTCGCCTGCGTGTCCGAACGGTGGATTGCCGATATCGTGCGCCAGACAAGCTGCCGCAATCACCGCGCCGAAATCCGAAGCGTGCAACACATCTTCCAGACGATGACGTGCCACCAACGCCCGTCCTACCGTCGTTCCGAGCGAACGACCCACACACGACGCTTCCAGACTGTGCGTCAAGCGGTTGCGCACATAATCGCTTTGCGCCAGTGGAAACACCTGCGTCTTGTCCTTGAGCCGCCGGAACGCCGAACAAAAAACGATTCGGTCGTAGTCCTGCTGAAACACGCTGCGATCCGGCGCTGGTGCGGCATGTGTCGTTACGCCGATCCGTCGCGGCGAGAGAAAACGACGCCAGCGCTCCGCCAGTGCGTTTGAAGATTCATGTGTTGTCAATGTTTTCATAATCGAATCGTTTGTTATTGCGTGCACAACGCTTCTACCTCTTCCACGTTTTTTGGCGCGGCGGAGGTAAGAATGTCGATGCCGTCTTTCGTGATCAATACATCATCTTCGATGCGCACGCCGATGTTGTGGAATGCAGCGGGGATGTCGTCATCGGCTCGAATGTAGCAGCCGGGTTCAACGGTGAGCACCATTCCGGGTTCAAGCAGCGTTGGCGTTTTGTCGTGTTCGCCGCGCCGATACTGACCGGCGTCGTGCACGTCCAATCCTAGCCAGTGACCGGCGCGGTGCATGTAGAATCGCTTGAAGCTGCCCGTTTCAAGCGCGGTATCGAGCGGGCCTTTGATCAGCTTCAGGTCGATCATGCCTTGCGTCAACACGCGCTCGGCGGTATCGTGAAAAGCGCGGAATGGCGCACCGGGTTTCAGCGCGTCGAAACAAGCGCGTTGCGCGGCGAGCACCAATTCGTAGATGTCTTTTTGTGCAGCGCTGAATCGGCGGCCGACCGGGAATGTGCGGGTAATATCGGAAGCGTAGTTTTGGTATTCGCAACCGGCATCCATCAAAAGCAAATCACCGGCGTTGATCTTCCGACGGTTTTCAACGTAGTGCAAAACACAGGCGTTTTCGGCGCTGGCGACAACCGACGGATACGCTGTTTGCGCGCCGTGCATCATGAACTCGTGCTGCAATTCGGCTTCGACTTGATACTCGAAGTGCCCGGGACGCGCAAAACGCATGGCTCGAACGTGTGCTTGCGCGGAGATGGCGGCGGCGTGACGCATCAGCGCAATTTCGCAATCGTCCTTGATCATTCGCATCCGGTCGAGGACATCACGCACATCGACGATGCAAGCGGGCGGTGTGTGGCCGGATCGCGCTTGCGTGCGCAGGGCGCCCAAAAGCCGGGTAATGGTGGAATCCCAGTCGGAGTACAAGCCCATCGGCGTGAGCAATGCGGACTGGTTCATCACGAGCGCGGGCAATTGCTCGTTCAGCGCTGAAATCGGAAAAGTTTCATCGAAAGCGAACATTTCGCTTGCGGCTCCCGGGCCAACGCGAAATCCGTCCCAGATTTCGCGTTCAGGATTTTTCTCACGACAAAAGAGAATGTGGCGCGTTTTTCCCGCGCTGTCGCAGGTCAACGCCAGAACAGCTTCGGGTTCGGGGAAGCCGGAGAGGTAGTGGAAGTAACTTTCCGGTCGATAAGGGTAAAGCGTGTCGCGGTTGCGAAACATTTCCGGAGCGGTCGGCATCAGCACCAATCCGCCACCGTGTGTTTCGTGTATCTTCTGCAACAGCCGCTCGCGGCGCCCCCGATGGTGGAAGCCGTCGGGAATTTTGGGCGCGGTGGCGTGTCTCATGGGGAAAGCCGTTTTCGGTAAAGAGAAAGCCTCATTATAATGCTGCTTGTAACTTACAAAGACTTCCGTTATGTCCGATTCGTTGTCCTTTAGCGCGTCGCCCTCCGAAACGCAACGCGCCAAGCAGGAGATGCGCCACCGTGTGCTGGCGTTGCGCGATGGTTTGTCGGTGGACGAGCACGCGGCGCATTCGCGTTGTATCGCGCAGAGAATCGCCGCGCTACCATCATTTGCAAATGCCCGCACCGTGTTGTTGTTTCATTCTTTCGGCAGCGAATGGAATTCGGTGTTGCTGGTGCAGGAAGCCTTGCAAAGCGGGAAAACCGTGGTGTTGCCACGGGTGTTGTCTTCGAAAGGGACTTCGCGTCAGATGGCGCTGCAAACGGTCGAGAACATCGCCCGCGATACGGCACCCGGCACGCGGGGAATTCTTGAGCCTTTGCCGGAACGTCCGGTTGTTTCTCCAGAGACGATTGACTGGATTCTGGTGCCGGGGGTCGCGTTCACACCGCGTGGCGAGCGGCTGGGATACGGCGGCGGGTTTTATGATCGGTTGTTGCCGCAGATTCCGAAGCACGTACCGCGCATTGTTGGCGCGTTCGACGTGCAAATTGTCGATGCGTTGCCGGTGGATTCCCACGATTGCTCGGTAGATGCTGTCTATACGGAACGCCGCGTGTTTCACTGTATGAGAGAGTAAGCCCCGAAAGCCTTGATGTGGCGCAAGATGGCAGCCCTGTTGATTTGGAGTGGAGACACTGCGTACAATCCGTTCCTATGGTTCCGATCTATCGCCCTGATAACCCCATCGACCTCGCGTTGGCGGAGAGCCTTCTGATAGCAGAAGGCATCCCGTATTTTGTGCATAACAGGCACTTCGGCGGCTTGTTTCCTGGTGTGCAGATAGGACTTCTCAACACCAGAACAGTTATGGTTTCGGAAGCGGAGGTGCTTCGCGCTCGTGACGTTTTGGCGGATTTGTTGACGGTTGAGCAAGAACCACTGCCGACATCTCCCGCTCCCCGCCTTTCCTGGAGGCAAATTTTTCGCATGCTGTTTGAAGTCGTTGCCTTCGGCTGGTTTTTCCCCGCCAAACAGCGGAGGAAGAACGACAAAGCGTCCAGTGACGCAAATGTTTCCCCTGATTCTTCTTGAATTTTATGAGCGCTTTCAATGATACCCCGCTCGGCAAGAGCAGTGCTTACGCCGAACATTACGATGCGTCGCTTCTTTATCCGATCCCGCGCAGGATCGGGCGAGCCGAACTTGGGATTGATTCTGATGCGCAGTTGCCGTTTTACGGCGTCGATTTCTGGAACGCCTTCGAGCTTTCGTGGCTGAATCCGAGTGGCAAACCGTGTGTAGCGTTGGCGCACATTATCGTTTCTGCGGCATCGCCGAACATCATCGAATCAAAGTCGCTGAAACTGTATTTGAACGGCTTTAATCAAACAGCGTTTTCTTCGGCAAACGAAGTACGTTATCGCCTGATACATGATCTTTCTGCCGTGACTGGCGCGGCAGTGGCTGTTGAACTCGTTTTGCCGCAACAGTTTCCGGATCAGCGTATCGCGTTGCTTGAAGGGTTTTGCCTTGATACGCTTCCGGTAAGCATCGACACGTACACGCCGCATCCCGACTTTTTGTTTGCGCACACAGACACGCCGATAGTCACTGAAAGGCTAGTCACGCATTTGCTGAAGTCGAACTGTCCGGTGACAGAGCAGCCCGACTGGGGCAGTCTGCAAGTTGCGTATACGGGACATCCGGTTGACCGTGAGGGATTGCTTAAATACATCGTTTCGCTGCGCCGCCACAACGGGTTTCACGAATCATGCGTCGAACGCATCTTCATGGAGCTGATGCGACGCTGTTCGCCGTTACGGCTGTCGGTCTATGCTCGCTATACCCGACGCGGCGGGATCGACATCAACCCGTTTCGCGCCAGCCACGCCGATATTCCGCTACCAGAGAACGTGCGGTTGGCGCGGCAATGAAACGCCACAAAAAAGGACGGTATCCCCGTCCTCTTCTGTGCGCATGAGCTTTCGCAGCGCTTGGCGGTCGTCACGCCGTTTGATTTTGTGCGTTTTTTGATGCACGCCCGCGTGGCGTTGCCGTGCAGCGACCGCGAAAGGGTTGCGCGGCACCAACGTTTTTCCTTTTCTTTTCACGGAATCTCCTCAGAGCGGTTTCAACATTTCATATCAACAGATGTCCGGCATTGTCCGAGCGGGGGAAACGGGCGTCAACCGTTATCGTATGAGCGGTCATTGCCATGCCTCTTTTCCGGAGCGTTTTTGCAACAAACGGTGCGGCGCTCGACGCGCCCAAAAGACAGGCGTATTATCAAAAATTCCCGCGCGTTATTCGTGTCTTATTTTAAGGAGAGCATTATGGCGGCCAAAACAAAAACCGGAAAAGCCCCCAAGAACAAGAAGCCGGAAACCGGGGGGCTGCCAAAATCGCCATCCGGCACTTCTCTCAAAACAACGCCTTTGAAAAAGAATACGCGCGGCTCACAAAACGAAGAAGTCCGCCGCACCCGAGAAGAAATGGTGCGCATCATCAAGGCGACCAGTCAGGCGCCGAAAGCAAAAGAGATAGCATCAGCGCCGCCGGGCACACCGGAAGACAGCAATACCGCCGCGCTACCGATGTCCTATCCGTACCGAACGCGGATGCGGCGCGGCGAATACGAAAAGCTCAAGGCTGAATTACAAATTGAATTGCTGAAAGTGCAAAATTGGGTCAAGGGAGAAAGGCAACGTATTGCGCTGCTGTTTGAAGGACGCGACGCCGCCGGAAAAGGCGGCACGATCAAACGCTTCATGGAACACCTCAATCCGCGTGGTGCGCGAGTTGTGGCGCTGGACAAACCAAGCAGCCTGGAGCAGGAGCAATGGTATTTTCAGCGCTATATCGCCCATCTTCCGGCAGCGGGTGAAATCGTTTTTTTTGATCGTTCATGGTACAACCGCGCCGGTGTCGAGAAGGTAATGGGGTTTTGCACGCCGAATCAGTACCTCGAATTCATGCGGCAAGCACCGGCGCTTGAGCGAATGTGGGTCAACAGCGGCATCCGGTTGTTCAAATACTGGTTCTCGGTGAGTCGTGAAGAACAACTGCGTCGCTTTATTTCGCGTCGTGACGATCCGTTAAAACACTGGAAACTCTCGCCGATTGACATACAATCGCTCGACAAATGGGATGAATACACCCTTGCCAAAAACGCGATGTTTTTCCATACCGATACCGGCGATGCGCCGTGGGTTGTTATCAAAGCCGACGACAAGAAACGCGCCCGCATTAACTGCTTGCGCCACTTTCTCTACAACCTTCCCTACCCCGACAAAAACCCGGAAGTTGTCGTGCCGCCCGATCCGTTGCTGGTTGGCAGCGCTGCCGATGTCAAGGAAGCGGCGGAGAATGGCACGGTTCAGATATAGGTGTCAGGGATCAATTCTGATTCCTGTTCTCCGGCTTCTGTCCTTTCGGCCACAGCAACCACAGCCGTCCCGTCTCCCGCATTTTCCCGGCACGTTCACCTGCTTCTTTGCCGGTGCCGCAAAAAAAGTCGGCACGGATCGCGCCGCGAATCGCACCACCGGTATCCTGTGCCATTGTTAGCCGTTGTATCGGTGTGCGGCTGTCGGGATCAACGGCGTCGAGAAAGAAAGGCGCACCCAGAGGCAAAAAGCGGCGGTCGATGGCGATGGTGCGTTGCGCCAGCAACGGCACGCCCAAGGCGCCGATCGGTCCGTCGATTCGGGCGTCAAGTGTGCCGGGTTCCGGCGGCGGCACTTCGCGGAAAAAAACGTAGCTCGGATTTTCGTCAAGCAGCGCGGGCAGGGCATCGGGGTGCGCTCGTCCCCATGCTTTGATGGTTTGCATGGAGAGGTTTTCGCGGGCGATGTCGCCGCGCTGCGCAAGGATGCCGCCGATGGCACGGTACGGGTGGCCGTTTTGATCGGCGTAACCAAGGCGGACGATGCGACCATCGGGCAATTGCAGGCGACCCGATCCTTGAATATGCAGGAAGAAGGCGTCCATTGCGTCATCGACGTAGTACAGGGGCGTCGCTTTGAGCGTGGGGCTGCCACGGTCAATCTCGGCGCGGGAGAAGTAAGGCAGCACTTTGTTGCCCACCAGACGTCCGCGCACTCGCTTGCCTTCCAGTTCGGGGTGGAGCGAGGCCAGTTCGACGGTCAGTAAATCGTCGGGAGGCGCATACAGCGGGTAACGATAACGTGCGTCGGGCGCAGGGCTGCCTGCGAGCAGCGGCTCGTAATAGCCGGTGATCAGGCCGCGCCCTGTTGTGCCTTGCGTGTGATCGGTGAAAATTTGCCAAGCCTGAAAATGAGTCTCAAAAAAGGTGCGAACGGCGTCAGGACGGTTGGGATCAATGGCTTCGGCTGCCTGACACGGCGCTGTCCAAACGGCGCGTTCGGCCTCTCTCTTGAGCAAGGCGCGGCAGCTCATTTGCCAAGCAGGCCAAACCTCGGCGAGCGTGTCTTGCGACCATCCGGGCAGCGCCGACCAATCGACGTGTTGATAGCGTAATTGAGGCAGCGAGGGTGTTGGCTGCGTGGGTGGCGCTGCTGGTGTTGCTGTCGGCATTGAAGGCGGCGGCGTAACGCAGCCACTTAAACCGCTCATCAGAACGATGACACCCGCCAAATACAGGGGAAACCGCAAAAATCGCTTCACAAAACCACCTTTTTTACTTGAAAAGTCGATAACCATTGCCGTGCGCCGAAGTATAAGCGAAGATAACGCTGTGTTGAGCTAAACTTATGTTGCTTTCGGATCTGGTTTTTCCTATGAATAATTACTTGTTCGACGTTTTGCTTGGTTTTTTGCTTTACACCCCGACCACTTTCTCCCCTTCCTCTCTTCCGCAAGAGGAAGAGGGAACACGTTGATACGCGAGACACTCCATGAAATACCGGATCGCTCCTTCTCTTCTTTCCGCTGATTTTGCCCGTCTGGGTGAAGAAGTGCGTGAAGTCATCGCTGCTGGCGCGGACTTTATACACTTTGACGTGATGGACAATCACTATGTGCCGAATTTAACGGTTGGCCCGCTGGTGTGCCAAGCCATCAAACCGTACGCGACCGTTCCGATGGATGTGCATTTGATGGTGCAACCGGTTGACGCGCTGGTTAGCGGATTCGCCCAAGCGGGCGCGACGATCATCAGTTTTCACCCCGAAGCATCGCAGCACGTTGATCGCACGATTGCGCTGATTCGGGACTGTGGTTGCAAGCCAGGGCTGGCGCTGAATCCGGCCACGCCGATAGATTGTCTTGACTGGGTGCTGGATCAACTCGATCTGGTGTTGTTGATGTCGGTGAATCCGGGGTTCGGTGGGCAGGCGTTTATCCCGCACACGCTCGACAAGCTGCGACAGGTGCGAACGCGGATCGACGCGGCACAGCAGCGCACGGGGCGCGAGATTTTGCTGGAAGTCGATGGTGGTGTGAAGGCGGACAATATCGCTGCCATTGCCAAAGCGGGGGCGGATACTTTTGTTGCGGGAAGCGCGGTTTTTTCCGGTAGCGATTATGCGAAAACAATCGGCGCGTTGAGGCATGCTCTGGCGAGCGCGTCGTAGGGGCGCGGCATGCAGGGGCGCGGCATGCCATGCCCCTGCAGATTCCATATCGCCTCATCTGCTTGCTTTGAACGCTCTCGCTGCGTCTCATCGCTGGCCTGTGCTTTTCATTCATCACGGTTGGGGAGGAGGCATCGCCCGCCATATCCGGGATATTGAGAGGCTGCTCAACGATCACTGCGATATCGTTCATCTGACGCCGGAGAAGCCGGGCATTTTCAATTCTCGGGTTCGCGTCGGCTGGCAACGCGGCGGCCATCATCTTGATGGCGTTTTTACGCTGCCGCAGGAAATGCAGCGCCTTGTCGAAGCGCTCAAAACAATAGGGATTGTTCGTGTTCATCTGCATCACATTCACGCGCTGCCGCAGGATGTGCTGACCTTGCCGCAGGCGTTGGGCGTGCCGCTCGATGTGACGCTGCACGATTATTTCGTTCTCGGCAGTCAGTACCATCTTGCCGACCATCGCGGTCGCTTTTGTGGTGAGCCCAAAAGCGACAACACGCAACCGATAGCCGATGGTATGGCGGGGGAGGCTTCCTCCTGGCCGTTGACGAATGCCGAATGGCGGGCGCGGTTTGGCGAAGCGTTGCGCAGCGCTGATCGCGTCATTGCGCCGTCACGCGACATCGCCGAGCGCGTTCATCGGGTGTTGCCAGTATTCACGCCTCGAATTTGGCCGCACCCTGAAGCGCTGACGCTGAAACCACCCCGTTTGCGTGTGGTGTCGCTTGGAGCGCTGTCGCCCGAAAAGGGTTTCGGTATTGTCTGTGCTTGCGCCCGCGATGCCGAGGAACGGGGATTGCCGTTATCGTTTCGCATTCTCGGCACCACGGCGCAACCGTTGCCGGACTTGCCATTGCCGCGCTTGTCGATGAGCAGCGAATACGACGAAGCAGATTTACCGGCGCTGCTTGCTGCCGAAAAACCGGACGTATTTTTCTTTCCGGCACAAGTTCCCGAATCCTTCTGCTACGCGCTGACACCGGCGCGATTGAGTGGCATGCCGATCGTGGCGTCGGCGCTGGGGGCGTTGACGGAACGTTTGCAGGAATCGCCGCACGCGGTGCTGTTGCCTTGGGACAGCAGTATTGCCGAATGGAACGCGGCGCTGTGTCGGTTTGCGCTAGAGGAAGCGGCTGCGGTGATGCCCGCATTTTGTGATACGGAAGAAGCGTACCGCCAACATTATCTCGAAGCATTGCCGCTGGAAACGCGACCAGCGCGGGAGGTGACGGTCGACGCCGAGGTTTGGCCAAAGCTGCCGACGAACGCGCCGACAGATAAGCGCAAAGATGGCAAGCGCCCCGATATTTCGTCGCTGTTCGATTTGTATCATGCCGGTGTCGGCTGTGGCCGCAAGGAGGCGAGAGAGGAATTGCGGCGGCATTTGAAAGCGTTGCGCGATACGCCGCCTCCGTCGCCGCCGGGCTGGTGGCTTATCTGGCGGGAGCAAAAGGAAAAATGGCAACAAAAAGCGTTACGCGCCACGCGGATGATGCGCACGGCGCACTCGATTTACCGGACTGCCGGTTTGCGCGTGTTGATCGTGCGCAGCTATGAAAAACTCTTTCGTCGCCGCGCAGCCTGGATGCTGCCGTTTGAGCCTAAAGCCCAGGAAGCCCAAGTGACGCCGTTGACGGTCGCGGCGTCGGCGACGCCACGGGTGTCGATTTTAATCGCAGCGTATGGCGAACCGCTGGCGACGTTCAGTTGCATCAAAAGCGTTCATGAACACACGCACGACATCGCTTACGAAGTGCTGGTGCTCGACGACGCTTCTCCTGAGTCGTTACAAACACAGCTTGCGGGCGTTGAAGGCGTGCGTTTCGTTCGCCAGCCGCACAATCTCGGCTTTCTCAAGAACTGCAACGCGGGCGCGAAAGAAGCGCGTGGCGACATTCTCGTTTTTCTCAACAACGACACGCTGGTAACAGAGGGCTGGCTGACGGCATTGGTTAACACGCTTGATCAAACGTCCGACGCCGGACTGGTCGGCGCGCAACTGTGTTATCCCGATGGCCGTTTGCAGGAAGCGGGCGGCATTGTTTTTTGCGATGGATCGGCCTGGAATTATGGGCGAAACGATGACCCGAACCGTCCCGAATTTCATTATCGGCGCGATGTTGATTACTGCTCTGGCGCTTGCATCGCGCTCTCCCGTGCGCTGTGGGAGCAACTGGGCGGTTTTGACAAGCGTTTCGCGCCCGCTTACTATGAAGACACCGACCTGGCCTTTCAAGTACGCGCCGCCGGTAAACGGGTGCTTTATCAGCCGCAATCGAGGGTGATTCACTTCGAGGGGCAGACCTCGGGCACTGATGAAACGCAGGGCGTCAAGCGTTATCAGGTGATCAATCAGGCGGCGTTCTTCGCCAAATGGCGGGCGATGCTGGAGAAGCATCCCGAACGTTACGGCGATATTCGCCGCGCTGCCGAACACGCTGTTCACACCCGCATTCTGGTACTCGACGCTTGCATGCTGACGCCCGACCGCGATTCGGGGTCGCTGCGGATGTGGCATCTCCTGCGGCTGCTCACGCAGTCTAGGCGCAAGGTGACGTTTGCTGCCGCTTCACTAGAATACCGCGCACCTTACGTCGGGCAATTGCAGGCGGATGGCATCGAAGTGCTTCATCTGCCGTATTTCAACGCAATGGAGGCGTTTTTGCAGACGCGTGGCAACGAATACGACGTGATCGTGTTGTCGCGCCTTGAAGTCGCGGCACAGTGGCTTGCAGCGATGCGCAAATGGGCACCACAGGCGTTCCTGATTTACGACACGGTGGATTTACATTTTCTGCGTGCCGAACGCGAGGCCGAAGTGCAAAACAGCGCGACGGCGCACGCCCAGGCGGAAGCCCAGAAGGAACAGGAGTTGCGACTGATTCGCGCTGCCGACAGGACTTGGGTGGTGTCGCCGGTGGAGCAAGCGTTGCTGACGCCGCTGGTTTCTGACGCGAAAATCGCCGTGTTATCCAACATCCACGAGGCCAAACCCGTCGGTCGTGCATTCGGTGAACGCGCCGGATTGTTGTTCATCGGCAGCTTCCGCCATCCGCCCAACGTCGATGCAATGCTGTGGTACGGGCGCGAGGTGTTGCCGCATGTACGGCAACTTTTGCCCGGCGTCGCCACCACCATCATCGGCGGCGATCTTCCGGCGTCGGTCAAGGCGCTGGCGGCAAACGATGTCGTTGTTACCGGCTACATCGAGGACATCGAACCGTACTTTGCCGCGACTCGCCTGTCGATTGCGCCACTGCGCTACGGTGCTGGCGTCAAGGGCAAAGTCAATCAGGCGATGAGCTACGGCGTGCCGGTCGTTGTCACGTCGATGGCTGCCGAGGGTATGCACCTGACCGACGGGCGCGACGCACTGATCGCCGACGATGCCCGCGCATTCGCCGAAGCAGTGGCGCGTGCTTATCAGGACGAGGCACTGTGGCGCCAACTGTCGTCGGAGGGACGCGCCAACGTCGAAGCGCATTTTTCGAGCGACGTAGCGGCGCAAGAAGTGGAAAAAACGCTGGAACTGGCGCGGCGGATTTCTGGAAAAGGGTGACGCGGGAGAGGCGTTCACTCGCAAATTCCCCCTCGCCCACTTGCGGGAAAGGGGCAGGTAAATAGGGCGTTTTTTCGCAGGAACTTCTTTTACGCGCTCTTGCCTCCCTTGCCATAAGAGGGTGAGACGGTTTTAGCAGCGGACAATCACCCTTCGAAAACGTTGCTTTCCCCCTATGGAAACGCCTCGTTTTTATTCTCTTTCTTGCAACACTGCGCTTTTCTCTATGAAAAATCGCCACCAATTGCTTTTTTTCTCTTGAAAATGCGGTATAGTCGCCGCGATGAGACGGGGAAAACCCATAGACAGGAGGGTCCGTCTCAGAACGATCGATTTATCGACTAAAGAGGAAGGAAAACTCATGGCTAAAGCCAAGAAACCCGCCAAGAAGGCAGCCGCGAAGAAAGCGGTCAAGAAAGTTGCAAAGAAAGTCGTCAAAAAAGCCGCGGCGAAAAAAGTCGCTAAGAAAGTTGTCAAAAAAGCTGCTGTGAAGAAAGTGGCAAAGAAAGTCGTCAAAAAAGCTGCGGCGAAGAAAGTAGCAAAGAAAGTCGCCAAGAAAGCTGCGGCGAAGAAAGTAGCGAAGAAAGCGGTCAAAAAGATTGCCAAAAAGGCCGTCAAGAAAGTCGCTAAAAAAGCCGCGAAGAAACCTGCGGTCAAGCGTAAACCCAATCCGGCGTTCATGCGTCCGTTGACCCCGTCAGCTGCGTTGGCCGCCGTTGTCGGCGCAACCCCGCTGCCGCGCACGGAAGTGACCAAGAAAATTTGGGATTACATCAAAAAGAACAAATTGCAAGACGCAGTTAACAGACGGATGATCAATGCCGATGAAAAACTGAAAAGCGTCTTTGGCGGTAAGACCAAAGTATCGATGTTTGAAATGACCAAGTTGATCTCGAACAATCTGAAATAAGCACTTTGATGTTGTTACAAAAAGGCCGACAAACGTCGGCCTTTTTTATGAGTCAGGGATCAGGGATTCCGTTGTAAAAGGCGCTGACAAAGTTCCCTGAGCTTCCGCCGCGTCTTCGCGTGAATAATAAACGACACTGGATTCCCGCTAGACTTGTCCCCGCAGCGATTTTGGGCGGGGAAGCACGCGGGAATGACGGAGTATGCATCAGTGTTTTTGATCGGGGGCGGGAATGGAAATGGAATTGGGCGCTTCACGCAATCGGAAGCAGGACGAACACCATCACATCCCAAACCGCATGAGAGATGATCAACGGCCATAAATTTCGGGGTTTCAGGAGCATGTACAGCCCACCCCAGAAGAGGCCGCACACTGTTGCTGCCAATAACAGCATGACGTTCAACGACCACAGGTGCACGAAAGCGTAAATCAATGTCGTGACGGCAAAACCGGGCAAATCGCCCCAACGCGCCATCAAGTTGCGCTGGATAAATCCCTGCCAAAAAATGGTTTCCGCCGGGCCCACAATAAACAGCAATAAAAGCGCAATCCATAGGTAGTTGTTGCCGTCGCGCAATCCGTAAATCGCGCTGATTTGTGGTGCGGCAAAAGAGAATAACGCGGTTGACAGCGCGTGCCCCAGATAGAACACTCCCCACAACATGACGGCGGAGACCAGGCCGATGACTGCCGCCCGAACGCTTGGCCGGAATTGCGGCAACCAGTCTCGACCGAAAACGGCGCTCATGATGATTAGTACGGAGGCCGAAAACAGCATCGACCACCAAAAATTCAGGTGCGACGCCGTCCACGGCGAGAACATGGCGAACCAGAGCGCCGCCGCAACGGCGATGGGAAAAACCATAAAGGCGGCGCGGCTCATAGCCAGGCCGACACGAAAATCAGTCCCGACAACAAGACGCTGAACGCCAGTTGTAGTTTCGCGGTTCTGACATCGAGATCACAAATATTTTCCGGTTGCTTTTCGCAAGCCCGTTCCATGGCGCGACCATTTCCAATGGCCAGCGGCAGTGTCAGAAAGACGCATAGCGTCACCCAGTGAAGAATTCCCGTAACGACCAATATCACCATTAGCAGATAGGTTAGTGCAAGCAACAATTTGTACTCGAAAACAGACGCCCGAACACCCAGCAACATGGCGAACGTCTTGATTTGAGCACGCTTGTCGTGCGCGATGTCGCGGGTGTTGTTGGCGTGCAGGATGTTGACTGTGATGAAAGCGATGGGCAGCGACAGCATCACAATCCGCCCATCCAGAAAACCGGTCATCACATAGAAAACACCCATGGAAATCAATGGGCCGTAGATCAGAAAAATCAGTGCATCGCCAAGCGCCCGACTCTTGAAGAAATAATAAAAAGCGGCGCCCACAAAACCCAGAACGCCGATGATGAGCAAAGGCCATCCGGTTTGCGAAACCAGATAAAGGCCGAGGAACGCGCCAAAGGCAATGAAGCCAACGCCATACCAAAAAATCATACGTGGCTTGAATGTCTGGTTGACTAACAAACGGCTGGAACCGAATGTGTCTTCACGATCAATTCCGCGTGTGTAGTCGAAATAATCGCTGATCAGGTTGCCGCTGATTTGAAAGACGACCGCACCGATAACGGCCAGAACGCCCAACAGCCAATGAGCGTCTAAACCATCATGCCGACTCAAGAAAAAAACATACACAAAAGTCACCAGCGCGGGCATGCTGGACGCCGGAAAAGACCAGGGGCGCGTGGCGATCACCCAGCGACTGAAAGGGGGAAATGTTGCATTCATAATTCAAAAAACGGGGGAACGTTGATGGGCGTTAGTTTACATGGCTTCCGGCTTGCGTAAATCCACTATTTTCGTATGGGTTGATACGTGCTTCTGATCCGCGTTATAATGAGCGGAAAATAAAACGCGCCGATTTGAACCAGCTTGCGGGCGCGCAATAAATCCGGCTAAAACGGCGCAGAGAAACATTTCCCCTTGTCAAACTGCCCGCCTGATTGGTCGAAACGCTGGTCAGTTTTTTGTTGGGCGTTTTCGTGACGAGGAGTCGATGATGGTAGCTCAAATGGACGGTGTGGCGCATTCGGCGGGTGCGGTTGTGCCGCAACAGGTGTGCTTTACGGCACCCCTGCCACTGGCGTGCGGCGTCACGCTTGATTCGTTCGAACTGGCTTACGAAACCTACGGGACGCTGAATAGCGAACGCTCAAATGCGGTGTTGATTTGTCACGCGCTGAACGCGTCGCATCACGTTGCCGGTTATTACAAAGACGCGCCGGACAATGTCGGTTGGTGGGACAACATGGTCGGTCCCGGCAAACCACTCGACACCACGCGCTTCTTCGTCGTCAGTGTCAACAATCTTGGCAGCTGTTTCGGGTCGAGCGGGCCGGTGTCGATCAATCCGGCAACAGGTCAGCCGTGGGGCGCCGATTTTCCATTGGTCACGGTCGAGGATTGGGTGGACGCACAAGCGCGGCTGGCCGACTATCTTGGCATCACCCGCTGGGCTGCCGTGATGGGCGGTTCGCTGGGCGGGATGCAAACCCTGTGTTGGGCGACACGTTACCCTGAACGGCTGGCACATGGGTTGGTGATCGCTTCCGCGCCGAATTTGTCGGCGGAAAACATCGCGTTTAATGAGGTGGCGCGGCAGGCGATTCTTTCCGACCCTGATTTTCTCGATGGACATTATGCGCGACACGGCACGCGACCACGGCGCGGTTTGCGGGTGGCGCGGATGTTGGGGCATATCACGTATTTGTCAGACGAGCAGATGGAGGCGAAGTTCGGGCGGCAGTTGCGTGAGGGTTTGAAATTCTCGTTCGCGCCGGAATTCCAGATCGAGTCATACCTGCGCCATCAGGGCGAAAAGTTTGCAGGTTATTTTGATGGCAATACGTATTTGCGGATTACGAAGGCGCTTGATTATTTCGATCCGGCCTCAGCGCACGACGGCGATTTGTCGAAAGCATTTGAAAAAGCGCGTTGTGCGTTTCTGGTGATTTCGTTCACGACCGACTGGCGTTTTCCTTCTGCGCGGTCGCGTGAAATCATGCGGGCGCTGATCGACAATCGGCGCGATGTTTCGTATGCCGAAATCGAGGCGCCGCACGGGCACGACGCTTTTTTGCACGATGACGCGCAATATCACGCAACCGTTCGGGCGTACTATGAGCGAATCGCTGCCGAACTCAACGAAAAGGAGGCGGCATGATGAGCGACGAACTTAAACAGGCGAATACTTCGGAAGCAGCAGTGCGCAGCGATTTTTCATTGATTGCAAGTTGGGTGACGCCTGGTGCGCGAGTGCTCGATCTGGGGTGTGGCGACGGCAGCTTGTTTGCGCATTTGCGCCAAACGCGGCAGGTAACGGGCTATGGCATCGAAATTTCAATAGAAGGCGTCAAAGCGTGCATCGCCAACCGCGTGAACGTCTTGCAGCGCGATCTCGAAGGTGGGCTGGCCGATTTTGCCGATGGCAGTTTCGATTGCGTGATTTTGTCGCAGACGTTGCAGGCGATGCACCGGCTGGAGGCGCTGATCGAAAGCATGTTGCGTGTTGGCCGCGAAGCGATTGTTACTTTTCCGAACTTCGGCCACTGGTCGCATCGCTGGCAGATACTGCGCGGCAGAATGCCGGTTTCCGAATCACTCCCGTATCAGTGGTACAACACACCCAATATCCATTTGTGCACGGTTCGGGATTTTGACCATTTCCTGGAAATGCGCGGCTACCGTGTGTTGGCGCGGCAGGTATTGGCGGGTGATATGCCGGTAACGTTCCTGCCAAATGTACTTGGACAACTGGCGTTGTACCGCTTTCAGCGATCAGGAACGTGACGCCGACGGAAAGCGTTAGGCTTTTAATCCCAGCCGCCGCTGCACCGCTGTCTTTTTAACGATGATGTCGGCGAGCGAGTAGCGTTCCAGCGACTTGTACATCGCTTGGTGCGCTTCACTAAGAGCGCCTTTGAGTGCGCAAACGCCGTTCAGCTTGCAACTGCGGCTGCGTGCGCGACTGTTGCTTTTGAAACACACGACGAGAGGAATGTCGCACTCGCAATCGTAGATCAGTTTGCCGATGTTGATTTTTTCCGGCGCCCGCGCCAACCGCATGCCGCCGCCTTTGCCGCGCGTGGTTTCAATATAACCGTTGCGCGACAGGAAATGGACGACTTTCATCAAGTGATTATCGGAAATATCATGTGCGGCAGCGATTTCGCGGCGCGTCACCAGCGTTTCGTTTTTGACGAGTGCCAGATAAATCAGGGTGCGTATTGAATAGTCGGTAAAAGTATTGAGTCGCATAATTGCTTTCCTCGCGGAATTTTCTTAAGTGATTTGATGGTTGATTGTCGATGAGGTGATTGTCCATGTCAATGGACAGAGGGATAAAATACCACTTTTTTATCAGTGGTATTCCTGAATATTCCGAAAAGATCAATTTTTAAAAGGCATTTTAAGACATTACCCTATCAGACATCCCGGCTGCAGCGGATGCCCCGCCAGAAAAGCCGCTGCTGTTTGCCGCTTTCCTCCGGCGGGTTGCAGCTCCAAAATTCTGAGAATACCGTTCCGGCAAGCGACGTCAATGCCCTGAGGCCGCGCCGTTAGCACAGTTCCGGGGGGGGCGTCGCTCGTACTCGACAAAAGGATGGCCTGCCAGAGCTTTAGCGACATGTCATTCAGCAGCGTATGCGCTCCCGGAACGGGGTTGAACGCTCGGATGGAGCGTTCGATGGCGTCGGCATTCTGCGACCAGTCGATCAGCGCGTGCGACTTGTCGATTTTCCCGGCATAGGTGGCGAGCGAGTTGTCTTGCGGGACACTGGGCAGTTCCCCCTCTTTTTCCAGTCGGCGCAAAACCTCCACTGTCAGCGCTGCGCCGACGGTGGTGAGGGCGTCATGCAGGCTGCCTGCCGTGTCATTGGGGGCAATCGGCGTTTCCTGCGCCTTGATCATCGCGCCGGTGTCGAGACCGGCATCCATTTGCATCAGCGTGATGCCGGTTTTGGCGTCGCCAGCCAAAAGAGCATGTTGGATCGGCGCTGCGCCGCGCCAGCGTGGCAGCAGCGAAGCATGCACGTTCAGGCAGCCGAAGCGAGGCCATTCAAGAATTGACGGCGGCAGAATCAAGCCATAAGCGGCGACAACCAGCACATCAATAGGTCGCACAAGCAGAGGTTCGCGCATCTCGGCGGTTTTCAGCATCGGTGGCTGAAAGACCGGAATGTCGTGCGCCGAGGCAAGTTGTTTGACCGGCGAGGCGGTTAGCTTCAGCCCCCGACCTTGTGCGCGGTCAGGTTGAGTGAGCACAAACTCCGGTGCGAAGCCGCTGTCAATCAGCGCAGCGAGAATGGAGGCGGCAAAATCGGGGGTTCCGGCAAAAGCGAGGCGCATATCAGGTATCAGAGGTCAGAAAAACGTGCTCACGCGGGGTTTGCCCCCGCGAAAACGGGAGAAGGAGAGGTACGTGCACAGCATTATAGTAAAGGGCTTTTGCGACAATCTCTTGAAGGGGAGGGCTTTCACCCTCCGTGCCTGTGCGTCTTCGCGTGAGCAAGTCTTTATAAATCATTTTCGTCCGCACACTTCTTTCTGATGCCCGCCCTCACATCGTTATCCGCCGCTGCTTTCGCAGTTTGGCGGCGATGCGCGAACGTTTCAGCGTTGACAGATAGTCGACAAAAACTTTGCCGTGCAGGTGGTCGATTTCATGCTGTATGCAAATCGCTAGAATGCCGTCAACATCGAATTCGTAGCTTTGCCCCTCCTCATTCATCGCACGAACCGTGATGGCTTCGGCGCGCTTTATCTCGTCGTAATAGCCCGGAACCGACAAGCAGCCTTCTTCGCCAAAAACTTCGCCGCTGCTTTCAATGATCTCCGGGTTGATCAGCACCAGAAGCGCGTCCTTGGTCTCGGAGATGTCTATTACGATGATTTGTTGGTGAAAATCCACCTGGGTCGCCGCCAGCCCAATACCGGGCGCTGCGTACATGGTTTCGGCCATATTGCGAACCAACTGCCGGATTTCCGGCGTAATTTCGGTCACCGGTTTGGCGACGGTTTTGAGCCGGGGGTCCGGATATTCGAGCACGGGAAGTAATGCCATACAACACTCCTCGAAAACATTGCAGGTTTTGCATGCAAAATGCGTTGCAAGTCCTTATTTTGTGGTAGTTTATTCGGAAATCAACACTCGTGTTCCCGATGAGAGGGGATCTCATGATGCGCCAAAAGTCTACCACGGCCGCTAAGGCCTTTGTTCTGATCGCAGCAGTTTGTTTGAGCTGGAGCTCCATTGCACAAACAACGGATGCCGACAAACTGTCCGTCCGCAGTGACGCGCCGGATCGCTATACGGTACAGAAAGGCGATACCCTCTGGGGCATCGCCGGAAAATATCTGGACAAGCCGTGGCGCTGGCCGGAGATCTGGAATTTGAATAAAGACCAGATTAAAAATCCGCATCGGATTTATCCGGGCGATGTGATCATTTTGTTACGAGGCGGTGCTCATGGCGAACCTCGTTTGATGATCGAGAGGCTCTCGCCGACTGTGCGAGCGTCGGCGTTGCCGCACGCGGAAATTCCAAGCATTCCGCCGGGCGATATCGAACCATTCCTGACGCGTTCTTTCATCGCCGATGCGGAAGGACTTTCCGGTGCTGCCGAGATTGTCGAAGGCCGCGCTCGTTCTCGCATCTTGCAAGGCACCAACGATCTTCTCTATGTGGTCGGTGTGACTCCCGATAAAGGTACGCGCTGGAATATTTTCCGTCCTGGTAAGCCGATTCGCAGCATCGAAGGCAGATTGCTGGGTGTCGAGTACCGGTATCTTGGAAGTACAGAAGTAGAACGGTTCGGCACCCACGAAAACGAGGCAAGTACGTTGCGAATCCTGTCCGCGAGTGAAGAAATCAGCGTTGGCGACAGATTGGTGCCTGTGCCGAGCGAAGTGGTGGTGAACTATGCGCCGCATGCGCCGGATCGCACTGTCGAAGCGTTCATCGTCTCCTCATTCCGTGGCGCGACCGAAATGGGGCGCAACGAAATCGTCGTGATTGATCAAGGCGAGAGACAAGGTGTTGCTGTTGGTAACGTATTGGCGGTGTACCGGCAGGTAAAACCGATCGAAGACCCGCGCCCGAACACAGCACGCGAACAAATCATTCGCGGTTTTGACAATACCACTTGGTATCAAAAGCCCAACATGATTACCGTGCCTGACGAACGGATCGGACTGCTGTTTGTTTTCCGCACGTTTGAAAACGCATCGTACGCACTCACGCTCAACACGACCGATCCAGTCAAGGTCGGCGATTTTGCGCGCAATCCATAAGAAGAGCGTAGCCGACGCATGACGAGCAATGCCAACGACGCCACCCGTGCGCAAGCCTGGGTGGCGTTGGCGTTATGGGGACTGTCCGCGCCGGTTTTGGCGCGGCTTCTGCGGGAATTCGGTACGCCTGAAGCGGTATTGGCCGCGTCGCCGACAGGGCTTGCCCCGTTCGTGCCAAAAGCAACGCTTGCCCGGTTGCAATCGCCCGACACCGAACGACTGACCGCAACGCAGGCCTGGCTGGACGAAGACGGGCATCAACTGGTCACCTGGGACGACTCCGATTACCCGTCGGCGCTGCTCGAATTGAATGACGCCCCGCCGGTATTCTTTTTCGTCGGCCAAAGAAAATTATTGTCGTGCCCGGCGCTGGCGATAGTCGGTAGCCGCAACGCAACCCCGCAAGGATTGGACAACGCCCGCGCCTTCGCCGCCGCGCTGTCGCAAGCGGGCGTGACCATTATCTCTGGTCTGGCGTTAGGCGTTGACGCCGCTGCTCACGAAGGCGGCCTGACCGGCGTAGGTTCCAGTCTGGCCGTCATCGGCACTGGCCCGGATCGGGTGTATCCGGCGCGGAACCATGCACTTGCACACCAGCTTGCCGGAAAAGGCGGCATTCTTTCCGAATTCCTGCCGGGCACCCCGCCGTTGCCGGCGAATTTTCCGCGCCGCAACCGGATCATCAGCGGCCTGGCGCAAGGAGTGCTCGTTATTGAAGCGACGCTGTCGTCAGGTTCATTGATTACAGCGCGGCTGGCGGGAGAGCAAGGGCGGGATGTTTTCGCCGTTCCCGGTTCGATTCACTCGCCGTTTTCCAAGGGTTGCCACAAACTGATTCGGGACGGTGCCAAACTCGTCGAAACCGCGCAGGACATCCTCGACGAATTGCCGACATTGCGGCAAACGTCGCTATCGCCATCGCTGCCGACAACGCAACCGATAACACAAACATCTTCCGATGCGCAAAGCGGTGAAACTGCCGCCGGTTTATTGTCAGCACTCGGCCACGATCCGGTCGATCTCGACACCCTAGTGACGCGCACCGGCCACAGCGCCGATACCTTGCAGGCGGAGCTGGTCATGCTCGAACTGCAGGGGCGCGTCGCGGCATTGCCCGGCGGGCGCTGGCACGTCAGGTGATCAGCGATCAGAGATATCGTCATTCTGCGCGAAGCGTCAGCGACGCGAAGTCGCAGAATCCGCCACCCTCTCCCCCAGCTCCCTCCCGCAAGCGAGAGAGGGGAGCGCATCGTGCTCATACGAAAAACCGAGGTGTGGCGCGGCATACGAATTCACGCATGCCTTCGTGTGAAAAACAAAAGACACTGGATTCCCGCCAGGCTTGTCCCCGCAGCGATTTTGGGCGGGGATGCACGCGGGAATGGCGGCGATTTTGGTTGAGGGGGAGACTGGCCGTGTCGGCCATGCCCGCGCCGGACTCACGCGCGGTTCAATTTTTCAATCAGCGTTTTGACTTTGTCCGACTCTTCGGCACGCACGATACGCGCCACTGCTTTCCGCAATGCGCCGACGTCCGCTTTCAGCACGCGCTCTTTAACCGCCAGCAATCCCGACGCCGGCATCGAGAACTGCCGCAAGCCCAGCCCCAGGAGCAACCATGTCATATCGGGGTCGTCGGCCATTTCGCCGCACAGGGAAATCGGTACTTTGGCTTGATCGGCGCGTTTCAAAATATGCGCCAACAGACGCAGCATGGCCGGGTGTGTCGAATTGTACAGATAGGATACAGATTCGTCGGTACGGTCAACGGCCAGCAAATACTGTGTCAAGTCGTTCGTCCCAATGGATAAAAAATCGAGTTTCCGCAAAAACGGCCCCAATGCCAACGCCGCCGACGGCACTTCGATCATCGCGCCGATTTCCAGCGCGTGATCGAATGCAATGCCCTCTTCGTCGAGTTTCCGCTTGGTTTCTTCAATCGCCATCAGTAGCGGCGGTATTTCGTCGCTACCGCTTAACATCGGCACCAGCAGTTTGATTTTTCCGTATGCTGATGCACGCAAAATGGCGCGTAGCTGGGTCATGAACAGCGGCTGTTCTGCGAAACACAAACGGATTGCCCGCAAGCCCATCGCCGGATTCGGCGCGACCCGCGCCAAGCTGTCGATCCCGCCTCTCATTTTATCGGCGCCGAGATCAAGCGTGCGCAAGGTTACTGGCCGTCCTTCCATGCCCTCGACGACGCGGCGGTATGCCTCGAATTGCGTGTCTTCGTCGGGCAAGGCGTCCTGATTGAGGTAAAGAAATTCGCTGCGAAACAATCCGATTCCCTGTGCGCCGGAATCGTTCACTTTATCGAGATCGTCGGGGGTTTCAATATTCGCCAACAAGGCCACTTCAACGCCATCGCGTGTGCGCGGACGCCGCCGCTTCAAGCTTTTCAGTGTTTCCTGGTGTGCCTGCTGCTCTTGTTGCAGTTTCCGATATTCGGAGAGAATGG
>JAITMR010000029.1 GCA_031277215.1 Burkholderiales bacterium
CCAGGGGAGAAATTCATTCACTTCATTGTCGCTGAGAATTTCAAACATTGCCTCGGCATCTTTTTCATGAAATCTGCGCAAAATCAAACGATCTGTTAGGGTGTCTGGTGAATTGCTCATGATTATTCCAGGGTTGTTGGATCGACCTAACGTTGATGCTAACCGGCAACCCGAGGCGTAGCCTTGGGCTGTCCAGCGCACGAAGCGAGCGGGATGCTCCCTCAAGGCAGCCAGCCATGAGTGAAGTGGGCGTGTCATAGTACCACCACACCCAGATAGACGATCATGGTGATTACTACGAGATTGCTGGCCGTAAAGACTGCGAACCTGTGGACGACGCGGTTGTAGGTGAAGTAGATCAGGCTGTGGGCAAAGCGCAGTGCGACGTACAACCAAGCCAGACCTACGGTGACGTGGTTGACTTCGTTTGTAACGAAGGCGATTAAGACGAGGGCATAGAAGATAACAGGAACTTCGACGAGGTTCATGAATATCCTGTTTGGCAACGCCACATCCGCAGGCACGTTTGATGACTCACCGTACTTAAAGTCATCAGCGACTACACGTTTGCCAAAAAAGTAGGCTCCGAAGCGGCGGATTGGAACCTGCACAAGGACGAGAAAGGTCCAAAGCATGAGGACGAGAGCTGGCACGAAGATGGTGGTCGCTTTCATAAAGCAAGTACTGGAGGTGGTTGTGGGCTTCCTAACTACATGTAGACAAACTGTCTCAATAAGAAACAGTGTCGTCCAGCCCGCAAGTGCTGTCAATCCCTGCCCAGAACAACAGTTGCCTCTTCGATTAGGCAAACCTAAAACATGACGAATGGAAGTCAGGCCGCCAAAGTTGTTGGATCAGTTGCGTGAGGCGATTCGGGCGCGGCGCTACAGCATTCGCACGGAGAATGCCTATTGCGATTGGGGGCAACCGTTTATTTTGGCCTCTGATCCCTGACATCTGGTGTACATATAGCCGCGCCCGCGCAGGCCGACGATACGTACTTGTCCGTCGGGATGGTTACCGAGTTTTTTGCGCAGGTTGCTGATGTGAACGTCGAGGCTGCGGTCGTAGGCGGTTGGTTTCCGGCCAAGCGTTGCTTTAAACAGTTCGGTTTTGTCTATGGGTTGATCGGGCTGGGTCAGAAAGGCTTCGAGTATCCGGCTTTCGGTTAATGTCAGGACGATGCTTGCGGGGTGGCCGAGCAGTGTGACGGTGCCGCGTTGCGGGTACAGTGTTACGTCGTCGATTGTCAGGGCAGTGGGCGCGTCGGTTGATGTAGCGGCGGCAACACGACGGCGCAGCAGAACGCGCAGGCGGGCGGTCAGTTCACGCGGGTCGCAAGGCTTGGCAAGGTAGTCGTCGGCGCCCAGTTCGAGGCCGAGGACGCGGTCGAGCGGTTCTCCACGCGCCGACAGCATTAACACCGGTAGAGACGGAAAAAATTCGCGCAGGGTTTTGAGCAGTTCAAGGCCGCTGCCGTCGGGCAACATCACGTCGAGGATGGCTGCATCTGGCAGGCGATCACGCAGCGAGGCGAGGGAAGACCGTGTGTCGTGACAGCAGCGCACGGCGAAGCCGTCTTGGGTCAGCCAGTCGGCGAGCAGCTTGCACAGCTCTTGATCGTCGTCAACGAGGAGGAGGGTCGGAGCTTCGTTCATCGCGCAAGTGGTCGTTGTTGTTGGTTGGGGCTGCCGCAGGGACGCCGATCTCGACTTGAAAACCGCCATCGGGCGGCAGGCTGAAGGTGATGGTACCACCATGGCGTTCAACGGCGCGTTTGGCGATGGCCAATCCCAAGCCGTAGCCTGCGGCTTTCTGGTCAGGAGCGCGCAAAAACGGTTCTCCCAACCGCGACAGTAGCGCCGGATCGCAGCCGGTGCCGTGGTCGCGCAAGCGCAACGTATGGGTTGTACCGTCGCTGGAAAGGGTGATGTCGAGAGCGGTGTCCGGCGGGTTGAAACGCGCGGCATTGCGTAGCAGGTTGGACAGCGCTTTTTCAAGCCAGGTCGGCCAACCACGCACCCACAGTTCGGCAGGAGCCTCAAGTTTAACGAGGAGGTCGGGAAATTCGATCAATGTTTCATGGAGCAGTGCGCTGAGATTGATCGGTTGTGCGGCTTCGGTGTGCGAATCAAAGCGCGATAAGGTCAGGATTTCGTCGATCAGCCGGTCGAGATGGTCACATTCGCGTTGCAATTTTTCCCAGGTTTCCGGCGAAGCCTCACGAGCTTCGGCCTGACGTTCGGCAAGTCTCAGCGCGATACGCAGCCGCGCAAGCGGCGAACGCAGTTCGTGCGACACGTCGCGCAATAACTGGCGCTGGCTGGCGATTTGCATTTGCAGGTGTTCGCCCATCTGGTTGAAGTCGCGGGCGAGCATGCCCAGCTCGTCATGGCGACGGCTGATGTGGGTGAGTTGGGCGCTTTGGTAATCTGTTTTCCCGAGTTTTTCAACGGCGTCACGCAAGCGGTGAATTGGCCGGGTGATCGACAAACTCAAAAGCCAGCTTGCCAGTGTGACGGCGAACAAGGCAACGATGGTGATAAGCGGCCAGAACAGCATGCGCGATTGCGCACGTACCTCGCGTATTGGTAATGAAAAACGGAAAACGTAATGGTTGCCGCTTTCCGAGGCGTAATCATAATTGATGCGGAAACTCTCCAGATTGGGACGGCCAAGCCCCGTCCCGCGATTTCTTTGTCTTGCGCCTTGCCTCAAGCCCTGTCCTGAGGTTTGTCCTGCGGCTTGTCTCATTTCGCGAATGTCGCGGCGCGACATCAGGGGCGTCAACAAATTGCCTTCAACGAAGAGAACATTGGCTTGAATTTTGTGATCGTTCGCTTGTTGCAACGAGAATTGTTGAGCGGCGTCGAGTCCCTCTTTTTCGTAAAGCGCCGTCCATTGTGGCGCGTAAGAGGACAGGCTCGGATAAAACGACATCAACCAGCGCTCTTCTGTCATCCAACGGCCAAGCACGAACGTCAACCCGCCGATGAGCACGACGGCGAGCCAGAAGCTCCAGAAGATTTTCCAGAACAATGAGCGCATTTGGGAAGGTTATCGCATTTCGTGGCGAACAGGGGCGCAAAAAACGCGCCCCTGTAAAGATGAGCCGGTTTTACCGTTGATCGAACCACGCGTCCCGTTGCTGTTTACGAGCATCAAAGATCGCTTGTTGTTCCGGCGTCAG
Source organism: Burkholderiales bacterium (assembly GCA_031277215.1). Classification (GTDB taxonomy): domain Bacteria; phylum Pseudomonadota; class Gammaproteobacteria; order Burkholderiales; family Casimicrobiaceae; genus UBA931. The sequence continues at coordinate 3,191 of JAITMR010000029.1, forward strand.
AATGGCGCGGATTTTCACGTGCGTTTCTTCCCGATGTTGCACCATGATGTCGTCGATCTGCGCTTTTTGCGCATCCGTAAGGTTGAGTTCGTTCATCATGCGCCCACCGTTGCGGTGGTAACCGTGGCCACCACCCCTCTTGCCCTTCTTGCCGTTGGCCATAGGGCAGTCAGGCGCGAGACAATTGGCAGTGGGGCAGTTCGCGGGGTCAAATTTCGATTCTTGCGCTGAGGCGTTCAAGGTCATGCCGAGCGTAGTGGCTAGAGCAACGGTGGTAATGATCAGTGTCTTCTTCATGGGGAATTCCTTTCGTGAATGAAGGTCGTCGAGTACGTGACGTCAGTATAAAAGGTTTGGCGCCGAGAGTTGTCAAGGGAACGTAAAGATTGGGTAAAAGTTTATCGGGGATCAGGAATTAGAAAAGCGTCACTCTGCGCGTAGCGGAGTTTTATGGATTCTACGTTCTGCGATTTCGCGCAGAATGACAGTTATCGGGTGGATAAGCGAAGCGCCATTCACTACCAACAAACCCCCGTCCACCCCCGATAAAAAACATTTCGGGGGCAGGCTCTTTGAAAAGGGGGCTTTAAATCGAATCTTTGCGGTTTCACGGCTTCTCGTGAGGATGTTTTTCTGATTCCTGGCCTGCTACCGGCAGCTTGCCCTGAACGCCTTCGACGTAGTAGTCCATTTTTAGCAGGGTTTCATCGGTGATGGTTTGGCCACGGGCCAGGCGTTCTTTGCCTTCGTTGTCCAGCATCGGGCCGGTGAACGGGTGCCGTTTACCGGAAGCGATATCGGCTTCAGCCGCTTTGAGTAGCGCAACGACGTTGGCCGGAACAGCAGGATGGATCGGGCCGAGTTTGATAAAGCCGTCCTTGACGCCGCCCCATACCTGATCCGATTTCCAGGTGCCGCTGAGCACGGATTGTACGACACGGGTGTAGTAGTTTTCCCAATGGTGGGTAACGGCGGCGAGTTGCATGTTGGGGGCGACTTTCGACATATCGCTGTGGTACGCGATCACGTAAACTTTTCCGGCTTCGGCGGCTTGAGCGACGGCGGGCGAGTCGGAGTGGTGAGTTAGAATGTCGGCGCCTTGCGATATCAGAGCATTGGCGGCTTCACGCGCACGATCCGGGTCGTACCAGGAATGGGTCCACACGACTTTGGTCTGCGCATTCGGGTTGACGCTCCGCATGCCGCGCGTAAAAGCGTTAATGCCCATGAGCACTTCCGGGATCGGATAAGCGGCGACGTAGCCGGCGACGTTGGTCTTGGTCATTTTTCCGGCGAGGATGCCGGCAAGATAGCGGCCTTCGTAGAAACGGGCGTTATAGAAGCCCATATTTTTTGCGGTCTTGAAGCCAGTGGCGTGCTCGAAGAAGTTTTCGGGAAACTGGTTGGCAGCTTTCAGCGTCGGGTTCATGAAGCCGAACGAGGTGGTGAAAATCAGTTTGTGCCCGCTCTGCGCGAGATCGTGGATCACGCGCTCGGCGTCGACGCCTTCGGGTACGTTTTCGATGTATTTTGTCTGAATCCGGTTGCCGAATTTTTCTTCAATGGCGATACGCGCCAGATTGTGTTGATACGTCCAACCTGCATCGTCGATGGGGCTGACGTAAACGAAGCCGATCTTCAGCGGTTCAGTCTTGTCAGCTTTTTCCTGGGCGAAAGCGATGGCCGATACCGATGACGCGCAGAATAACGCGGCGGCTATAAAAATTATTTTTGGGCGGATCGATTTCATCGGTTTCTCCTCAGTTGAAGAAGATCAACATTGCGGCGATGTCGGAGCGGTTAACCGGTCGGTTGTGCATTATGAAATAATTAACGTTAACATAATTCAGCGCATCTGAAATGGCGCAAGCGCAATGAAACCGGATAAGCGCTCCTGGAATTTACATCATCTTCCTTTTGCGCGATTGTTGCGGTACACGCAAGATATCGAAAAGTCAATGGCGGCGAGGCGTTCAAAATCTGCGCATTCACAGCGGTAAACGTTCTGCCGCGGTTCATGCAGGCTCTTGCACACAGTTATCCACAAAAGTTGTGGATAACGCTTCCGAAATTCTTTGTTGAAAGGCGAACAATGTTTCGATTTGACCATTGTCGTTGAAACAATATTCCCTGTCATTTCAAAAATGACAATTCCGTTTTTCAAAAGGTCATTAGGAAAAAATTCTGGGATAATTCCTGTCGGGGAAAATTTTGAAAGATTGACTCATCATGTCTGACGCGGCATTGAAGTGGCAAGACCTTTGGCGACTGTGGCCTGCGATGCTGGCCATGGCGGTGGTGGTCGTGTCGTCGAACTGGTTGGTGCAGTTCCCAATCAGCGATTGGCTGACTTACGGCGCGTTCACTTATCCGTTCGCTTTTCTGGTTTCTGGGCTGACCAACCGTCGCGCCGGGCCGCAGGCGGCGCGGCAGGTGGCATGGCTGGGGTTTGCGCTGGCGGTTGGCATTTCGGCGTTGGTGGCGCCGGTGCGTATCGCGGCAGCCTCCGGCATTGCTTTTCTGTGTTCGCAAATTCTGGACATTTCGGTGTTTCATCGACTGCGCCAGCAAACTTGGTGGCGGGCGCCGCTGATCGCGGCGGTGCTGGCCTCGATTCTCGATACGGCGATTTTTTTCAGTTGCGCTTTTGCCGGTACGTCGATGCCCTGGGTAACGTTGGCGCTAGGCGATCTGATGATTAAGCTGGCGATGGCGGTGTTTCTGCTGATACCGTTCCGGCTGTTGCTGCCGGTGGTACTCGGCAAGCGCACCGATACTTCGCCATGATCCGTTTGGCCATCGCGCGGCAGCGTTATAACCCGCACGGCGGCGCCGAACGGTTTGTAGCGCGTGCGCTGGAGGCATTGAGCGCCGAAGGGAGGGTTGCCGTTACGTTGCTGGCGCGGGACTGGCCTGAAGGTACGATGTCCTCTCACGATTGGCAGTTTCAGCGAGTCGATCCGTTTTATCTGGGGCGCACGTGGCGCGAAGCGTCATTTGCCTGCGCGGTTCGCCGTCGGGCGGCGGAATACGATCTTCTGCAAAGCCACGAGCGTATTCCCGGCGCGGCGATTTTTCGTGCGGGCGATGGCGTCCACGCGACTTGGCTGGAGCAGGCTGCGCGAACGCGCGGCGCGATGGGTCGGATGGCGTTGAGCTTCAGCCCGTACCATCATTATATTTGCCGGACTGAGCGTGCGATGCTTACGCATCCGGCGCTGCGTTGCGTGATCTGTAATTCGCGGATGGTACGCGACGATATCGCTATACGTTTCGGGGTGTCTGCTGAAAAACTGGCAGTGGTTTACAACGGCGTGGATATTGAGATGTTTCATCCGAATGTGGTGCGTTACCGCGCTGAAATGCGAGCGCAATGGGGCATCGACAACGAAGCGCCGCTTCTGGCGTTTGTCGGCTCCGGCTTTGCGCGAAAGGGCGTGGAAACCGCGTTGCGGACGATCGCGCCGTTTCCGTCGGTTCATCTGGTGGTGGTCGGCGAAGACAAGCGGCGGGCGCGTTACGAAGCATTGGCGTGGAAGCTGGGCGTGATGCCGCGGGTGCGTTTTCTGGGCGCGATTGATGACGTGAAACCGGTTTATGGCGCTGCCGACGCGTTTATTCTGCCGACATTATACGACCCGTTTCCCAACGCCTGCGTCGAGGCGCTGGCTTGTGGTTTGCCGCTGATCACGAGCACGGGCTGCGGCGCGGCGGAGTGGATTACTGAAGGCCGGAATGGTTGGGCGCGTGATGCGCTCGACATACCGGGCTACCAGACTGCCCTGAGAGGCTGGTTGGCATGCAAGGAAACGGAAAATGGCCGTCTCGCGCTACGCGCGGCAGCGCGGGCGACGGCGAAGCCTTACACATTGGCGGCGATGGCAAAGACGTTGTCGGTGTTGTATTTGCAATTAATGGTATGATTTAAGAATAAAATCTTTGAATTTATGGCTTAATGAAGAGACTTCTTGTTATCATAAAAGAATCTGTAAGCGCAACAAAAAAGCGGGGGAATCCGTTATGGCACACATAGAATGGGCAGACGAACTGAGCGTTGGCATTGATGCGATCGATAAGCAGCATCAGCGGATTATCGAGTATGTTAACAAGCTCTATGACAATTTGCATGACCGCCATGCAATGGCGGAAGTGCTGGCGGACACGGTTGAATACACAGAGTCGCACTTCGGTTTTGAAGAAACGATGATGGAGGAGGCGGGGTATCCCTATTTGCGGGCGCACAAACGCATCCATGATCTTTTCGTCCGCCGTGTTGGGAAATACAAAGAGCGTTTCCTGGCCGGCGAAGATATCGGCGAGGAGCTTCATGACACACTGGTGCGCTGGCTCATCACGCATATCAAAAGCGAAGATGCCAATTATTCGGCCAGCCTGATCGCCAGATTCGGCAAAGAAGAAGCGAAGATAGCCAAGAAGAAAAAGAGCTGGTTCGCACGGCTTTTCGGCGAATGAGATATCAGGGTTCAGGTATCAGGAATTAGGGATCAGATAAAAAACAGAAGTCCCTTCCATTGGCTGGGGAAGGTGTTATATTGTGCTTTGCTTTTTTGATCCTTGGGCTATGGCTCTTAATACCTGATCCTTGATTCCTGATAATGACAGCACCCTTTTCCAAACAGGTCGCCTTTGACGAGGCGCTCATTCGCAAGTACGACGAATCCGGGCCGCGTTACACCTCTTATCCGACGGCGGATCGTTTTCACAACCGGTTTACCGAAGTCGATTACCAGAAGGCGCTGGCGGCGCGTCGCGAAATGTCTCCGGCGGAACCGTTGTCGGTGTACGTGCACCTGCCGTTTTGCAGCACGATTTGCTATTACTGCGCGTGCAATAAAATCATCACCAAAGATCATGGGCGCAGCGCCAAATACATTCGCTACCTGGCGCGTGAACTCGATCTGGCGGCGCGCCTGATTGAAGACCGCGAATCGCGGGCGTTGAAACAACTGCACTGGGGCGGCGGTACGCCGACTTTCCTGTCGCACGAAGAAATGCGCGATCTGATGAGGCATTTGCGCAACCATTTCACCTTGACGGCGGATGCCGAAGTGTCGATAGAAGTCGATCCGCGCAAAGTCGATGAGGCGACGGTGATCCTGCTTGGTGAGTTGGGTTTCAACCGCATCTCTGTCGGCGTGCAGGATTTCAACGCCGATGTGCAGAAGGCGATTAACCGCATCCAGAGCGAAGAAGAAACACTGGAGGTCATTCGTGCGGCCCGCGCCCACGGTTTTGTTTCGGTCAACATTGACTTAATTTACGGGCTTCCCAAACAAACGCTCGGCGGTTTTTCCGAAACACTCGACCGGATCATTGCCGTAGCGCCTGATCGCATTGCGTTGTACAACTACGCGCACGTACCGCACATGGCCAAACCGCAGCGCCGCATTCCGCTCGAAGACGTACCGAAGGCGGAAGAGCGATTGCGCATTCTGGCGTTGGCGATAGAAAAACTGGGTGACGCGGGATATGTGTATATCGGTATGGATCATTTCGCCAAACCGGACGACGAGCTGGCGCGCGCTCAGCGCGAAGGGACGCTGCATCGCAATTTTCAGGGTTACACCACGCATGCCGATTGTGACCTTCTGGCGTTCGGCATTTCTGGCATTGGCAAAGTTGGTTCGACCTACGTGCAAAGTGTCAAAACGCTGGATGATTATTACGCGGCGCTTGACGCGCAGAAATTGCCGGTATTGCGTGGTTATACATTAACACGCGACGATAAATTACGTCGCGCTGTAATCCAGCAACTGATGTGCCAGTTTGAACTCGAACCGGCGAAAGTCGAGGCTCAATGGGGAATTCAGTTTGATGATTATTTTGCTGCCGAACGCATGGCATTGCTGCCGCTTGCCGAAGACGGCTTGATTGAATGCCTCCCCGACCGGATCAAAGTGACCGATCGCGGTCGCCTTCTCGTGCGTACCGTTGCGATGGCCTTTGACCGTCACCTGCGCGAAACGGAAACGCAGGGGAAATACTCGAGAGTGATTTAGCCGCAAAGAACGCATAGAGCGCAAAAAAAGCGCATCATTAGCAGAATGCGCGCTACGCGCACAACGCTGATTTTTTCTTCGCGCCTTCGTATGAATCCATCACCCTCTCCCCCGCCCCTCTCCCGCAAGCGGGAGAGGGGAGCGCATCGTGCCTTTCTCCGCGCCTTCGCGTGAAAATGGTTTTTCTCCGCGCCTTCGCGCATCCGAAGCCCCCTTTTCAAAGAGCTTGTCCCCGAAACGATTTTGATCGGGGAGGGTGGACGCCGAAGAGCCTGCCCCCGAAATGCTTTTGATCGGAGGCGGACGGGGGTTTGTCTTTCCCGCCCAAAGTCATTGTGCGGTAAAGCGGAAAAAGACACTGGATTCCCGCCAGGCTTGTCCCCGCAGCGATTTTGGGCGGGGAAACACGCGGGAATGACGGAGTATGTATCAGGCTCCCCTCGCCCGCTTGCGGGAGAGGGGCGGCGGATTCACGCGAAGCTCACAGAAACATTTTGTAGGGGCAGGCCCCTGTGCCTGCCCTTAGACAAGAACGCCGTAGGGGCACGGCATGCCGCGCCCCTACAATTGATCCCTAATCTTGGGCGGCCACGGGGGGCCGCCCCTACTAGCGCCGCCGCCGCAATCCAGCCGCCGCCAGTCCGGCCAGAAGCAAACCAAGCGCAGCAAGAACGCCGCCGCCCGCCACCGGAACAGAGGTTACCGCTCTGCTCTGAACAGGTTGCAGTATCCTCAACACCACTGCAGTGCCGTTTTCCACCGCCAGCGTGTAGGGATACCCGCCAATCGTACCGCTTTGCGACGCCGCCGCCACTGTTCCGCTAAACGTGGAACCCGTGCCGTCGATCAAGATAAACGCATCGCCCGGGCTGACGGTAAATCCGGGAGCCGCGCTGACAGTCATCACTGCGTTCGTGCCGATATTCACCGTAGCCGTTACGGTCAGCACCCTGCCACCGTTTACCAGACCCGCTGGCAAGGTGAACTCAAAGCGCTGGAAGTGTCCCAGATGTTGCACGCTCAACCCGGCGGATTCGATTTGCAAGGTGTTGCCGGTAGAAACGCCGATGTCGCCGCCGGATGTCCTGCCGCCGGAAAGCGTTACATTTGAACCAAAGACCGTCGTCGGCAATCCGGGGCCGATCCGCACGGTGTTGTTGCTGGCCTCGGCCTGGTGACCGCTAGAGCCACCAGCATACCCGCCGCAAACTTCTCCGGAAGCCGTTCCGCCCATGATGGCAACAGTATTGTTGCTGGCAAGGGTGTCGCCGCTACCGTTGACCTTGGCAATTCCACCATAAACATCCCTCACCGTGCCGCCGTTGATTTCAACGCTGTTGTTCGTCGCGCTGGTGTTGCCATTATCGGGATCGTGATCCGCGCCCGTAACGAGGATATCCACCGTGCCACCGTTGATGACGACGCTGTTGCCACTGACCCCGTCCGTATCCCCATAATTGACCGCGCCATAAACATAGCGAACGGTGCCGCTGTTCAGCGTGACGGTGTTGCCCGTCACAAAAGTGCTTTTGTGGGCTCCATTGACCGTATCCACGCTGGTCGTGAGAGCATCGCTCCAAGTGAGCCCACCAGTGTCAATGGATTGCAGCGTTCGAGGCGGAAAGTCGTCGGGGTAAGCAAAGGTTTCTTGCGCCAAAACCGGCGCGGAGAAAGAAAAACTCAAGGCCAGTGCTGCGCCGCCGAGAGTGTGAGATAAAAAACGCTTCATTGAAAAACTCCTTTCAGAAATTGGCTTGTGGGAAAAATGCGGGGAGAAACGAAAGCGAAAGCGGGAACGAAAGTGAAAAGCCCCTGCTTTCCGATGGGAAACAGGGGCTTGAGGTGAGGAGCAACGCGCATTCCTAGCGGAATGCGCGTTAGCGTCTAGCGTTAGTTGAGTGAGTGAGTGAGTGAGTGAGTGAGTGAGTGAGTGAGTGAGTGAGTGAGTGAGTGAGTGAGTGAGTGAGTGAGTGAGT
>JAITMR010000039.1 GCA_031277215.1 Burkholderiales bacterium
AAACGACACTGGATTCCCGCCAGAAGCACGCGGGAATGACGACACATTCGTGCCTTTCTCCGCGACTTTGCGTGAGAAGAATTTTTATGGATTCTGCGACTTCGCTCGTTCCTCGCTCCGCGCAGAATGACACAGTGACCTTCGCATGAGGCTGATCCCTGATCCCTGACGCACGAAACCGCTATAATTCCCCATCTTGAACAGAAGCCTTTCTAAAAACACCATGACGCTTGCCAAAAGTTTTGACCCGGCGCAGATTGAACGCCGTTGGTATCAACAATGGGAGGACTCCGGTTATTTCAAAGCCGGGGTAGACGCATCGAAGCCCGCAGATGCGTCGTTTTGCATTCTGCTGCCACCACCGAATGTTACTGGCACGTTGCACATGGGACACGGTTTCCAGCAGACGATCATGGACGCGCTGACGCGCTACTATCGAATGCTAGGGATCAACACTTTGTGGCAGCCGGGAACCGATCACGCCGGTATCGCCACGCAAATGGTGGTGGAGCGGCAACTTGAAGCACAAGGTTTTTCGCGCCATGACCTTGGTCGAGAGGCATTCATTGAAAAAGTATGGGAATGGAAGGAATTTTCCGGCAATACCATCTCTCAACAAATGCGACGCCTGGGGACATCGCCTGATTGGGAGCGCGAACGTTTTACGATGGATGCCGGGCTGTCAAAAACAGTCACGGAAACATTCGTAAGACTGTACAACGAAGGATTGATTTATCGCGGCAAGCGGTTGGTGAATTGGGATCCAGTGCTGGGAACGGCGGTGTCCGATCTTGAAGTGGTTCAGGATGAGGAAGACGGTTTTCTGTGGCACATCACGTATCCGTTTACCGACGGTTCGATGAACGGCATGAAAGGCTTGACGGTGGCGACGACGCGACCGGAAACAATGTTGGGCGACGTGGCGGTGATGGTACACCCTGATGACGAGCGTTATCAGGCGCTCATCGGTAAAACAGTAGAACTCCCGTTGACCGGTCGCAGAATTCCGATCATTGCTGACGATTACGTGGATCGTGAATTCGGTACGGGGTGTGTCAAGGTGACGCCGGCGCACGACTTCAACGATTACGCCGTGGGGCAACGCCATCATTTGCCACAGATCAGTGTGTTGACACTGGACGCCAAAATCAACGAAGCTGCGCCGGAGCGCTACCAGGGGCTGGATCGTTTTGAAGCGCGCAAACAGGTTGTTGCCGATCTTGAGGCGCAAGGATTTTTGGAGAAAGTTGATCCGCACAAATTGAAAGTGCCACGCGGCGACCGCACGCATACGGTGATCGAACCGATGCTGACCGATCAATGGTTCGTTGCAGTCAACCAACCGGGGCGCAACGGAAAAACCATCGCGCAGGAAGCCATTGACGTTGTCGAGTCTGGCGAGATTCGTTTCGTTCCCGAAAGTTGGGTCAATACTTACTACGCCTGGATGCGCAACCTGCAAGACTGGTGCATCTCGCGGCAACTGTGGTGGGGACATCAAATTCCCGCCTGGTATGGTGAGGACGGGCAGTGTTGGGTGGCGCACGACGAAGACGAAGCCCGTTCGCTGGCGGCGAAAGAAAATTATCACGCAACGTTGACACGCGACCCCGATGTGCTCGATACCTGGTATTCATCGGCCTTGTGGCCGTTCTCGACGCTCGACTGGACGCCGGAATGGCCGCAGCAATCCAATCCGGTGATCGACCGTTATTTGCCGTCGACCGTGCTGATTACAGGCTTCGACATCATTTTTTTCTGGGTGGCAAGAATGGTGATGATGACCCGACACATCACCGGAAAAATTCCGTTCAAGCATGTGTACGTGACCGGATTGATCCGGGACGCCGAAGGCCAGAAGATGAGCAAATCGAAGGGCAATGTGCTCGATCCGATTGACTTGATCGACGGTATTGGTCTTGAAGAACTGGTGGAAAAACGCACCACCGGATTGCTGAACCCGAAAGACGCGCCGAAGATCGAAAAGAGAACGCGCAAGGAGTTTCCCGAAGGCATTCCGGCGTTTGGAACCGATGCGCTGCGTTTCACCTTCGCCAGCTTGGCGAGTCCGGGGCGTGACATCAAATTCGACATGCAGCGTTGTGAAGGGTATCGCAACTTTTGCAACAAGCTGTGGAACGCCACCCGCTTTGTGTTGATGAACTGCGAGGACAAAGATTGCGGTTTGCAAAGCCGCCACAAACCGGGCGACGGCACGATTGAATTTTCGTTTGCGGATCGCTGGATAAAAAGCCGGTTGCAACGCGCAGAAGCCGAGGTCGCGCAACACTTTGCCGCTTACCGTCCCGATTTATTGGCGCGAACGGTTTATGAATTGGTGTGGGACGAGTACTGCGATTGGTATGTTGAACTGGCGAAAGTGCAGTTGAGCCAAGGCAATGAAGCGCAACAACGCGGCACACGTCGAACACTGGTGCGAACGCTGGAAGTGATCTTGCGATTGGCGCATCCGTTGATTCCGTTCATCACAGAAGAACTGTGGCAAACCGTCGCGCCGATGGCGCACCGTAAAACGACCGACTTCATCGGGACAGCGCCGTATCCGGTGTGCGACCCGAAAATTCTCGATGAAACAAGCGAAGCGAAAGTTGCGCGTCTGAAAGAAATGATTGGCGCTTGCCGCAGTTTGCGTGCGGAAATGAATTTATCACCGGCGCAGAGAGTGCCGTTGCTGGTGGCGGGTGATACGGCAGTGGTTGAAGCGTATGCGCCTTATCTTGCAGCGCTGGCGAAGCTTTCCGAAGTCAATGCGGTTGGGGCTGAACTTCCGGCATCACCGGCGCCGGTGCAAGTGGTCGGCGATTTTCGGATGATGCTGAAAATCGAAATCGACGTAGCGGCTGAACGTGAACGCTTGCAAAAAGAAATCGCCCGTTTGGAAGGAGAGATTGGCAAAGCGCAAAACAAACTCGGCAATGAAAGTTTTGTTGCGCGGGCGCCGCAGGCCGTTGTCGAACAAGAGAAAGAACGCCTCGCGGCGTTCATGGCGACGCTGGAGAAAGTGCGCCAACAAGTTGAGGCGTTGGGGTAGGGCGGGATCAGGTTTATTTTCACGCGGAGACGCGGAGGGATTGGAGGTTGTGTGTGAAACGCTTTCTGGATTCTGCGACTTCGCTCCGCTACGCGCAGAATGACGGAATGGTTTATTCAGCGTTTCCCTAAATTGTCCACCAATGTTCAACCACCAGTTGCAATGATTGCATCCCCTGGTATTCGTTGACACCGAGTCGATAGACGGCGCGGATTCGTTCCGGCAGTGGTTCGGCGTACTGGAACAGGATGGCATTGAAGGATTGGTTTCGGTCGCGCAGCACCAACCTCGAATGTTTTTCGCCGACGATGGTTTGCCGTTCGACGGTAAATTCTCCATCGAAACTCGGCGCCGGAAACCCTTGTCCCCACACTTGGTCGCGCAAGGTTTGCGCTAACAAAAGCGTACAGTCGTTGGCATCGAGTTCACCATCTGTTTCGACAATGCGATCAAGTTGTTCGGGCGTGAGCCGTTCGCGGGCGACGCGCTCAAAGTGTTCGATGAATTCGGGCAATGCGTTTTCATGCAGCGTCAGTCCGGCGGCCATTGCGTGCCCGCCGAATTTACGGATAAGATGCGGCGCACGCTTGGTGATGAGGTCGAGTGCGTCGCGCAAATGAAGGCCTGGAACGGAGCGACCGGAGCCGCGCAGTTCGCCGACGGCTGCGTCATCGTTTGTGTTGCCACCGGCGTGTCCGAACACGATGGTGGGTCGGTGAAAGCGATCCTTGAGGCGTGACGCCACGATGCCGATTACGCCCGGATGCCAGTCGGGGCGGGCGAGGCAGATGGTGTAATGATCGACATCGGCAGGGTCGAGCGCATCTTGTTGCAGCGCGTCGATTGCTTCTTGCTGAATGTCGGCTTCGACTTCACGCCGCGCCCGATTCAGCGCGTCGAGTTCCTGCGCGATGGGAAGCGCGGTGGCGGCATCGTCCGCCAACAGGCAGTGGATACCGAGCGACATGTCGGCAAGACGACCGGCAGCATTGAGTCGCGGGCCGATGGCAAAGCCGAGGTCGAACGTATGCGCGGCGGCTTGTGAACGGCGGGCGACATTGAACAACGCTTGCACGCCAACCGATGCTTGCCCTGAACGAATACGACGCAATCCCTGATCGACAAGAATACGATTAACGTGGTCGAGAGGAACGACGTCGGCAACAGTGCCCAGTGCCACCAGATCGAGCATGGTGGCGAGGTTGGGCGAAGCATCATCGGCCAACATGCCGCGTTCGCGTAACAGCGACCGCAACGCGATCAGCACGTAAAACATCACACCAGCACCGGCCAGATGTTTGGACGGAAAAGGGCAACCCGGTTGGTTTGGATTGACGATGATGGCGGGTTCGGGCAACTGTGCGCCGGGCAGGTGGTGGTCGGTGATCACAACGTCGATGCCGATGCTTGTTGCCGCATGCACCCCATCAACGCTGGCGATACCGTTATCGACAGTGAGCAGAACGCGCGGCTGTTTTGTTGCGGCGAGCGCCACAATATCAGGCGTCAAACCATAACCGTGCTCGAATCGGTTGGGCACAAGAAAATCGACGTGAGCGCCCATCGCCCGCAGGCCGCGCAAAGCGATGGCGCAAGCGGTAGCGCCGTCGGCATCGTAATCGGCGATGACGACGATGCGTTCCTGTTGGTCAATCGCCTGCGCCAGCCGTGCCGCCGCTTCTGCCGCGCCTTTCATCTGATCGACAGACGGCAACCTCTTTAGCGTCAGGTCGAGTTCATCGGAATGGGTGACGCCACGGGTGGCAAAAATTCGGGCGAGAAGAGAATCGATTCCTGTCGTCATCAAACTTTGCTGCGCGTCGGCGGGAACGGGGCGGCGTTTCAGGGTCGGGTTGCTATTCATGATCGGGATTTTATCGTCAACTGCGAGGAAATCACAGATAATCCGAGGCATGCGACAATATATAATTAAGTCTGTTTATGGCAATCTGAAAGATTATTAGATGCACAAGAGAACCGGGCACATGCCGCAAGAACCGCTGAACGGTGCGCAAGGGTAGCATATTCATGACGGGGATTCCCTACGAATTTCTGGTCGGGCTGCGTTACACACGTTCGCGCAAAGGCGCGTCGCGTGAAGCTTTTGTATCGGTAATTTCGATGTTTTCGATGGCGGGCATTGCGCTCGGCGTGGCGGCATTGATTGTCGTGTTGTCGGTGATGAACGGATTTCAGAAGGAAATACGCACGCGGATTCTTTCGGTGGCATCGCACGTCGAAATTCGCGCCTTTCCGGAACTTGACGATTGGGCGGCTGTCGAAAAAATCGCAAAACAGAATCCGCGTGTGATTGCTACGGCGCCCTACGTGTTGGGACAGGCGCTGCTTTCGCGCGACGGCGTAAGCCGCGGATCAATATTGCGCGGCGTCGATCCGGCGCATGAAGAATTGGTTGCCGATATCGGAAGCCACATGAAAGCGGGGCGCTTCGACGCTTTGACGCCGGGGAGTTTCGGCATCGTGCTTGGACTTGAACAAGCGAAAACGCTGGGCGTTGAAATGGGCGACGATGTGGTGGTGATTATCCCGCAGGGACTGGCAACGCCGGCGGGAACGATGCCGCGGCTGCGCTCGTTCAAAGTGGCCGGTATTTTCGATATCGGGATGTACGAATTCGACAGTGGCCTCGCGTTTGTCAACATCGAAGATGCGCAGCGCTTGTACCGAATGATCGGAGTTTCCGGTGTTCGGCTCAAGGTTAACGATTTGTTTCAGGCATCAATGATCGGCATGGAAATAGCAAAACAGTTGCCTTTTTCGCTGGAAGTGCGCGACTGGACGCGCAGCCACACGAATCTTTTTCGTGCCGTGCAACTCACAAAACAGATGATGTTTCTATTCCTGATGTTGATCATATTTGTTGCAGTGTTCAATATCATTTCGGCGCAGGTTATGGTGGTGACCGAGAAGCAGGCCGACATTGCGATTTTGCGCACACTCGGCGCGTCGCCCTCGTCGATTCTCGGTATTTTCATTTTTCAAGGGGCGCTGGTCGGCGTGATCGGTACGCTGATCGGCGTTATCGGAGGCATTGCGTTGGCGCTTAACGTTGATGTCGTGGTTCCGGCCATCGAGCGTTTGTTCAGTATTCAGTTCCTTAACAAATCGGTGTACCCCATCAGTGACGTACCGTCCGACCTGCAAAGCGGCGACGTGATAAAGGTGGCGACAACGGCGCTTTTCCTCGCTTTGGCGGCGACGGTTTATCCAGCCTGGAAAGCGGCGCGGGTGAATCCGGCGGCGACATTACGCTATGAGTAAGCACCATGACGAGCGTTATTTGCAAAAGGAGCTTTATTTCCTGCTGTGGGACAGCCACAGACAATATGAAGCATGCGACAATACAAAATAAATTTTATTTGGAAATATCATGATCAAACATCTCGTTGTTTGGACGCTGAAGGCGCCGGAAGAGAAAGCGGCGCGATTGGCTTCGTTCAAGCCGCGTGCGGAAGCATTGGTCGGGCGGATTCCGGGATTGCGGTATCTCGAAGTGATCGACGGTTTGCCGCTTGAATCTAGCTCGGGCGACATTGCGCTGTACGCCGAATTTGACGATCTGGAAGCGCTGACGACTTATCAAAAACATCCGCTGCATGTGGCGCTTGGCGACGAAGAGGTTAAACCTTTTGTGGCGAACCGTCGGGCGCTCGACTGGCAGGCGTAACGTATCCATGACGGGGATTCCCTACGAATTTCTGGTCGGTCTGCGTTACACGCGCTCGCGCAAAGGTGCGGCGCGTGAAGCTTTTGTGTCGGTAATTTCGATGTTTTCGATGGCGGGTATCGCGCTCGGTGTGGCGGCATTGATTGTCGTGTTGTCGGTGATGAACGGATTTCAGAAGGAAATACGCACGCGGATGCTCTCGGTTGCATCGCACATCGAGATACGCTCTTTCCCCGAGCTTGAAGATTGGGCGTCTGTCGAAAAAAGCGCAAAACAAAATCCGCATGTGACCGGAACAGCGCCCTATGTATTGGGGCAGGCGATGCTGTCGTACGACGGCGTAAGCCGCGGGTCGATGTTACGTGGTGTTGATCCGGTGCGCGAGGGTTCGCTAGCCGATATCGGCAGTCACATGAGCGTGGGCTATTTCGACGCTTTGGTGCCGGGGAGTTTTGGCATCGTGCTTGGGCTTGAACAGGCGCGAGCGTTGGGCGTCGAGATGGGGGGCGACGTCGTGGTCATCATCCCGCAGGGGCTTGCGACATCGGAGGGGACAATGCCGCGATTGCGTTCTCTCAGGGTAGTTGGCATTTTCAGCACCGATATATACGATATTGACAGCAGTCTTGCGTTCATCAACATTGAAGATGCGCAGCGCCTGTACCAGATGAACGGGGTTTCCGGCATACAGCTCAAGGTCGACGATTTGTTGCGGGCGCCGATAATTAGCAAGGAAATTGCCGATGTGTTGCCGTTTTCTCTGGAAGTGCGCGACTGGACGCACAGCCATGCGAATTTGTTTGACGCTATGCAGATCGAAAAGCGAATGATGTTTATCATTCTGACGTTGGTGGTGTTCGTGGCGGCGTTTAACATCATTTCGGCACAGGTCATGGTTGTAACGGAGAAGCAACCCGATATTGCGATTCTGCGAACGCTCGGTGCGCCGCCTTCGTCGATTCTCAAGATTTTTATTTTCCAGGGCATGCTGGTTGGCGTGTTCGGTATATTGATCGGTGTCACCGGTGGTATTGCGTTGGCGCTTAACGTTGATGTTGTGGTTCCGGCCATCGAGCAGTTGTTTCGTGTTCGAATTACCGATAACTTCATCAGCAACGGCGATTTGCCCTCCGATCTTCATGGTGGCGACGTCATCATCGTGGCAGCGACGGCGCTTTTTCTGGCGCTGGCGGCGACGATTTATCCAGCCAGAAAAGCAGCGCGGATAAATCCGGCGGCGGCACTACGTTACGAGTAAATGTGATGAATCATAATACTACTGACAATTCTCAAGCGCCTACGGTTCCCGTCTTGTCGTCGCGCCGTCTCGCCAAGACGTATGTGAGTGGGACGCTTCATGTGCCGGTGTTGACCGATGTTCATCTGGACATTGCGCCCGGCGAATGCGTGGCGGTGGTTGGCAGTTCCGGTTCGGGGAAAAGCACTTTGCTGCATTTGCTTGGCGGACTGGATACGCCGACCAGCGGACAGGTGTTGCTCGATGGCCGCGATTTTTCGACGATGCCCGAAGCCGAACGCGGCCATGTACGCAATCGGGCGCTGGGATTCGTTTATCAATTCCATCATCTGCTGCCTGAATTTACGGCGCTGGAAAACGTTGCGATGCCGCTTATCATTCGGCGGCTCAACCGCCGCGAAGCGCATGAAGCGGCGCGGGCGATGCTGACGCGCGTCGGCTTGTCGCACCGTGTGGCGCATTTGCCTGGTGAACTTTCCGGAGGTGAACGGCAGCGCGTTGCGTTGGCGCGTGCATTGGTGACGCGACCGCGTTGTGTGCTTGCCGACGAGCCTACCGGAAATCTCGACCGCACTACGGCGCATCAGGTGTTCGATTTGATGCTTGAACTCAACGTCGAAGTCGGCACTGCGCTGGTCATCGTGACCCACGATCCTGATCTGGCTGCGCGTGCGGCGCGGAGGTTGCGTTTGATTGATGGGGAACTGCATGGGGAACAGCATTAAACCGCTTGAGGAGCGACCGGCATGTAGCCATAAAACAGACATAAAAGACCAAAAAAACCACGTCGCCCGAAAAAATGTTGCTGCTTTGTTGACAAAAAATCCGGAAGTCGCTAATCTCCTCCCATTATGAATAACGGCTTGCTCATTTCTTTCAGCGCTAACCAAGGTTGGTGGTGCCGTCCTGTTTTCAAGGGCGGGTGCCTGTACGCATGATGAATCGCTGACAGAAGTGGACAAGTGCCAAAAGCCCGCCGAGAGCGGGCTTTTTTGTGGCCTGCGCCCGAAGGGAGAATGACAACCAAGCACCGAACGACGAGGATCACGATGAGGATGATTGAACCATGAAAACGATGCGCCCCCCCAAGGCATTGAAAAACGCGCACGCTTCGCGGCGATTGCTGCGCAGCATCCCCGAGCCGTTGGCGTTGTTCGCCTGGTTGACCGATGACGGTCGGCGACCGCACACGATTTTGCTGGAATCGGCTGAACCCTCAAGTCGGAAAACGCAAAAAAGTTTGTTGGTGGTATCGAGCGCGTTGTCGATTGAATGCCGTGGCGCCGACGTCGTGTTGACGGCGTTGAACGCGCAAGGAGAAGTGTTGCTGCCGATACTGGAGGAACATTTCGAGCGTTTTTTTCCGCGTTTTGAAGAAAAGGTATTGCGTTTACGCGTGCCGGTTTACGGGGCGGAAGGCGAAAAGACGTCGGATCGGGAGCGTTTGCAGGCTGAATCCTCATTGACAGTGTTGCGCGAATTGACGGCGCTGCTGCGTGCGGCTCTGCCGTCGATGCCGGAGGCGGTGTTTCTCGCCGGTGTGTTCGCTTATGACCTGGTTGACCAGTTTGAGCCGCTGCCGGAAACGACGGCGAGTAACGGGTTTCCCGATTATCTTTTTTATCTCGCTGATCAGATGATCGTGTTTGATCATTTGACTGCGACCGGTGCTTTGTGGACTTGCGCTTTCGCGGCGGGCGATCACGGCAAGGCGGACGAAGAAGCCGAAATGGCGCTCGCCGAGATTGAAAAGACGATCACTTTTTCGACGGAAACGTTACAAGCAAACAGTGTCGTCAGACAAGCCGCGTCGGGAACAATCGAAACAGATATGGGCGACGCTGCGTTTGCGGCGCGGGTTGAAACTCTGAAAGAACACATCGTTTGCGGCGATGTGTTTCAAATTGTTTTGTCGCGGACGTTTTCGATGCCGTGCAGCGATCCGTTCGCAGCTTATCGGGCGTTACGGACGTTGAATCCCAGTCCGTATCTGTTTTATATGCGCAGCAACGATTTCACGTTGTTCGGTGCGTCGCCGGAATCGGCGGTGAAAGTGGACGGCATGAAGGGCTGCGTCGAGATTTCACCGATTGCCGGAACCCGCCGTCGCGGCTTTCGCGACGACGGCAGCCTTGACGTCGATCTCGATGGACGGATTGAAGCCGAACTGCGGCTCGATGAAAAAGAAAACGCCGAACATATGATGCTGGTTGATCTGGCGCGCAACGATGTGGCGCGTGTGTCCAAACCGGGGACGCGGCATGTTGCCGATTTATTGTGCACCGTGCGCTATTCGCATGTGATGCATTTGGTGTCGCGGGTATGTGGTGAGCTGAAAGACGAACTTGATGCGTTGCATGCTTATCAGGCGAGTATGAACATGGGAACGCTGACCGGCGCACCGAAGATCAAAGCGATGCAGTTGTTGCGGCACTATGAAGGTGGGCGGCGCGGTCATTACGGTGGCGCTATCGGCTATCTTCGCGGCGATGGCAGCTTCGACACGGCGATTGTGATTAGGGCAGCGCTGGTGAAAAACGGCGTTGCCCACATTCGCGTCGGCGCTGGGGTCGTACATGATTCGGTGCCGTTGCTGGAAGCAGAAGAAACGCGACGCAAGGCGGAGGCGGTGTTGCGAGCCATTTCCATCGCTGAAACTGAAGCGGGGAGGGCATCATGATCAGGCCGCACATTCTCTTTATCGACAATTTCGATTCGTTCACTTTCAATTTGGTCGATGCGCTCTCAACGCTCGGCGCCGATATTGATGTTTATCGCAACGATATCGATGCTGAAGCGGCGCTGAATATTGCGCGTGAAAAACAATCGGCGCTGATCGTGTTGTCGCCGGGGCCGGGGACACCGCGTGAAGCCGGTTGCACGATTGAATTGATTCAAAAAGCCGCCGGACAAGTGCCGTTGCTCGGCGTTTGTCTGGGGCATCAGGCGATTGCAGAAGCGTTCGGCGGGAAAGTCGGCGCGGCGGGAACCATTGTTCACGGCAAAAAATCGAGGCTGAAGCATCACGGACATCCGTTATTTTCGGGGCTTCCGGAAACTTTCAATGTTGGGCGTTACCACTCGCTGACGGTGCAACAATTGCCGGAAGCATTCGTTGCCATAGCGACGGGCGTTGAGGACGATGGCCTGATCATGGCGCTGGAGCATCGTTCGCAACCGATTGTCGGCGTGCAATTCCATCCAGAGTCGATTCTGACGACGTATGGACAAATCATTCTTAACAATGTTTTTCAGTTGGCGCTGACGTTGAACGATCGACGCGCAGCAGAAAATACAAGGAGACTATGATGGATCGGCTTTTGAGTAAGTTGTTGACGGGCGGTCGTCTGAACCGCGAAGAAAGTCGCATGCTGTTCGATGCGGTGATTCGTGGCGAAGTTAGCGATGTTGAAATTGCTGCGCTGTTGGTGGCGTTGAAATTGCGCGGTGAAACCGCCGAAGAAATCGCTGGCGCGGCACAGGCGTTGCGCGAGGGCGCACGCGAATTTCCGCGCCCCGATTATCGCTTCGCCGATATCGTGGGTACTGGCGGCGACGGCGCCAGCACGATCAATATTTCGACGGCGGCCACTTTTGTGGCGGCGGAGGCGGGATTGCCGGTTGCCAAGCACGGCAACCGCGCGGCGTCGTCGCGTTGCGGCGCAGCGGATTTGCTCGAATGTTTCGGCGTCAAACTCGACATGGAACCGGTGACGGCGCGGCATTTGCTTGACGATATCGGCGTCACTTTTCTTTTCGCGCCGTATTACCACAAAGGGATTCGGCACGCGATGCCGGTTCGCAAAGCGCTGGCGACGCGAACGATGTTCAATTTGCTGGGGCCGCTGGTGAACCCGGCGCGACCGTCGATTATGTTGGTCGGTGTCTATGATTACACGCTCTGTACGCTGGTGGCGGAAACGCTGAGACTTTTGGGTTGTTCCCGTGCGCTGGTGGTGAACGGGTTGGGTCTCGATGAAATTGCGCTGCACGGTGAAACCAATGCCGCCGAATTGCATGAGGACGGCGAGATTACGACGCATCACTTCACACCGCTTGATTTCGGCGTGCGCAAGTTTCCGCTGTCGTCGATTGTCGGAGGCACGCCGGAAGACAACGAGCAGGCGATTCGATCGGTGTTGGGCGGTCGCGGCGATGAAGCGCACGCGGCGGCGATTGCCGTCAACACGGGTGCGCTGCTGACGCTGGGAGGGAAAGTCGATTCGTTCAAGCAGGGGTTCGTTCTGGCAATGAGCATTCTGGAAAGTGGCAAGGCGCTTGAGCGTCTGGAAACGATGGCGCGGTTGTCGCATCAGTTGAGCGAAACGAACGGAGATGCGGAAGGAAAAACCCATGCCGATGCTCGCTGACATCGTTTTGCGCAAACGTCAAGACGTTGCTGCGCGTATCGCCGGGACGCCGTTTTCCGTTCTGGAAAAACAGGCGGAACCAACGACACGACGGCTTGCGGAATCGCTCAGACAACCGGGGTTGCGCTTTATACTCGAATGCAAAAAAGCATCGCCTTCGGAAGGTTTGATCCGCCCCGACTTCGATGTAAAAAAAATTGCAAAGACTTATCGCGGCTTTGCCGATGCGGTATCTGTGTTGACCGATGCGCCGTATTTTCAAGGTAGTTTTGCCGATCTTGAAACGGCGCGTGCTGTGTTGTCGCAACCGATACTGTGTAAAGATTTTGTTGTCGAGCCGTATCAGGTGTTTGAAGCGCGTGTTCATGGCGCCGATGCGGTATTGCTGATGCTGTCGGTTCTCGATGACGCGATGTATCGGCGCTGTGCGGAAACAGCGCGGTCGTTGTCGATGGATGTGTTGACAGAGGTGCACGACGACGAGGAATTGATCAGAGCGTTGGCGCTCGATGCGTGCATTATCGGCATCAACAACCGCGACCTGAAAACGATGAAAATCAATTTGTCCACGACTCGAGATCTGGCGCTAAAGATTCCGCGTGATCGGGTGATCGTGAGCGAATCCGGGATCAAGAGCCGCGCCGATATCGACGAGATGAGCGGTTTTGTCGATGCCTTTCTCGTCGGCAGCCGGTTGATGAAAGAAGAGCGGCTTGATTCGGCTGTGCGCACGCTCATTTTCGGGCGCATCAAAATTTGCGGGCTGACGACACCAGAGGCGGCGCGGATCGCCTATGAAGCGGGGGCATTTCTTGGTGGGTTGATTTTCGCGCCGGAGTCGCCGCGTTGCGTAAACGAAATAAAGGCGCATGAAATTGTGGACGCATCGCCGTTGCCGATGGTCGGCGTTTTTGTCAACGACGCGCCGGAGAAAATCGCACGGTTGGCGCAAGAATTGCGGTTGGCGGCGGTTCAGTTGCACGGCGAAGAAACTCCGGCGTATATTCATGAATTGCGGCATGAACTTCCGGCGGGATGCGAAATCTGGAAAGCCGTGCGGGTTGGTGAAGCGCTGCCGTCGCTGGAGGCGTTGCTGGCGGAGATGGGGGTCGAGCGTCTGTTGCTCGACACGTATAGTTCGTCGGCGCGTGGCGGTACGGGTGGGTGTTTCGACTGGGCGTTGTTGGAGCGCTTGCCAGAATCGTTGCGATCTCGTGTCGTCATCGCCGGTGGCGTTACGCCGGACAATGTGCGTGAAGCGCACAACGTTGGGAGTTATGCGATCGATGTCAATTCCGGCGTCGAATCGGAACCAGGCCGGAAAGACTCGGCGGCGATGCAGCAGTTATTTTCTCGTTTGAGGGGATGTTTATGAGTACGGTTTTTTCCGCATCAACGCCATTGGGTGTTGATCAGGGCGCTTTCGGCCCGTTCGGAGGCATGTTTGTGCCGGAGATTCTGGTGCCGACTTTGCAGGATTTGACGCACGCTTTCGTCGAGGCGCAAAGCGATCCGGTGTTTCAACGGGAGTTTGAGGATTTGCTCAAGGAATACGCTGGTCGTGAGACGCCGCTGTACCGTTGTCGCAACTTGGCGGCGGGAACGAAGGCGACGGTATATCTGAAGCGCGAGGATTTGTTGCACGGCGGCGCTCACAAAACCAATCAAGTGTTGGGGCAGGCATTGCTGGCGAGACGAATGGGCAAGACGCGATTGATCGCTGAAACCGGCGCGGGGCAACACGGCGTGGCGACGGCTATGATCGGCTCTTTGTTTAAAATGAAAACGCGCATTTATATGGGCGACAAAGACATGAAACGTCAGGCGCTCAATGTATTTCGGATGCGTTTGATGGGCGCTGAAGTGGTGCCGGTCGCCACCGGAAGCGGCACGTTGAAAGACGCGGTCAATGAAGCCTTGCGCGATTGGTCTGAAAGTTATCCGAATACGCACTACCTTCTGGGGACGGCAGCGGGGCCGCATCCGTTTCCGACGATTGTGCGCGAGTTTCAGCGCGTGATCGGCCGCGAAGCGAAAGCTCAAATTCTGGAACGGGAAGGTCGGCTTCCCGACGCGGCGATCGCTTGCGTCGGCGGCGGCTCCAACGCGATCGGTTTGTTCGCCGATTTTATCGATGATCGTGGTGTGCGCTTGATCGGTGTCGAACCGGCAGGGCACGGGTTGCACACGGGCAAACACGGCGCGACGTTGCAGAAGGGGCGCCCCGGTATTTTGCACGGTACGTACACCTATATCTTGCAGGATGAGCACGGACAGGTGGCGGAATCGCACTCGATTTCCGCCGGACTCGATTATCCCGGTGTCGGCGCCCAGCATGCGTATTTGCATGCCAGCGGCCGCGCGGAATATGTTGGGATCACTGACGACGAAGCGCTGGAAGCGTTTCAGATGTTGTCTCGGGAAGAGGGTATTGTTCCGGCACTGGAATCGTCGCATGCAATCGGGTATGCACTGAAGCTGGCGAAAGCGGCAACGCAACATCAACTGCTGCTGGTTAATTTGTCCGGGCGCGGCGACAAGGACATCGAGCATGTGATGCAGCACATCAAGTTCTAAAAAATACGATGAAAGAGGGCGCAATGAAAAAAGCACAATGGAAAATGACATGATGAAAACCAATCGCTATGAAGCAATGTTCGCCCGTTTGCGCGGGAAAGGTGCGTTTATTCCTTTCGTGATGCTGGGCGATCCCGATATTGAAACGAGTTCGGCGATTATCGACACGCTGATCGCAAGCGGCGCCGACGCGCTGGAATTGGGGATGCCGTTTTCGGATGCCGTCGCCGATGGCCCGATGATTCAGCGGGCGGGTTTTCGCGCGCTGGAAGCAGGTGTGACGCCAACGGATTGTTTGCGGTTGTTGAAAAACGTTCGCGCCAAATACTCCGACGTTCCGATCGGGCTGCTGGTTTACGCTAACCTCGTTGTGCATCAGGACTTGAAAACATTTTACATAGAAGCAGCGGAAGCCGGTGTTGATTCCGTGCTGGTGGCGGATGTGCCTGTAGGCGCGGCGACGCCGTTTATCGAAGCAGCAGAGGCGGTTGACATTGCGCCGATCTTCGTTGTGCCGCCTAATGCCGACGAAACCGCCATACGCGAGATTGCGCGGCGGGGACGCGGCTACACCTATTTCCTTGGGCGCACCGGCGTGACCGGCGCTGATCGGGAAATGCAAACGCCGTTGCCGTCACGGATCAAGGTTTTGCAGGAAGCAGGTGCGCCTCCGGCTATCGTCGGCTTCGGTATCTCGACGCCGGAGCACATTCGCGCTGCGCTTGATGCCGGCGCCGCTGGCGCGATTTCCGGCTCGGCAACGGTCGCCATTATCGAGCGGCATTTAGAAGATAAAGCCGCTATGCACGAGGCGCTGGCGGCGTTTGTCAGGAAGATGAAAGCGGCGACGTAATCAGGAATCAAAAAAGTAACATTTCACGCGAAGGCAGCTTGGATCCTGCGACTTCGCGCAGGATGACGGTGCTTCGTGCCTTTCTCCGCGCCTCCGCGTGAAAATGATTTTTCTCCGCGCCTTCGTGTGAATCCACCGCCCTCTCCCCCAGCCCCTCTCCCGCAAGCGGGCGAGGGGAGCTTGACCGTGCCTTTTTCAATGGAGTCGTGAATTCATACACCGCGGCTTCGCGTGAATAATAAACGACGCTGGATTCCCGCCAGAAACACGCGGGAATGACGGGAGGGGTTGAAACCCGTCCCTGCGCACGAAATGCGGGCAAGACGCCCGCGTTCCATTCTGATTCTTAACCTCTGACCTCCGATCCTTGCTTTCGGCACGCCTTGGCCGCTTCTCGAATCGCTGAGATCGCTTTTTCGCGCGGGAAACTTTTTCTATAAGCAAGCGCGATACGACGGAACGGAGTGGGTTCGGCGAACGGAACCGGAACGACCAGATTGCTGTGGTATTTAGGCGTCAGCGCATCACGCGGCAGGACGGAAATTCCGAGACCGGAAGCGACCATGTTGCGGATGGTTTCCAGCGAATTGGTGCGCGGCATGTGGTTGTCGGCATTGAGTTCTGGGCAGGCTTCGAGCACTTGATCGCGGAAGCAGTGGCCGACGTTGAGTAGAATCGGCTTTTCTCCGGCAATTTCGCGGGCGTCGATGCTTTTGCGTTTGACCCATTTGTGGTCGTGCGGAACGACAACCTGGAACGGTTCTTCATAGAGGAATTCGCTGACGATGCCGGGCGGTGAAAACGGCAACGCGAGGATGATGATGTCGATGCGCCCAGCGCGTAACGCTTCTTCGAGGTTGACGGTAAGGTTTTCTTCGATGTCGAGCGGCATGTCGGGAGCGATGTTGACCAGCGTCGGGATCAGGTCGGGCAACAGGTAGGGCGCAATGGTAAAGATAACGCCCAGTTTCAACGGCCCTTGCAACTGATTTTTTCCGGTGTCGGCGATTTCTTTGATGCGCGTCGATTCTTCCAGCACTTTTTGCGCTTGTTCGATAACGCGCTCGCCGACCGGCGTCAGCACCACTTCGTTTTTGCTACGCTCGAACAGGGTAACGCCCAATTCTTCTTCGAGTTTTTGAACGGCGACGGACAGCGCCGGTTGGCTGACAAAGCATTTGGTGGCGGCGCGACCGAAACTTCTTTCGTGCGCGACGGCGACGATGTAGCGGAGTTCGTTCAGAGTCATGATCGTGGTTTCCTTAATGAGTGGACGCAGTTATAGCAACAAGTCGTCTGTTTTCAAGGTTTGCAGATAACGCGCGAAATCGACGCCGACTTCGGAATGGCGTAAGCCGTAATCAACGGTAGCTTCAAGATAGCCGAGCTTGTTGCCGCAGTCGTAGCGGTGACCATCGAAACGATAAGCGTGTACGGGTGTGTGTTGCATCCATCGGGCGATGCCGTCGGTTAACTGAATTTCGCCGCCCTGACCCTGCGAAATGGCGGCAAGGTGTGCGAAGATATCGGCGGTCAGGATGTAACGCCCGACGACCGCCAGCGTCGAAGAGGTCGTTCCCGGCTTCGGCTTCTCAACGATGCGGGTGATGCGAGAAAGACGGGGGTTGTCTTGCGATGGCGCGGTGGTTTCAACGACGCCGTAACTGGCGGTGTTGGCTGGCGGAACGTCCATCACGCCGATCATTGCATTGCCGGTTTGTTGTGAACGCTCGATCATTTGCCGCATGACCGGTACCGATGCGTCGATCAAATCGTCGGCGAGCAGAACGGCAAACGGTTCATTGCCGATTACCGGCGCGGCGCACAGTATGGCATGTCCCAGCCCCATCGCCTCGGTTTGTCGGATATAAATACAACTGATGCCGGGCGGCGTTGTGCTTTGCAGCATGTCGAGCAACTCTGTTTTCTGACGCAACGAAAGCTCGGTTTCAAGTTCGTAGGCTTTGTCGAAATGATCTTCAATCGCCCGCTTGTTGCGGCCGGTAATGAAGATCATGTCGGTGATTCCTGCGGCGGCGGCTTCTTCGACGGCATACTGGATCAGCGGCTTATCGACGATCGGCAGCATCTCCTTGGGGCTGGCTTTGGTTGCCGGAAGAAAACGGCTGCCGAAACCGGCGACGGGGAAAACGGCTTTGGTGATTTTCATGGAGTGACCTGTGAAGTTACCTTTTCCGAAGGGGCTTTTCAATCATGCGCAACAGCGCAGCTTCGTCGAGGATGGGGATTTTTAATGCTTGTGCTTTGGCAAGCGTAGAACCGGGAGCTTCGCCAGCGAGTACATAACTCGTTTTCTTTGAAACGGTTCCGGTGACTTTACCTCCGGCATCAATGATGCAGTGGGTGGCTTCGTCGCGGGACATCGTTGGCAATGTGCCGGTGAGTGCGAACGTCAAGCCGGTTAGCTGGCCGGATATTGTTTCCGCAACGACGACATCCGGCCAGCAGACGCCAGCGGCACGCAAGGCGGCGATCACGTCACGATTGCGCGGTTCCGAGAAAAAGGAAGGGATGCTGTTGGCCATCACCTCGCCGATTTCAGGGACGGCGATAAGAGCGTTGCTATCGGCAGCCATCAGCGCGTCCAGCGATCTGAAGTGATGAGCGAGGTCGCGTGCGGTTGCTTCGCCGACGTGGCGAATGCCGAGTGCGAAGATGAAGCGCTCAAGAGTTGTTTGTTTGCTTTTTTCAAGCGCGACGCACAAATTGGCGGCGCTTTTCTCGGCCATTCGGTCGAGATTGATGAAATCGTCTTGCGTCAATCGGTACAAATCGGCAGCGGATTGAACCATAGCTTTATCGACCAGTTGCTCAATGATTTTGCTGCCAAACCCTTCGATGTCCATTGCTCGCCGTCCGGCGAAATGCCGCAATGCTTGTTTGCGTTGCGCTGGGCAGAAAAGTTCGCCCGAACAATAGACATCGGCTTCACCTTCTTCGCGGGTTACGGTGGAATCGCAAACAGGACAGCGGCGCGGCATCTCAAAAGCGTGAGTATTTTCTGGTCGGCGTTCGATCACGACGGCGACAATTTCGGGAATTACGTCACCGGCGCGACGCACGATCACCGTGTCGCCGATCCGCACATCTTTGCGTTTGGCTTCGTCCTCGTTGTGCAGCGTGGCATTGGTGACGGTG
The DNA here is from genome assembly GCA_031277215.1 of Burkholderiales bacterium. Lineage (GTDB taxonomy): Bacteria > Pseudomonadota > Gammaproteobacteria > Burkholderiales > Casimicrobiaceae > UBA931. The sequence goes on from JAITMR010000039.1 coordinate 18,958, forward strand.
ACACCGCCGACGAAAACCGGCGATAACTTGGCGACCGGCGTGAGTTTGCCGGTACGCCCCACTTGCACGTCGATATGTTGAACCGTCGTGAACTGTTCTTGCGCGGGATATTTGTGCGCGACTGCCCAGCGCGGTTCGCGTGTGGAAAAACCAAGCTGTTGCTGCAGCGCGAGTGAATCAACTTTATAAACAACGCCGTCGATGTCGAACGGCAAATCGCCTTTTAATGCTGCGATGTTTTGATGAAAGGCGATAAGCCCTTCGGCGCCGAGAACACGCTGACGGTGTTTGTCTAGCGGCAGGCCGAAATGTTCGATCGCATCGAGTACGCCGCCGTGCGTTTTCGGCAGCTTCCAACCGATAACTTCGCCGAGGCCGTAAGCGAAGAACGAAAGCGGTCGTTTGGCGGTGATCGTCGAATCAAGCTGGCGCAGACTGCCTGCGGCCAGATTGCGCGGGTTGGCAAAGGTTTTTTCTCTGGCGGCACGTTGGTGGTCGTTGAATTTTTCAAAATCGGCGCGACGCATGTAAACCTCGCCACGAATTTCGATGGTTTCAGGTGGTTGATCATCGCCGGTATTCAGCCGCAACGGAATTGCGCGAAGCGTGCGAATGTTTTGAGTAACGTCCTCGCCGGTTTCGCCGTCGCCGCGTGTGGCGCCTCGGACGAGAACGCCGTTTTCGTAGCGCAGATTGACCGCAAGCCCATCGAACTTGAGTTCGGCCAGATACGCTATCGGCGGATCGTTTTCCGTCAGACCGAGTTCACGCCGTATCCGCGTATCGAACGCACGGGCGCCGCTTGCTTCCGTGTTCGTTTCAGTGCGAATCGACAGCATTGGCACGGTATGGCGCACCGCCGGAAATTCCGAAAGCGGCTTCCCGCCGACCCGTTGGGTGGGCGAATCGGGAACGATCAGTTCGGGATGTTGCGTTTCGAGTTGTTGCAATTCACGATAGAGCGTGTCGTATTCGGCATCGGAAATGATCGGCGCGTCGAGCACATAATAACGGTGGTCGTGAGCGGCAATGGCGTCGCGCAAAGCGGCGGCTTTTTCATGAGCGCCTGCCGATGCAAGAGACGAAGAAGAAGGCTCGGAGAAAAACAACGAGCCTTGCAACGAATTGTGCGCCGAATTTTGCATCGCCGATGCTCCTGAAAAAACGCCGCGCGATCAATAACGCCAAGTGTCAGAATCAGGCAGTGAACAAACGCAAAGCTCGCGGACTTCCCGGATCAATACCGATGTCGCGCAACGCTTGCGTGGCTTTGCCGATTTCGGTGCGGATCAAGGCCAGCCCTTGCTCATTGACCGGACGGTGGCGATCATCGACAAGCTGCGCCGACAACGCTTGCGCCAGTTGGGTCGCCAGCTTCAACATTTCATCGAAACTTCGTTCGGGACGGCGCACCTGCGGAATGTCGAGCAGCAAGACCGGGTCTTGAATGGCTTTGCGCAAACGCTCGTCAGAGAGCGCCGAGCCATCGTGACTTTCGATCCGGAACATTTCGTAGCCTTCTCGTTGATAGCGCAAAGCGCCTCTTTCAAGAGCAAGCCCCAATTTTTGCGCCGCTTGCAACAACTGTTGCCCCGGCAGCGGGCCGACTTTGCCGTGCAGCGTCAAACCGATTTGCAGATCGAGTTGCGCACAGGCTTTATCGAGCGCTTTGGCGCGTTCGGCTTCAAGCGCGACATCGAAAGGGGTATAACTGGCCGACAGCAGAGAGGCCACGACTTCGACGTGCTTCTGAAAAGCGTCAAGCTGTTCGGGCGTTACTGCTTGGGCGCGGTCGGCGAGTTGCAGACAGAACGCCAGCGAATGCACTGGCGTTGACAGGGTGTCGCCGGGTTGCGCCGTGGCGTTTTCATCGGAAGCAGAACCGCCCAGAAAGGCGAGAATATTCGCTGTGTTTTGCAACAACGTCCAATTGGCGGCTCCTTGCGGCTGCCAGAACAAGCGAACCCGTTTGCCCGGCATTTTCAGCATTTGCTGCGCCAATTCATGAGAAACGTCGGCGGTACCGGGCAGTTGCAGCGTCAACACGGCTTCGGCCATGAAATCCGGCGCTTCTCTTGGGGCGGAAGGGGAGGGGGGGTCGACACGCAGCGTCGGTTCGCGCGGCGTTTCGTCGGAACGGGGGAGAGCGGGTTTTTGTGTGACCTCTCGCACGGTTTCCCTTGCAGTTTCCCTTCTTGCGGACGTGAAGAAACGGGATTTGACGGCACGCATTTGCATGGCGTTATAGATGAGAACCGCCAACACCAACACCACTCCGGCGATCAATAGCACTGTTTGGAGCGAACTCATAACGGCAAGACCTCTGCTTTCCGGAAAAGACAATAAACGGAAGTTATGATTCTACTTCTTTTTATACAGAATGGACGTACAAGGGGGGATTTTGTATAAAACAAAAAACCGCTCCATAGAGCGGTTTTGTATGCTGATGCTGTGGTGCCGATGGGGGGACTCGAACTCCCGACCTTCTCATTACGAATGAGCTGCTCTACCAACTGAGCTACACCGGCGCTTATAGAGACTCGCATAAACCTTCGTGTTTTGTTGGTTTCGCCTTGCCGTACTGTTTGTACTTTCTTCGGCTCGCCGCTTCGCCTGAAAATTTATGCGAGTCACTACACTGCTTTTTTACGCGGGGCTTAGCCACGCGAATCTAACATTATAACGGCCTTGGGAGGAAATGGCTATAGAAAGCCTTCTCCAATGGCAAATGAGCTTGAACGAGGGCATGCGATTCCAACGGCAAATGAGTTTGAACGGATTTTTGGAGGTCGATCATCGATGGATGGTGATCGACATGGATATGACAAGGCTCGATACAGTCGAGCAAGTTCGGGAATTTCTTTCCGGGGTTTCCGGGATGGAAATACAGATGTTGGCCGACAGCGCGGAGCGGCTGAGGTTTGTGGAGAGCACGCTGAGGCGGTTTGTGCGTTGAGAAAGAAAAACGAAGCGAGGCCGATAAGCCGGGTTCTGTCATCTTGATGGAAACGCATTTCCAGCAAGACGTGACTGCCATTCCTCTAGGCGTGCCATCACTGGCACGCTCAAGCCGCCTACCCGCAGACTACGCGAGCCGCGTCATCGTCTGCCTATTTGGCGTTGCTCCGGGTGGAGGTTACCGCGTTTCACCCGCCGCCGCACGAATGCGGTCGGCGACTCGTCTCTGTGGCCCTGTTCCTCGCTTTGGCTGCGGTTGACCCGTCAGCGTATGGCGGCCGGGCGTTACCCGGCACCCTGCTCTGTGGAGCCCGGACTTTCCTCTCCTTTCCTTGCGGAAAGCAGCGGCAGCCTGGCCTGCTTCGCGGGGGTATTATAGCGAAAGTCGCGCCATTCCGTAGAGTGCCGCCGTTGTTGAGTTGAGGATATGAAAACGCCGCCATTAACGCCTGTTGTTGAGGAAACCAGTTCCCCGAGTGCGCCGCCGTTCGACGCCAAAGCGATGGTTGCAGCGCTACCGCAAGAACCCGGCGTCTACCGAATGCTGGACGCTCATGAAAAAACGCTCTACGTTGGCAAAGCGCTCAACCTGAAAAAGCGGGTGTCCAGCTATTTCCAGAAAAGTGGACTGTCGCCGCGTATTGCGATCATGGTGTCGCAAGTGGCGCGGGTCGAGACGACGGTAACACGCTCAGAAGCTGAAGCGTTGCTTTTGGAGAACAATCTGATCAAAGCGTTGGCGCCGCGCTACAACATTTTATTTCGTGATGACAAGAGCTATCCGTATTTGTGCGTGAGTGCAGACGTCTTTCCGCAACTGCGGTTTCATCGCGGCACACTTGACAAAAAACATCACTATTTCGGGCCATTCCCGAACTCCGGCGCGGTGCGTGAAGGAGTGACCACGTTGCAGAGGATTTTTCAGTTGCGTACCTGCGAGAACAGCGTGTTTTCACATCGGACAAGGCCGTGCATGCTTTACCAGATTGAACGTTGCACAGCGCCGTGCGTTGGCTATATCACTGAAGAAGCCT
>JAITMR010000005.1 GCA_031277215.1 Burkholderiales bacterium
CGCCACCTCCTTGAACTCTGTTGTGTATTCCCGTCTCGGTATCTTCATCTCTTTCTCCTTACATGCCGGTTAGATTATCTCATCCCGGCACGGGAGACGAAATTTCGGGGGAAGCTCACCTCTCCCGCAAGCGGGCGAGGGGAGGCATTTCCCTCCTCTCTCCCTTTTGCGAGAGAGGAGGGAGAGAGGGTGAACCTCCGCCACCTAAAATCGCTGTGTGATTGGGCGGAAAAAAGACACTGGATTCCCGCCAAATGCACGCGGGAATGACGGTGCTTCGTGTCATTTTCTACGGTAGTCGTGAATTCACACACCGCGCCTCCGCGTGAATCCTTCCCCGGAATTCCGTGAAGAACCAATAAAAAAGGGCGGGTTTGAAACCCGCCCTTACAAGACCTCGAACGATGAGCGCGTTACGCTTTGCCCACCCTGCGCCTAAACGTCGCTACGCCTAACGCCAACGCCAGCAACACCAACCCCACCGGGCTTAGTGTCGGGATGGGCATGGTTCCCGCTGCGAACGGCGCTAATATCGTGATGCTGAACAGTGCAGGCGCGGAACTTGTCGCAGCAGAATCGGTGATGGTCACTTCGAAATTGAAAACGCCCGTCGCTGTTGGCGTTCCGGAAATGAGCCCCGTGTTCGTGTCAAGCGTAAGTCCCGGTGGCAGAGCGCCGCCGGTGATTGCCCATGTGAAGGGGGCGCTTCCTGTTGCCGCCAGTTGTAACGAGTATGGATTGTTTATTCTGCCGGATGCGATAACAGCTTGCGTTGTTGTGATGACCGGCAGCGCCACATTCACCGTAATGCTGAACGCCACGGCTGCGGATGTTCCGTCTCCGTTCGTCGCTGTCACGCTGAAATTGGCTGTTTCCGCCGTGGTCGGTGTTCCCGAAATCACGCCGTTGTTACCCAGCGAAAGCCCTGCGGGCAGCGAACCTACCGACACCGCCCAGCTTGTCGGGTTGTTTGTGGCAGCCAACGCGACGCTGTATGACGTTCCCACCGTGCCGTTTGCAAGCGCGCCCGGAGACGTTGTGATTACCGGTGGCGCCGCCGCCGCAGTCACCGTCAGCGTGAAGCTCTGCGTAGCGTCGGGGGGCACGTTGTTGGACGCTGTTATCGCGAATATATGCGTTCCTGCGACAGTCGTTCCGGCTATTGTGATAAGGCCGGATGAACTGTTAATGCTCACGCCCGCCGGTTCTCCGGAGAGGCTGTAGTTTATCGTCGCCGTACCCGTGGCCGTTACCTGGAACGTGCCGCCTGTGCCGCTTACCGCAGTCGCATTGCTCGCCGATGTGATGATCGGAGCGGCAGGCGCTGCGGACACCGTCAACGAATTGGTCGTTGCCTGAATCGTTGCACTGCTGTCGTAGATCACCGTCACCGACGTCCCGTTATGTGGCAGCGCCAAGGTCGTGCCGTTTGCCGGAGTGGTGGTGATGTTATACACCCCAAAATCGGTAAACGTCACATCCTGCGTGGAACTGTCGCTGTAAGTCAGCGTGACTTCCAATGCGGACAGATCGAGAGCATTGCCTACCGTATAACTCAAGGTCGTCGGCTGCTCCTTGATGGCGATGGCGGTAACTGTCGCTGCGGGCACTGTGAAATCGACCTGCGCGTTGGGCGATTGGAGATAATCACCCGTTGCCGGATCGGGGGCGACGTTGTAGCCCGCAAGTGTGAACGCGATGTTATCGGAAGCTCCGAGCGTCGTGATGACCGACAGGGTTTTCCCGGTGGAATCGAGGCCGGTCAACAAATCGTAGGTTGCGTCCACATCGTTGAACGGCGCTGCGTCGAACGGCGATGGCAACGTTACTGCGACAACGCCGGTTGTCGTTGCCGGGGTTGCTGTGAACAGCACCGGATCGCCGATTTCTGCATCACTGGTTCCCAGCAAATTGCCTTGCGGCAATGCGACGAACACACTGTCCACTGTACCGGAAGCGCCCGCGCCGATATCTTGCGCCCCGCTTCCTCCTTTCGCAGTCACTATTGTGTCTTCGCCGTAGATCAGGATGCTACCGCTCGCGTCGTAAGCGTCGCCACCGATGCCGGCGCCGGCACCATTGTTGCTAATGATGGCGTTAATCGTGCCGCCGCTGATGGTGATATTGCCGCCATCGCCACCACCAATAGCGGAGCCTATGGAACCGCTGTAAGTGGAGTTAACTGTGCCACCGCTGATGGTGATGTTAGCGCCAGCGTCGAAACCGCCACCGATGCTGCCTACATTGCCGCTGCTAGTGGCGTTAACCGTGCCGCCGGTGATGGTGATATTGCCGCCATCGCCATATGGGCCGTTGCCGATAGCAGTGCCGGAAGCGTAGCCCGAACCGGTGCAAGAGGCATTAACCGTGCCGCCGCTGATGGTGATATTGCCGCCATCGCCATACCAGCCACCGCCGATAGCGGTACCGGGGCTGCTGGCGTTCAAGATGCCTGTGCCGTTGGCTTCACCATCAATCGTCAGCGTTGCGCCGGTGGTTTGAATGCCTGCGGCGGTACCGAATCCCGTCAGCGTGTTGGTCGAGCCGTCCGCCAGAATGAGCATTACATCCGCTCCAGCATTCAGCAGCAGTGCGCTTTGACCGGCGCCAAGGTCAGTGATAGAAGCGTTGTTCAGTGTGATGGTCGCTTCCGCGTCTGCATCGACTTCAAGGCGGCGCTGACTACCTGTGTTGCTGTTGGTAACGGTTACGTCCGCGCTATCAAGGATGGTGTAAACGCCGTCTGTACCGCCCGAATATGTCCAGCCGTCGCCCGTCAAAGGCGGATCGGTATCGCTCAAGTCGATGACGTTCGTTCCTGGCGTGTACACCCTTACCATGACCACATTGCTTGTGGTCGAAGCGGTTTGTGTGCCGTTCACGCTGTTGTTCGTGTTCGTTACCACGACATAGTAGTAAAGCGTTCCGGCTGTCGTCGTTGGCGGCGCGTAGCTGTCGCTGTCTGTGCCTACCGGCGTAGCTCCGGTGGTGCTGTTCGTCGTGTTGCTGTACCACTGATACGAGAGCGCCCCGCCGTCTGTGACGCTGGCTGCGACCGTCAACGCGCTTGCCGATGCGTTCAGAGCGTAAGTTGCGCCTACCGGCTGTGTGTTGATAGTCGGTGTTGCTGCGTGCACCTCCACCGTCACTCCAACGATATTGCTTTGCGTCGTGGCGGTGGTGTTGCCGGTCACGATGGGGGCAGTGTTCGTGTTCGTTACCACGACATAGTAGTAAAGCGTTCCGGCTGTCGTCGTTGGCGGCGTGTAGCTGTTGTTTGTGCCTACCTGCGTAGCTCCGGTGGTGCTGTTCGTCGTGTTGCTGTACCACTGATACGAGAGCGTCCCGTTGTCCGTGACGCTGGCCGTGACCGATAGCGCGGTTGCTGGGGCGTTCAGGTCGTAGGTCGCGGCTTGCGGCTGAGCGCTGATGTTCGGCGCTTGCGCGTGTACCACCGGAATCACGGTCACGGTCGCCACGTTGCTGGGTGTATCGACCTCGCCGTCCACCGTCACGACGCAGTAGTAGTAGTACGGGCTGCCTGCCACTGTCAGATCGGTCGGAATCGTGAAGCTCGTGTTGGTTTCGCCTGTAAGCAAGCTGCCGCCCGCGTTGCTGGCCGAGGTGTTGCTGTACCACTGATACTCCGGCGTTCCGCTTGGGGACACCGTTGCCGCAATGGTCAGGTTTTGCACACCAATCTGGCCTACGGTGAAAGTTGCACTCTGCGGCTGGGTGTTAATGGTGATCGTTTTGTTGAAATCAATCTGCGCATTGCCCGCCATGAGAGCGTTGCCCGTGATCGAAGCGGGGGTGGCATAGTAGCCATCCAGCGCGAAGCCGATGCTTTGCGTCGTGAAGGTTGTCAACACCGAGAACGTTTTTTCTTCTAAGCCGGAGCCGAGGCCGGTCATCAGATCATACTCACCGCCCACAGTAAACGGCGCTGCGTCGAACGGCGCAGGCAGCGTTACTGCGACAACGCCGGTCAATGTCTCAGGAGTTGCTGTGAACAGCACCGGATTGCCGATTTCTGCATCGCCGGTTCCCAGCAAATTGCCTTGCGGTAATGCGACGAAGATGTTGCCTGTTGCGCCTTGGACGCCGCCTGAGTTTACTCCCGCGCCGATGTCTTGCGCTCCGCTTCCTCCTTTCGCAGTGACTATCGTGTCTTCGCCGTAGATCAGAATATTGCCGCTTGGACCGCCAGTGGCGCCGGAACTGCCGCCACCACCAATACCAGCGTCGGCGTTGCCACCAGTGGCGTTAACCGTGCCGCCGCTGATGACGATATTACCGCCTGCGCCTTGTTGACCGCCGCCGATGCCGGCGCCATCATTAGTGCTCGTAGCGATGACGGTGCCGCCGCTGATAACGATATTACCGCCTGCGGCTTGCTGACCGCCGCCGATGCCTGCGCCACCATTAGTGCTCGTAGCGATGACGGTGCCGCCACTGATGACGATATTACCGCCTGCGCCTCGTCGACCGCCGCCGATGCCTGCGCCATCATTAGCGCTCGTAGCGATGACTGTGCCGCCGTTGATGGTGATGTTGCCACCAGCATCGTTATAGGTTCCGCCGATGCCCGCGCCGTTGCCGCTACCAGTAGCATTCAGAATGGAGCTGTCGTCGGCACTGTTGATTGTTAACGTCGCGTTAGTAGTAAAGATGCCTGCGCTGTTATTATATGCTGTCAAGGTGTTGATCGAACCGTCCGCCAGAATGAGCATTACGTTCGCCCCACTGTTCAGCCGCAATGCGCTTACGTTGATGACAAGACCAGTAACGGAGGCGTTGTCCAACGTGATGGTCGCTTCCGCGCCTGCCTCGACTTCAAGGCGACGATTGCCGCTGTTGATGACGGTTACGTCCGCGCCATTGAGGATGGTGTAAAGGCCGTTTGAATGCGTCCACGTCCAGCCGGTGCCTGTCGAAGGTGGAGTGGCATCACTCAAATCAATGATATTTGTTCCGGTTACGCCAGCGGCGACCATTATGGTTTGTTGCACTTGCGGAGCTGGTGAGTAGGTGGCGTCGCCAGCCTGATTTGCATTGACGATGCAAGCGCCCACGCCAGTGAAGGTTACTCTCGCGGCGCTGATGGTACAGATGCTTGCCGAAGCCTGGTCAATCGAGAACGCTACCGGCAGGCCTGAGCTTGCTGTGGCGCTTACTGTGTAAGTACTGCCGGCGATCGGGCTTGGCACCATTGAGTTGAACGTGATCGTCTGGCTGGTGTTGCATAAATCGGGAGCGCTGGGGCTTCCACTTTGCGAGGGATCGAACACCGTGACCGTATAGCAATAAGACGAAGGAATTCCTGCGCCGGAGACGCCCGATACTTCGATCTTGTAAGAGGTATCGGCCATGCCTGCGTTAAAGTTCGGCAGGCCGCTTGGCTCGAAGCGTAGCGTGTTGTCGCCCAGTATAAAACCCGGCGCGACAGAAATATCTTCTACAGATAAGGCAACGAGACTGCCGCTGCTGTCGGTCATCGTCACCGTTGCGGCGTTGAAGTCAGCGCTCGGATAGGAAATCGACCAGCGCCCCGAGGAGGGAATCAGTTCATAGGGAATAAAACCGGGATTGGGCCAAGCGATCCAATTTGCGCCTGAGACAGGGGCATTGGCGGCAAACAAGCTTGATTGCTCGACGAGGCCGCCTCCGGGGGAAGGGGGGGTGGTGGGGGGAGGGTTGCGAGCCGGAAGAACGCGCAGAGCGTTGGCTGACTGGCCTGTTGGGTTGAAGATGTCGCCGGTCGCAAGGCCGACTTGGTGTGAATAAAGGATCCAGCGGCGATGCCCCAAGTCCTCGTTGCCGATATTCGTACTAAGGTCTCCGCGATCATTTATATAGCTGTCGATGGCGCCCGGGCCGGTGACAGCAGAAGCGGAGCCAGGCCCGCCCCATCCCAAGGAAAGATTGGAGGCGGCAGCGCCTTGATGCCCTTCCAGGGTGTAGCAGGTATAAGAGTTCTCAGGGTAATGCGTGAATTCATTAGGAGGGTTTGCGCTGGCGATCAACGCCGCTTCCCGTGCACGATTGACAATGTCGGCATTGTTGACGACCACGGGAATTGACGAGCTATCGGCGGGAGAATCGCTAATCAGATGCACCGGAGGCAGCCCTGCCAGAGCGCGGTAAAAATTCGCCGTGTTAATGGTGGCCTTTTGATGATCCAGGCTTGTCGTCCCAGCGTCACAGATTCCGATATCGCCGTTCCAGCCGGAAGAAACGCTACGGGCGGCAAGGTAGATATTGTTGTAAGCGTCAGCCACCTCAGTACGGCTGGTGGTATCAATCGTGTAGGCCAACAGGTTCGTTGAGAATAAAGCCAGCAACCCGGTACAGAGAAATCCCAGACGACGAATCATTACGCGCTCCTGTGAAAAGAATTGAAAGACGATGAACCGGCGGTTTGCAATCGTTCCTATTACCGCCAAGCGGCCTTATTCAAGGTTACATAATTTGACGATTATCCCTAATTCTGTTGAGTTTGTGGGAACTGAATGGGATTATTTTTCCATGGCGTATGCGTGGATTGTGGATGAGCGAAACAAAGTCCAGCATTTGCCTTCTCCACCCCTCCTCCGCAAACGGGCGAGTGGTGTATTCCGAATGGCTGGCAGAGCCTGACGAGGGAAAGATGTGGGGTGGCGGGCATTTTGTCAGCGAACACACAAAACAAAAAAAGCGAAAAATCCGCTACCACAGGCGATTTGCGGGCAATCAGGGATTGGCTGTCGAGATGTCCAAAATCTGCAAAAATGTCAGCGCATTGTCCTTTTTTGCAGGCGTTTTGTCAGGGAGCAGCGTTTAGATTGTCCGACCAAACCATACGACCCGGCCAATCACTTGAAAGTCGAGGCTTTCGTCGGACATGTCGATTTCAAAGGGTGGGTACGCATCAACGTTTGATGACACAATCCGAAGCCGGGAGCCGCCGAGCCGTTGTAGGCGTTTAACCAGAACATCAACGCCAAGGCGGATGATGTAAAAACCATCAGATATATGAGTCTTGCCCTTATCAATCAAAATCGTGTCTTGATTTTTTAAATCAGGCTCCATCGAATCTCCCTTGACGGTTATAAGAAGAAGGTCGCGGAGACTGTTGATGCCCACTGTTTTTCGTAGCCAATCTTTCCGGAAACTCATTACATCCTTGATTTGCTCTCTATCCGGCAATGCTCCATGCCCTGCACTGACTCCAAATTCATAGCGCGGCACGAATGAAAACTCGCTGACGTCAACGCTATAGCCATCGACGTCTACCGCCTGTGATGCAGGGAAATCTTTCGCGTATTTTCCATGTTCAGATACCCCAAGACCCGGCAGGTATTTATCAGGTAGCTCGTACATAGGGTGTTCGCCGCCCTGCCGGTAAACCATCTCGAAGCGCCACCCCTCTCTTTTTGCGCGTGCAATCACATTACTTTTTGACTTAGGCATGCCAGAAATCTGCATTTTTGCAATTTCGGCAATGGAATAAAGGCGCTTTTTCATCAGAACTCCTAGAAAGCCTTAACAGTTTCGTTTTAAGCGGATCAAAAAACATCGAAACTGTTTCTATAACTATTTGATAAATAAAAACAAATGCAGAATTGTTAAAAATAAACAACAGGATCAAACAGTTCTGATCGGAATCCGCTTGCAGTATTCTTCGAGATGGTTTAGGATGCTTCCATCACAACACATTTCTCCTTACAGGAATCACGTAAACATGGACACAAAAAAAAGGACTGCTGTCCGAGTTGAGGATTGGCACCGTGCTGACATCCTTGCGGCACTTCACAAAAAGGGCATTTCGTTGCGTCAGCTTTCTTTGGCTCACGACTACAACGAGAAAACGCTCGGGTGTGTTTTCACGCGCCGCTGGCCACGCGGCGAGGCAATCGTCGCTCACGCCCTCGGTATGAAAGCCAGCGAAATTTGGCCGTCTCGGTACGTCCCCAAAATTAAAACAGTTATCCCTGTGCTGCCTCCTTCATTTCGCCAGCGTGTGGCGGCTTAACGATAACTACATTGTGACGCCCTGAAAAAGTAAACGCAAGAAAACCGTTTCGCGCTGAGGAAAATGCCACATGAGAACTGCCAGAAAGACACGCCGACCAACAAGCCTTGATGATGCGATCCAGATGTGCGCAGATCACGCTGCTGAGAAGCTGCGTCGACCTGCGAAAGTGCTGGCAGACCTGATGGGGGTGGAACTCAAAACATATTACAGATGGCTTGCTGATAGCGCGATGCCGCTGAATCGGTTGCGCCAGTTTGAGGCGTTTTGTGGATGCGGCTACATCAGCGAGTACCTGTGTGTTTCTTGCGGTCGGGTTGTGATTGATATCCCGATGGGTCGAGGCTCATCGGTGGCGACGCTGTCGGCGGCTCAATCAAATTCAGCGCAGGCATTTGCGCTGTTGTCAAAATTTTACGAAGGGAAAGCCTCGGCAGAAGAAACCGTCGAGGCTTTGTCCATCACGTTATCTGATCTGGCTTACCAGCGCCAGAACGTAATCAAACACGCCGAGCCTGAGCTTGGCTTATTTGGAGACAAGCTATGACAAAGATTCCTTACATCGCGCCGTATTTCATCGAGTTGGCAAAAGTACGTCGAGATGCCCGCGCATCTCATCCAACACAGCAGCGGCCTCTGGCAAGCCATTTTCCTCAAGAAAATTCGCATTGCCGCATAGATGACGGTAAAGCCTGTCTTTGTCCAATTTCCCGGACTCGTGCAGCGTTTTCAAAAGGCAATTAAACGCGCCATGAAGAGCAAGCAATTGATCATCTGTGGTTGTGTCGTTCATCGGGAAGGCTCCTGTAAAGACTGTTTACTTGGCAATAACAGTGTACAGCATGGTAAGCCTTCCCTCCACATCAGCCAGAGGCCGCTCGCTGCCGTTGACTCCCGGATTGATCCGGCGGGCGGCCTCGATTTTTTACACGATGTTTTTTTCTTGCGGCCATGATTAAAACACACTACACCGCACGCAAACTTGCAGAAATGAAACTGCCGGGGATGCCGACATCAAAAACAAACGTTCTGGCAATGGCTGAACGTGAAAACTGGCCACGCCAAAAACGCAGCGGGCGAGGCGGTGGGTGGGAGTATCCAGTATCAGCATTGCCATCCGAAGCGCAAGCAGAAATTAAACGCCGTGCGACAAAGGACGTGCTTGCCGTTGCGCCGACGACGGCGCTGGTGGTGCGGACGCCGGAATCGGTGGCTGCGTATGAGGCTGGAGCGACTGGCAAGCAGCGTTTAATCGCCGATGCTCGACGCGGTGTGATTGCGGCGGTTGAGGCAGTGATGCAGCGCACGGGGTACTGTCGGCAGAGGGCGGCGACTGTGTTGCTTGATATGGCGAAGCTCGGCGAACTGTCGGAACAGATCATGCGCCAGTTGGAGTTGGCGCGTGACAACCGTGGACGTGGATCACAAGACGGAATGCCAAGTGTGCGAACTCTGTTGCGATTTATCACGCAAGCCGAGCGCGGCTCTTTGATACCTGTGGTGCCACAGAAAGATTTATCTATACCTGAGTGGGCTCCGTTGTTTATGTCGTTTTACCAGCGGCCTGAGAAGCCGTCTGTAGCACATGCTTACGAGCGATTTGTTGTCGCGTGGCAATCAGGTGGAGAAAACAGGATTACACCATCTGTTTGTAAGGTTCGGCGACATCTTGAAAAATACGGGAACGTGAGTCGTGAAGTCGGGCGGATGGGTGCGCGTGAACTCAAAACCATCAAGCCGTTTAAACGGCGGCGCTTTGAGCAGCTTTTGCCTTGCGACATTTACAGCGCCGACGGACACACATTTGATGCTGAGGTGCAACATCCGCAGCATGGAAGACCGTTTCGCCCTGAGATAACCAGCGTGATCGACATCGCCACACGTCGGCTGGTTGGTTGGTCGGTGTCGCTCTCTGAATCGCGGTTGGCGGTGTTGGATGCGTTCAGGCGCGCTGTTGAAACGAGCGGGATACCTGCGATTTTTTACGTTGACAACGGAACCGGCTACGTCAACGAAATGATGCAGGACGTGGCGACCGGCTTCATGGCGCGTCTGTCCGTCGAGATGACGCACTCGATACCGTACAACTCGCAGGCGCGTGGCGTGATAGAGAGAGCGCACAAAACAATCTGGGTGAAGGCGGCAAAAGAATTGCCTGGATATATGGGTGCCGACATGGATCGGCAAGCGCGACAGTTGATGCACAAGATAAGTCGGCAGGCGCTTAAACAGCGCGAGTCTGGCATCGCTGCGAAGATGCCGCTGCTCGGCTGGCAGGCTTTTGTCGATTTTTGCGAGGCAAAGGTGCAGGCGTACAACGACAGGCCGCATCGGACGTTGCCGCGAGTGAACATCAATGGCGCAAGTCGGCACATGACGCCAAACGAAATGTGGGCACAGAAGGTGGCGGTAGGGTTTGAGTCACACATGCTTTGCGAGGCAGAGCGTGCAATCCTGTGGAGGCCGCAAGAGCTACGCACCGTCCAGCGCTGCGAAATCAACTTGTACAACAACCGCTATTTTTCGACGGCTCTTGAGGAGTGGCACGGGGCACAGTTGCGCGTTGCATACGACTTGCACGATGCCTCTTGCGTGTGGGTGTACGACGACTACGAACGATTTATTTGTTGCGCAGAACTAAACGGCAACCAGACCGATTTCTACCCGATGTCGTTTGTGGAGCAAGCGCGTGATCAGCGCGAAGCCGGACGCGAGAAGCGTTTGCAGGCGCGGCTCGAAGTGGTGAAAGCAGAGCGGCGCGGGCAGCCTGCGATTGAGCAGGTTGATTCGTTTGTGATTCCGGGGGTGACGAGGATCAACATCAAAGAAATGCAGCGCAATTTGCAAACTAAGCATTTTGTTGAGGGCAACGAAATGGTGGCGGCTGAACCCCATCCCCATCCCAACCTTCCCCCCCGATCAAAATCACTTCGGGGGCAGGCTCTTGAAGTGGAAGGCGTTGCGGATCACTTTGCCGACGCCGACAAAGTGATCGAAGCGGAGAACTGGGCTCCGCCGAAAGAACCGTCGGCGCGGTTTGCGGAATTCAAGAGGCTGTCGGTGTTGTCGGAGAACGAATTGCCGAACGATTGGGCGCGGCGGTGGGTGCAGATGTACCCGCAGTCACCTGAGTGCAAAGGTTTTCTGATGGTGGAAAAAATGAGCGCCTGACGTTAGCGGCGTCAGGCGCGGTGAAGCAGTAAAACAAACGAAAGCGAGGACATTATGAACGAAAGCAGGAAAAAAGACAACGTGGGCAATGGAGTGGCGATGCTGCAAAACCTTGCGGTCGCGGCCAGCATGTTGCAAAACATGTCGGCGCGTGAGGGCGGCTTGCCTGGAATCGGTGTGCTTTACGGCGCTCCGGGTCGCGGCAAAACGTATGCCTGCACCGCGATTGCAAATCAGATGCGCGGCTACTACGTGCAAGTGAGATCAGCGTGGAACAGGAAAACATTACTCGAAAAAATCACGTTCGAGATGGGCATTACGCCAGAGAACACAATCTCGAAACTGCTGGATCAGATTGGCGAACAGATGGGGCTGTCACGCAGGCCGCTCATCATTGATGAATTCGACTTCTGCCTTCGCAACAACGGAATGATCGAGCTTGTGAGGGACATTTACGAAGTAGGCCAAGGAACCATGCTGCTCGTCGGAGAGGAGAACATTCCGCAGAGGTTGAAAAAGCACGAGCGTTTTCATTCGCGAGTGCTGGCGTGGGTTCCTGCGTTGCCGGTATCCATCGAGGACGCGAAGCTGCTTTGCAAAATTTATTGTCAAGGCGTCACGGTGGATCAGGCGTTACTCGAACACATCGTGAAGATCGCGCACGGGAGCGTCCGGCGCGTGTGCGTGAACCTGTCCGTGATCAAAGACGTGGCGCTGCGCGAAGCGAGGAACGCCGTTGATCTCGCGGCGGTGGGCGAAGGAAATTTGTACACCGGCGAAGCGCCGGTAAGGAGGGGTTGAGATGGAGTCCTTTTCAGTTAAATGCGAAAACAAAGCATGGTTCGGCGGTTTCTTGAGAAGAACGTGCGGCGATGGGAAGTGTCAGATTGTCGTGTTATCAAACACACAAGAAGATATCGAATGCGGAGCGTCAAGAGGCGAAATTGAGTTGGTGCTTAGGGGAGACAGGCCGGACGGAGACAAGCTCCACATGTGGATAGGGTTTAGCGAAAAAGAAGCGCTCGACCTGATTGAGACGTTGGGAATGGCGCTGGTTTTACGTGAAGGAATACGGGGAGGTAAAGCGCTTTCAGACCTTGTCACACAGAAGCTGGCCGTTGAAATCCAACTCGGTGATGCTGAAAGGAGTGGGTGATGGCTAACGAACTCAAGCCCTGCCCGTTCTGCGGTGGCGTTGCTTACATGAGCATCGTTCTAGGCTCAAAATACATCGCCGAAATCGGATGCGCGAGTTATCGATGCAAGTTTTTCCAGTGCTTCATCAGCGCCGACGTAATAAAAGCAAGGCGGCTCGCTGTAACAGCATGGAACCGTCGTGCTGGAGAAAAGAATAAGGAGGGGATGAGATGAAAGTCACTGAGACGCTCAAACAGCAGATCGACGCCATGAGTTACGAAGAGATGCTCTCAATGTGGCGGTTCTCCCCTGTCGGCGACGCCATGTTTGAGGGGGAATCTGGCGATTACTTCGCCAAGGTGATGCGCGAGAAACGCGACGCTGGAGCCGACCATGTTGGAGCCAGTAAAAAAATAGGGTGGAGCGATTATGCGTAAGCCCGTACACCTCGAGCGCACGGGCGGTAAGTCTCCGAGACAGCGGATATGGGAGGCGCTGAAGCGCAAACGCGAGAGCGTGAGCATCATCGCCATTGCGGCTGATGCGGACATTGATCGGGGAACTGTGCGTAATTACGTGAAGGCGCTTGCGTTGGGTGGATTTATCGAGCTTGTTGAGTCACACAAACGCCCTGATTACTCTGCGTATCGGTTGATAAGAGATGTCGGCGTTGATGCGCCGCGTCTCCGACCAGACGGCACTACATCTACGTTTGGCGATCATCAAGCGGCGATGTGGCGAACGATGCGGATTTTGCGATGTGATTTTACGGCGACCGAGTTGGCTGGCGCAGCCAGTACGGACGACTGCAACGTGAGCATCGATTCGGCGCGGCTTTACGCCCGGCATCTTTGCGCCGCTGGATATTTGCAAAAAGTCGGAGTCAGGGCGGAAGCGTGCTTTGCGCTGAAGCCCTCACGCGATACCGGCCCCCGTGCGCCCATCGTTGGAAGAACGCGGATCGTGTACGACCCGAACCTCGGAAAGATCGTTTGGCATGAGGAAGTTGAACCATGACCGCTGTCGAAATTGAACGCGCCATCGAAATCCTGAGGCGCGAAGTCGCGTTGACCTCTTACCGGAAAGTGGCGGAGCGGCTTGGCTACTCAATCACGGCTATTTCGATGGCGCTTAACGGCAAGTATGGAGCGTCGATGGACAAGATGGCGGCAGCGGTGATGCAAATGATCGCACGGTTTCCCTGCCCTCACACGGGCGCGGAAATCTCGCAAGAAAAATGCAAGGCGACGTGCACGGCGAAAGCGCCGACGCACAACCCGATGGCGATGCGACAGTGGCGGTATTGCAAGACCTGTCAGCAAGGCCATAAATTTTTAAACAGCAAGAACGGAGGGAATGAAAATGTTGCAAGCAATCAATAAAGGTGATGTCAGGCACATCCCGTCGATGATGGAGACGCTTGTACCCGATATCGAAACGGTGGCGCTGTCGTTTGGCGCGTTGTCACGGCTCGTTGACGACGAGGGTGGCAAAAGCGAGCGTATTGCGCGTGACGAGGTGTGCGACTTTTTAAGAGCGCAACGCGCCGTCGGAGAAAACATGAAGCAATACATCGCTTTTTCGCCACCTGCCGAAGATGCCCGCGCTGCGCTGGCGGTGTTGTCCGGGCTGGTTGTCAGTTCACGCGACATGATTAAAGCGCAGGCGTTTCAGATAGTCGAGTGCTTCATCCGCGCGAAGTGCGCAGATGAGGCAGCGGCGTAAGAACCCCTTCTCAACTAACAGAAAGGAAACGAATCATGAAAACCAAACTGTTTGCTCTCATCGCTGCGGCGACGCTCTCGACCTGCTCTTACGCGCAGATGGCTGGCAGCGAAAAAGTGCTGCGCTTGCCAAATCAGGAGCCGATAGATAACGGCTACACGCGGGACATCAGCGCGAGGATTGAAGGAGTGTGGATCATCGCGCCGAACGAGTCGGAGGCCGGAACCGTCCAGGCGACGCGTTTTGACCTTGCCCTTGAGTCCATGAACGAAGACGCGGGGACTTACCGCTTCCGTAGCGAAGCGAGCGGCGATCTGTACTGGTGCAACGTGACGATGCCGACAGGCTCGGCGATTGAGTGCCACGGCGCGTTCAACAACGTGAACTTCAGCGGCGTCGCCGATGGTTTTAACAGGTACACCGGTTGGAATGGCGGCAGAGGCGCTCGCGTGCCTACTGTGATGGTGAAGGTGCAGTGATGCGTAGCAGGCCAGCCTTGTTACTCGAACTCATCATGATCCGCTTTTTTATAGCGATAGAGGAAACGGAGGATTGCCTGTGAAAACTCGCTGCCCTGCTTGCGGTGCAACGCTATCGCTTGACGCGCTCGTACAATTCGACGCGGCGCGTCAAGCGCTGGCGTCGGCGTTTGCCATCAGCAACGAGATCGGCAGCGCGTTGATCCGCTATATCGCGCTGCACCGTCCGGCTACTCGGGAACTGACGATGGATCGCGTAGCGCGGATGCTCGGCGAACTGCTGCCGGACATCAAAGCGCAGCGCATTGAGCGGGACGGAAGAGTATACGAAGCGCCGCCGGAAGCGTGGATATGGGCAATCTACCAAGCCATCGCCTCACGCGAGGCAGGCAGACTCAAGACACCGCTGCGAGGACATGGTTGGCTTTACGAAGTGTTGACGCACTGGAAGCCTGTAGCGGGAAATGTCACGCGCACACCAACGAACATCAACACGCCTGCGGCGCGGTCGCAAACGCTGGAAGCGGTCGCTGCGCTGGAGCAGATGAAACGTGGCACCTGATTGGCTCAACAATGAAATCGTCACCGGCCTGCAAAAGTTACTGGCACTGCGTTTGCCCGGAAGCCCCGCAAAGGACACAGCGGCGGCGACAACGACGGTGTGGCTGGAAGTCATCGGCGGATCGGGCGTTGACTGGATCGAGGCACTTGACCGGCTGCGCGTCCGTGCAGCGTTTCGTGGGCTTGCTGCAAGGTGTGACCGCTGGCCTGCGCCGCGACAATTTTTTGAGCAATTGCAGCCACGCGCTTACGCGCAACCGGCGCTCACGGCGAAGCCGAGCGCCGCCGAGATGAACGAAAACAGAAAGCGGATCAGGAACATGGTTAAGCAGTTTAAACAACAACACACGATGTAAGGAGAAACAAAATGGCAAGGCAAAGAATCACGGGTACACAACTCGACAGCTACGACGACGTGGACAAGGCGCTAAAAGAAGTCGGCGGGCTGAAACGCGAACTGGCAATGATTGAGGCCGACCAGAACGAGCAGATCGACGAAATCAAAGCGGCAGCGCAGGAACAGGCAAAGCCGTTGAACGAGCGCGTCAAGTCGCTGGAAACAGCGATGAAAGAGTTCTGTGAAGCGAACAAAGCGGACTTCATGAAGGTGAAAACAAAAGAACTGACCTTCGGCAGCGTTGGCTACCGGCTTTCAACGAAGATCGTCATCAAGAAGGTTGCCGAGTGCATCCAGTCGCTGAAAGACTTGGAGCTTTTCCAGTTCATCCGCATCAAGGAAGAGCCGGACAAGGAAGCGATGAAAGACCTCGACGACGGCACGCTGGCGACTGTCAACGCCGCGCGTAAAACTGAAAACGTATTCGGCTATGAAATCAAGGCCGAAGAGTTGCAGGAGGCGGCGTAACGTCGCCAGCAAACCCCCGTCCGCCTTCGGCGGGCACCCCTTTCGAAAAGGGGCAACCACATGAAAGGAAGTTAAACATGACAAAGCAAGAACTCGTTAAAGAACTCGCAAGAGTGGCAGAACTCAAAATCAAAGACGCAGACTGCGCAATCACAACGCTGGTCGAAATCATCCAGGATGAGATAAGAGCAGGCCACGAAATCACACTTCCTGGACTCGGCGTGTTCAGCGTGAAATTGCGCGAGGCGCGTACAGGGCGCAACCCGGCCACTGGCGAAGAACTGGAGATACCTGCAAAACGTGTGCCGACATTCAAAGCGGCAAAAGCGTTGAAAGACGCGGCGGCATAACCAAACGAAAGGAAAAGCCATGTCAACACCTGAAAAAATTGAAGCGCTGATATTTGCTGTCAATCAAGCCAAGAGCAACAAGGATAACAACAAACTACTGAAAGGACTGCTCGAACGTGCGTGTGACGATGCGCTCATTGACCTCGCGGCAGAAATCATCAAGGAAAAACTCGCGCAAGGTCGTGCCGCCGGAAACTCCGGATGGTACAACAGCGAAGCTGTCGATCTCGCCTTTCTTGATCAACAATGCCAAGCCCACTCAGAGCAAGGCGATGTTGCCGCTGCGCTCACCTACCGCGCCATGATTGCTGCGCGGAAAGCAATCGTTTTTGAGATGGAATAAAACAGCGAAACCGCCGCGAGGCGGTCTGCCGGACGTGGTTGTCCGGTACTGATGAGCAGCCGAGGGTGAGATGGTACTAGCGGGTTTGTGTTTGATATGTTCGGGAATCTTCGCAATGGTCATGTCTGCATCGATAGATGACGTGTTTCTTGGTCTTATGGGAACGGTGCTTATGGCCTTCGGGGTGTTTGCAGCAACTGGGTTGATATGAAAGAAAGGGAAAATCATGATCAGTTTTAAAAAGCAACACATCTGCCGTGAAAACGGAAAACTCACGCAGTGCTTTTTGCCGCGTTGTGCAAGATGAAACTCGACCCCCAATCTTTGCGCAAAGCCGCGCTCGCAAAAATCCATATCGCCAAAAGCCAACTGGCGATGGAAGACGCGGACTATCGTGCCGTGTTGATGCGCGTTGCTGGTGTCAAGAGCGCGGCTGATTTGACACCGCGACAGATTGATGCGGTGTTGGCGGAGTTTCGGCGGCTTGGCTTTGTGGACAGAGCAAACCCCCGTCAGCCTTCGGCTGCCACCCCCTTTGGAAAGGGGGCTGTGGCGGCGCGGCCATACGCCCGCCAAGGGAACGAAGCGCTGATGCGCCGGATCGAAAAGAACCTTTCGGCGGCCATGCTGCCCTGGACATACGCTGAAGCAATGTCCAAGCGGATGTTCGGGATTGAGCGGCTGCAATGGTTGGGCTACGAAAATCTGCGCAAGCTAAACGCGGCACTGGAGATTGCACAGCGGCGGCGGGATCAACGTGTCAGCGCAAACCCCCGCCCGTCTCCGACGGGCACCCCCTTTGAAAAGGGGGCTTGTTGATGCTTGATCTGCTTCCCAGGACGATACGCGACATGGTGAGCCTGATCGGATGGCCTGCCACGATTGCGTTCGTTCGGGCGTTCGGGGGTAAACGAATTTATATCCCGCGCAGCGCGTCGTCGGGCTGGGCTGCGGCATTGGCCGAAGTCGTCGGCGAGGATGCGCTAATGAAGCTGTGCAGGTTTTACGGCGATACGCGAATGAACGTCCCGTTTTGCCGTGGCGCGATGATGCAGATTCGCAACGTCGAAATCGTCCACGCTTACGATTCAGGAACCAGCTTAAACGAACTGGTGGACAGGTACGGGATCAGCCATCGGCAGTTGCAGAACATTTTGAAAACCACGGACACGTCGCTCTTGTCGGAAGTGAAAACGCCCGCAGGGCAGCGGGCGTTTGAGTTTTGATCAATGATTAAGAAACGTTGCTTGCAAAGGCGCTTTATGTTCTTTTACTGTAACAATGATGTATTCAAGTTTCAGACCAGTATCGACGATGGTCTGAATGCGTCGCAAGTCAACGATCAAGACATCGCCCTTTCCAAATCGTTCCTCGCCAGAAGAAACGCGCTCAAGAAATTGCTCATCCGCAATCTCCGCGAAGATAGACGAAGCGCCATCGTTAAAACGCCACTTATTGCCGTCCTTGAAAACGGCGCTTTCAATCTGAAGAAGAACGCCTTCGCTGATGATGTCGGAAACCACCTCCTCATCCTCCGCTGTGCGCTCAAAGGCGGGAGCGTCCTCTTTGGTGACCACTGCTTCGGCAGCGCCATCTCTACCGCTTGCAAACAAATCTACGCCATCCCTTTCAAGAGGCTTGATAACTTTCGCAAGCGCCTGCCGAACGACCCTGCTTTGATAAAGGCGTCCGGACACAAGATCGACCTCAAAAGTTTCAACATTCTCTTCGAGACGCAATTCAAACACCGAAGAATCGCTTTCATACCGAATAGAGTCAGGCTTGCGCCCCTTCAGCCATTTGATCAAACCGATAAGGCCACCGCCGCCAATAAGTCCTATCCCGGTAAGAATGGCAAAGAGATTGCTTGTTGCGTTTGCGCCTTGACCAGAAAAGATGGAAACGATCTGTTGAGCAATGTCTTGCACTGCTGTCAGGTCGATGCCAAACGATCCACTGCGGAAATTCCCTTTAACGTTGACACGCACAGGTGCAGCGTCAGGGAAAACCACCTTGTTGGATTGCTCAAGAAGCTCGGAGAGCGCAATGAGGGCAGGTGCCAGCTCGCGCACATCCATCTGGTGGTTCGCCAGTGCAGGGCCGTCGTACTTGATCGAGAAATGAACGGTTGTGCTCATGGCGCAAATGGTACGAGAAAAACAACAGAAAGGGAAACGCAAATGTCAAAACGCTTGCAAAATGCTGTCGATAGGGGTATTTTACGTCGTGTCGAGGCCAATTCCTCGACCGGGTTTGGAAGCCCGACTCATATAGGCGCATCGCCGCCGGAAGCCCTTTCAGCGGCTTTTTCAATGGTGATGCGCCCCGGCAAGCTCCTTTGAGCGCGTCGGGCGGGGAGCCGCGAGGCTCGCCGGGTTCCTATGTGACCGGTCTTCCAACCCGCTCGGCGTCGCTCACCCCATTGGAAGGGGGTGGCGACGGATCAAACCGTTACATATAGGAGTCAACCATGAAAAGCGCAATCGCAACATTTAAATTTCAAAAGCTGTCAGTCCGCACCATTGACCGCAACGGGCAAATCTGGTTCGTTGCGGATGATGTAGCCAAGGCCGTGAATTATAAAACGGCAGAACAACTCACAAGAATGCTGGATGCTGATGAGAGATCTACCCTTAAAGAGGGTAGTTCCAACGGCATAGACAAGCGCCTCGCCATCATCAACGAATCCGGCCTTTACCACGCGCTTATCAAGAGCAGGAAGCCGGAGGCCAAGAAGTTTCGGAAGTGGGTCACTTCCGAAGTGCTTCCCTCGATCCGACGCACGGGGCAATACCAGATGACCCCGGTCACGCCCATCGACATCCATGAAAAGCTGCGGGTGGCGCATCTGGAGGACGCTGTGCTTCGGCTGCGACCGGACTGGCGGAAGGTTCTACGCTACCGCGATTTGGGGCTTTCCCAGAAGGAGATCGGGCTGCTTTTAAGGGTGACAGGGAATACGGTAAGGGCTTACCTCACCGAGATGAGCGCGTGTGGGCTGGTGGCGTATCAGAAAAATCCGGCGCTGTCTGAGAGGATGCGCAACGCCAACGCCGTCCGATGGTCGAAGCATCGCGCTCTGACCGATGCCCGCCAACAGAAACTCGCGCTGGAGGGCTGATCATGTACAATCTTTTTGGAGTAACTGATCCGATTAGCCGGATCGAAAACATGGAGATGGCGCTTAACGGTATTGCAGCGGCGCTTGTTGCGGGATGTGAAGGGTATCCCGGATTTACGTTCGGCAAGAATGATCTTGAGGGTTTGGCGACGTTGGTATTAATGATCAATGTCGGGCTCGATGAATCAAGAAAACAATTGGAGAAACACAAGT
The DNA here is from genome assembly GCA_031277215.1 of Burkholderiales bacterium. Lineage (GTDB taxonomy): Bacteria > Pseudomonadota > Gammaproteobacteria > Burkholderiales > Casimicrobiaceae > UBA931. The sequence goes on from JAITMR010000005.1 coordinate 19,980, forward strand.
AACACCCTACCCTCCCCTTGAAGGGGAGGGTTTTGACATGAGAGGCCGGAGCGATCCGGCCTCTTTGTATTTCTTGTGCGCACCAGTACGCCCGCGCTTTCGCTTACCCCATGCGTAGCATGGGGGGGCTATGAGCAAAAACCGAGAAGCCCCCTCTCCCGCCCTTCGGTCACCCTCTCCCTCGACGGGGAGAGGGAATGATAACGCGACGCTAAAAGAGCGCTGCGGCCAGTGTCAGAACTACGGGCGCGGGCGACAGGGCGGGCGCTGTGTTTTTGAGCCGCACGCCTCATGGTGTCCATCCTCGGCGACGTGCAAATTTACCCCTTCCCGTTACAAAAACCGTTTTAAGGAGTGAGCCATGAATTTTCTCAAAGCCCTGTGGGGCGAATTTGTTTCCGTGCTTCCGCGTCTGTCTGGATGGACGTTGATTGCAATCGCGGCGCTGGTCGCCGTGGCGGTTTTCAAGCCGGATTTGGTTGGCGTTTCGCTGTACAAGCTGTCGCTGATTCCCGCTGCCGGTGTGTTTGGTTACTGGTTTGACCGCCGCGCCAACAAAGAATCACGCCCCAGCGATTTTTGCAGATATTCGAGCGTCGATCCCGACGCGCCTCCGGTGATTTTTGATAAAGAGCTTTTCAAGGCGGCTCAATACAGGCGCGCGATTATCGTTGCGGCCTGCATCATTGGTGTTTGTTTGGGGGCGTGATGTCCAGGCTGCTGATTGTCGCCGTCCTCTTGGCATTGTTTGCGCCAACAGTGCAGGCGGTTGAGATTCCGCGTGCGGCGTATACACACAAGCGTTTGCTGTTGCAGCAATCGCGACTGGTGTGGGGACTTGATGCGCCGACGGCCACTTTTGCCGCGCAAATCCATCAGGAGAGTTTGTGGCGTGCCGACGCGGTATCGCGTGTAGGTGCCGCAGGGTTGGCGCAATTCATGCCCGCGACAGGCGAGTGGATCGTGACGGTGTACCGCGACCTCGGCAAACATGAGCCGACGAATCCGGCTTGGGCGATCCGTGCTCTGGCAACTTACAACCGGCACCACTATAAGTTATTGGTCGGCGCGAACGATTGTGAGCGTTGGGCGAAAACGCTCTCGGCCTACAACGGCGGGTTGTCACGGGTGATCCGCGCCGAGGCAATGGCCGAGCAGGAAGGCTATGATCCGCTGCGCTGGTTCGGCCATGTCGAGATGGTCAACCCGGGGCGCTCGATAGGCAACTACGCCGAGAACAGCAAATACACGCGACGCATTCTGCTTGAGCTCGAAGGCGTTTATGCTGGCAAAGGATTTGGACGCGGTGTGTGCGATGGTGGGGCGGCAGCAAACCTCCGCACTGAAAAGGAAGAGGCATGACCAAAGCGCTTGCCGTGATCCTGATCATTTCTGGGCTTGCCGCAAGCGGCGCGTTGGCTTATCGGTATGTGTCCAACGCGAGAATGAACGCATTGCTGGTTTCGGAGCTTGAGGCAATCATCGAAGTGCAGCGCGACCGGATCGATCTGCACAATGCAGAGATTGAAAAGCGCGACAAACAAAGCATGAGCGACCGCGCTTATTACGCATCGCTGAAGCGCGAGATCGAAAAATTTAAACAGTTTGCGAATGCTGCTCCCGTGATAAGTGGCAATGGATGTCTCAATGAAAACTTTGATCCTGTTGTCGCTGATGATTTTGTCGGCGTGCACAACGACGCCACGTCCCGTCTGCGTTGAGACGATACCGGCGGCGGCGCTGTATGGCTGCAAGCTCGACCGACTGCCCGATCCGCTGCCGACAGGCAGCCGTGTGTCCGACGTGGTTGCGGCGGATGTCGAGATCATCGAGGCGTTGGCGCATTGCCGCGCAGATTACCAGTCACTTGTCAACCACATAAAAATAGCGTGTCCAAAATGATTGATCAAAACAACATCCACCATTGTCTCGGAGAAATCCGGGGCGAGCTGCGCTCCATCATCCGTCAGAACGCGGCGATGGCGGAGTCTCAAAAGACGACGCAGGCATTGGCGAGTGGTATCGCTGCCGAGGTTTCCGCAATCCGCGCAGTGCAACAAGAACACGGGAAGCAGCTATCAAAAATGGACACTCGCGTTGACGGGTTGGAAGTACGCTTGAATAAACAGGAAGTGACCGTTGCAAAACATGCGGCAGGCTTCGGCGCTGCTGCATCCATCGGCATGGCGCTAATCATCGAAGGCGTCAAACAGTGGTGGTTGACACGGTAATGGCAGCGACAGCACAACAACGGTTCGCGGCTCGAGGCTCTTACGTTTATGCGCGTAAGACCATCGAGCAGGTTGCGCGACTGATTGGTGTTGACGTCCGCACGATCGCCCGATGGAAGGGCAACGCAAAAAAAGACGGAGATGATTGGGACTTGGCAAGAACAGCCTATTCCGTTTCAGCGCAAGGGACGGCGGCGGTATCTGCCGCCATCATGGAAGATTTCATGCTGATGTTCAAGTCCACGCTTGCGGAAATAAAAGCGGACGCCGACATCAAACCGATTGATAAAGCGGAGATGCTCTCGCGCATGAGCGACGCTTACAACAAAACGATGAGCGCCGCCGCGAAGTCGTCGCCAGCCTTGAACAAGATGGCGGTCGCGTTGGAAGTGCTGCACGATATGGCCGAGTTTGTCAAAACCGACGCTCCACAGCATGCGCAAGTGCTGCTCGAAATCATTGAGCCGTTCGGTGTTTACATTTCGCGGAAGTATGGGTAATGAACAAGACACCCATCTCTTCCGCCCTCTCCCCCAACCCCTCTCCCGCAAAGCGGGAGAGGGGAGTTTTTGCCCCTTCGCGTGAGCCATGAAAATCTCGCGCCGTGAATTTTTAAACAGTATCGCGCAGCTTGCCGATGGCTATCGGCAACTGATCGAATCGGAGTGCTCCGGCTTTCCCGCCGATCCGGATGCCAAGGCAGCCCGTATCAAGAAGGCGCTGGCGGCAGAGGGTTTTAAATTTTTTGTCGAGACGTATTTCCCACATTATGTGCGCACAAAAGAGCCATCGTTGCTGCATGTGTTTTTGTTTAAACGATTGCCGGAGATCATTGCTGATCCTGTGGGCAAATGGCTGGCGCTGGCAGCGCCGCGTGGCGAAGCGAAATCCACCATCGTGTCGCAGTTGTTTGTGCTGTGGTGCATCATTCGCGGCGCGAAGCACTACATACCGATCATCATGGATTCGCAGGAGCAAGCCTGCACCATGTTGGAGGCAATTAAAGCCGAGCTGGAGTGCAACCCGCGATTGCAAATGGATTTTCCTAAGACGATGGGCGGCGGTCGCGTCTGGAACGTCGGCACCATCATCACAACAAACGACATCAAGGTGCAGGCATTTGGTTCCGGAAAGCGCATTCGCGGCATTCGGCACGGCCCACACCGCCCCGATCTAGTGATCCTAGATGATATCGAGAACGATGAAAACGTCCGCTCACCAGCGCAGCGCGACAAACTGGAGTCATGGCTGAACAAATCCGTGCTCAAGCTCGGCCCGCCGGACGGGACGATGGACGTGGTATATATCGGCACCATTTTGCATTACGACTCGGTGCTGTCTCGCACGCTCAAAAAGCCGATGTGGGAGTCCCGCGTATTCAAGGCCATTGTCCAATGGCCGGAGAACATGCGGCTGTGGGATGAATGGGAAGAGGCGTTGCGCAACGACGGAGAGCTTCAGGCGGATGCGTTTTACAGCAAGCACAAGGCCGCGATGAATCGCGGCGCTATTGTTTCGTGGCCTGCGGCGCGGCCACTGCTGGCGCTGATGAAAGCCCGCGCCGATGATCATTCGGCGTTTGACAGCGAGTACCAAAACGATCCGGTGAACATCGGCGTAGCGCTGTTCGGCACGTTGCATTTCTGGGTAAACCGGTTGAGCGATTGGCTGCTTTACGGCGCGTGCGATCCATCGCTCGGCAAACACGGCACAGGGCGCGACCCGTCGGCTATTTTGGTCGGCGGCTTCAACCGCGCCACCGGGGTTCTCGATGTGGTCGAGGCCGACATCAAAAAACGGCTGCCCGACAAAATCATCAGCGACATCATCATCCGGCAACAGCAATACCAATGTCTTGTGTGGGCGATTGAATCGGTGCAGTTTCAGGAGTTTTTCCGGACGGAGCTTGTGAAACGCTCTGCGGCGCTCGGCGTACCTGTTCCGGCGCAGGCGATGATACCGCACACAGACAAAGCGCTGCGAATCGAGTCGTTGCAGCCGCACGTTGCCAATGCGTTGATCCGTTTTCATAGTGCGCAGACAACGCTGTTGGAGCAACTGCGACACTACCCGATGGCAGACCACGACGACGGGCCGGACGCACTGCACATGCTGTGGACGCTGGCAGTGGCAGGAGCCAGTTTTGCCATTCCGAAGACCGTGGCGCGTGAGCGGCGATCTATCGGCAGGTATCAAGGATTGAGAATCAGAGGTGGAAGATGGTAAAAAAATTAAAAACTCCGACGCCGGAAAAAGCCGAAATTGCGTCAAAGCTGCGCGATATTTTCAATCGCCCGTGGGGTGGCATCCTCCGGCCCAACGACGCGACGCTGGCAACGCGCGGCGGGCAGAGCGGCATCTGGATTTATGACGAGCTGGAACGCGACACGATGGTTTTTGCGGTGCTGCAAAAACGGAAGATGGCGGTGGTGTCGCGTGATTGGCAGGTTGACCCGGCATCGGAGGACGCGCTCGACGTTCGCGCCGCCGACATGGTGCGCTCGCAGTTGTCGGCGTTTAATTTCGACGATGCTTGCTATCAGTTGCTCGACTCGATTCTTAAAGGTTATGCGGTTTCAGAAATCATGTGGGACAACAGCGGCGGCGAGACGGTGGTTAAAGAGTTGATCCCGCGCGACCAGCGCCGCTTCGTCTTCGACGAAGCGGCAAGGCCACGCTTGCTCACTCTTGGCGATCCTCTCAAAGGCGAAGAGTTGCCGGAGCGAAAATTTATCGTTCACAGCGTCGGCGCGAAAGATGGCAACCCCTACGGTCTCGGCATCGGAACGCGGCTTTATTGGCCGGTGTGGTTCAAGCGCGAAGGAATGGAATTCTGGCTGACCTTCGCGGAGAAATTCGGCTCGCCCACGGTGATGGGTAAATTCCCGCCGGGCACATCGCAAGAAGCACAACAGGAATTACTTGACGTGCTGGCTCGGGTTGCGCAGGATGCATCGGTCACCTTGCCGGAAGGGGTGGAGGTCGCTTTACTCGAAGCGGCGCGGTCGGGCAGCGGCGCAAACACGTATGAGACGTTGCTGCGTTATTGCGACGAGATGATACAGCAGGCCGCACTCGGCGAATCGGGATCATCGCGTGAATCCGGCGGCGCACTGGCGGCGGCATCATTGATACGAAACGAGGTGCGGCTTGAGTTGTCACGCGGCGACGGCGATCTGTTGTCGGCAACGCTTAATAAAACGCTGGTGCAATGGATCGTCGATTTCAATCTGCCCGGGGCGCGGCTGCCGAAAGTCTGGCGAGAAGTGAAGGCCGAGGAAGATTTAAACAAACGCTCCGAGCGCGACGCGCGTATTTTTGCAATGGGGTTTATGCCGACGCTCGAATATGTCACCAACACCTACGGCGACGGCTGGGAAGAAGCCAGCTCCCCTCTCCCGCCGAGCGGGAGAGGGGCCGGGGGAGAGGGAAAATCAGCGCCATCATTCGCCGCCCCCAACGCCGCCCTGGACGACCCGCATCAGGCGGTGATCGATGAAATGATCGATGCGTTGCCGCCGATAGCGCTCAACGCGCAAGCACAGCAGATGCTGGAGCCGGTGGTTGATGCCATCATGGCAAGCGAACGCTACGAAGAAGTGCTGCGCTTGCTCGACGAAGCCGTGCCGCTGCTCAAAACGGATGCGCTCGAAACGGCGCTGGGCCGCGCCATGTTTGTCGCCGAAACCTACGGGCGGCTTTCATCCAACGCAGAAACGTAAACGGTTTTATATCTTGCGCAACGGAACATTTGAGATATAAACATGGCGAAACCCGTTAAACTTTCCGCCGCATTCGGTTTGCCGCCGGAGGATGCAATCCGGTATTTTCGCTCAAAGGGCTATACGTTTTCATGGGATTGGCACGATGTGCGCGAATCGACGCATGCGCGGGGATTCACCGTCGCGAAGGTCACGGAAATGGATGTGCTGACCACGATCCGCGCTGAGGTGGATCGCGCACTCGCCGAAGGCATCACGGTTCGGGAATTCCAGAAAAATCTGACGCCGCGATTGCAAGCGCTCGGCTGGTGGGGAAGAAAGGAATCGCTCGACCTTGAGACCGGCGAAATCAGGAAAGAGCAACTGGGCAGCCCGCGCCGACTGGAAACGATTTACCGAAGCAATCTGCAAAGCGCTTACATGGCGGGGCGCTACAAAGGGATGGCGGCGAACACGGCGCACCGTCCTTACTGGATGTACCGCGCCATCAGAGATTCGCGCACGCGCCACGACCATTTGTCGCTCGATGGTGCGATTTTTAAACACGACGACCCGATCTGGCAAAACATTTTCCCGCCCAACGGTTTCGGTTGTCGCTGCACGGTGCGGGCATTGACGCAACGGCAAATCGACAACGGCGATCTGAAGGTGTCGGAGTCGAAAGATTACACAGAGCACTGGGTGTCGGAAGATCGCAACGGCAACACATTTGACAGGACATCCATCAAGCTGCCCGGAATGCAGCGGGCGTTTACGACTGATCGGGGGTGGAACGGGAATCCGGGCGCACAGGCGCACACCAACATGACCACGTTTGCGCTGGAAAAAGCCATCAATGTTTACCCACACGAGGCATCGCGTGCTATCGGCGAAATTTTCGGACGCGATAACATCCTGAAAACGTTTACCGACGAATACGGGAAATGGGTGCATGCACTCGATTTTGAAAAAACCACAGGGGCGCGTTATCTGATCGGAGCGTTGCCAGAAGAGGCCATTATCGCGCTGGCGGCGCTTGAGATCATGCCAGAGTCGGCCATACTCAGCGTCACGGATCGACAAATCATGCACGGGTTGCGCGACGCGAAGGTTTCTGGATTGTCGGCATCTGTTTGGCACAACCTGCCTGCCGAACTGGCAGGCGCAGAAGCTGTTTTGCTGGACACGACAAAAAAAATACCTGCGCTGCTGTATGTTTTGCCGGGCGTAGGCGGAAAAAAGAAGGTGGTTATTGATGTCGATTATCGGATACGAGAGCGGTCTGTGTCTGGTGCGCGGCGCGAAACAGCGCACACGAACATGGTCATCACAGGACGCATCATCACCGATGTCACAGTGCTTAAAGACCCGAACTATGCTGTGTTGTGGGGAGGAGTAAAATGAAAACGGTCGGGAGGGGCGCCGCCTCCGGGCTTGGCCTGTTAGGGCTATCCGGGTATCCCTCATGCACAACGGTTATCACCGCCGACGCGAGCAGCCTAGCGACTTTCTGCTGTCCGACCGTGTTTAAATTATGCCATCCCGACGGGAGAATATCAACATAATGCGGATCAAGCTAGTAGCCAAAGACGGCATCACGCAGGCTTTGCAACAATTGAGCAGCTCTGGGCGTAACCTGACGCCAGCAATGATTGAAATATCGGAAACCCTGCACTCCGAAACGATGGCGAATTTCGACGCACAGGGCCGCCCGACGATGTGGCCTGTGCTGGCAGAAAGCACGTTGAAGCGCCGACCGGATCGGATAGGCGGAATGATTTTGCAGGACAAGCAAGGCGGGCTTAAAAGCTCCATTCAGGCAGCGCATGGTGCGGCCTTTGCGGAGGTTCGCACCAATAAAGTTTACGCCCGCATTCATCAACTCGGCGGCAAGACAGGCCGCCGCCACGCCGCGAAGATTCCGCCACGGCCTTACTTCTGGATTTCCGACGAGGGCTGGGATGAGATCATGGACATCATTTCAAACCATCTCGACGGCGCGGCGCAGTGACACGGCAAAAACACAAATCCGGCGATTTAAGCGTTTAGATTTCCTGAGTTGGTATCTACCTACCACCCCGTTCCGTAGAATTGAACCTGCGCGTTTTTAAACACGGTTAAACGGGGGGGTTCGCGGACTGTGCTCTGGGCGGTTTTGCTCCTATTTCCATTTTTGACCGTTTTAAACGGTTTTTAAGCAGTCCCAACCATTTTGCCAACGGCGGCAAAAAGGTTTAACCTGATCCCTGATTTCTGGCATCAGCCCCATGTTCCCGACCTTTGACACCTGACACCTGAAACCTGACATCTGTGTGCGCAATAGCGCACAGGCACAAATTTTCCCATGACTCGCAGAATGCGAGTCATGGACAACAAAACAAATCCCTCTGAAAATTCCGAATCCTCGCTCCCCTCTTGCGAGGTTTTTCGGGTTGGCACTCACACGACCTCGTCGGGTGAGTGTCTTTCTTATTCTGCCGCCGATCTGGATCAGATCGTGGCCTCTTACGATCCGGTCAACGCGCCCGCACCGATTGTTGTCGGGCATCCGAAAGCCGACGCGCCCGCGTATGGATGGATAAAATCGTTTAAACGTGTCGGCGACAAACTGGTCGCCGAAGCCGAGAACGTCAACCCTGAATTCGCAGCGCTGGTTAAAAATAAGGCATACCGTAAAATTTCGATGGCGTTTTTCCGTCCGGATGAGACGAGCAACCCTAAGCCGGGTATCTGGTATCCCCGCCACTGGGGATTTCTCGGCGCGGCGGCTCCGGCAGTGCCTGGACTCCAGCCGGTCGCATGGTCGAGTGATGAGGGCGTCGAATTTTCATATTCGCTCAATTCATACCGATTCGGGAGACTGTTCCAGCGGCTACGCGATTTTTTCATCGATCAATTCGGATTGGAAAAAGCCGACGACGTGATTTCAGAATTCGATATTGCCGATTTTTTCGAGCAGTCGGGCGCAGATCGCGCCGAAGTCAACGGAAACAACGATTCCATTTTCAACGCTTCGGGCGCCGACGGCGGTCTTTCCCGCCTTTCTTCCGCCGACAAAAATAAACCGGCGCCCACCCCTTTCATTGTCCCCAACTTTTCCGCACAGGAGAAAAACGAAATGTCAGAACAAGACAAGCAAGAACTAGAACGGCTGCGCACTGAAAACGCGAAGTTGCAGCAGGATCAACAAGCCGCTGCCCGCGAGGCGCGGCGCACCGAATTCGCGGCATTGGCCGAAAATCTGAAAGCGGAAGGCAAGCTGCCCGCTGCCGAAGCGCTTGGCGTGATTGAGTTCGCGCTGTCGTTGCCGGACGATTCGGCAATCGAATTTGCAGCGGCTGACGGCAAGAAAATCAACAGCGTGCAGTGGTTCAAAAATTTTCTTTCGCGTTTGCCGAAAGCGATTTCAGTTGAAGAAGCAGCGCCGACCAGCAAAAACATTCCGAAAACTACGACGTTTTCCGCGCCCATCGGAGCGGTCATCCCTGCGGAGCAGCTTGAGCAGTACAACAAGATCGTGGCTTACGCCACTGAGCACAAGGTCGATTTTATCACCGCACTGGCTGCGGTAGAAGGGCAAGGGCAATAAGCATGCAAGCACGTTCAATTTTTGTCGATACGATTATCGCAACTGCCGCCATTTCCGAATACGCGCCGGTCACATTCGGCGGTGCTCTCGCAACGGCTGCCAGCATCGTGAAAGGCGTGGCGCAAACCAGCGCCGTTGCTGGTGATGCCGTCGCTGTGACGGTGCTCGGAACGTCGCAGGTTTTTATCACTGAAAACGTTGCCGCTGGCGATTTGCTGGTGCCCGATGGCACCGGCAAGGCACGCAAGGCGGTTGATGCCGAGGTCGGTTTTGCCCGCGCCAACCGCAACGGTGTTGTCGGCACGCGCATCGAGGTGATGTTGCTGCCACGGTGACAGGAATCAGTAATCAGGAATCAAAAAACATGAGGAATAAAAAATGGCAATGAACCGCAGAGAAGTAGCGCTCCAGATCGACCCCGTTTTGTCGACGATCATTCGCGGCTACAGCAATAATACGTTTGTCGGCACGACTATTTTCCCGATTGTCAATGCCCCGTCGCAAGGCAAGGTGATTCGCTTTGGAAAAGAAAGTTTCGCGCGATACGACACGATGCGTGCGCGTGGCGCTGACTCCAAGGAAATCAGCGTCGGATACGACGCCGAGCCGTTCGCGCTGCATCTGCACGATCTCGACGCGAAAGTGCCGAACGAAGATCAGCGCGACGCGCAGCAAATCGCGCAACAAGACCTTGCGCGTGAGCATGTAACCACGTTGTGGGACAACATGCTGCTGGCGCTCGAATACGAGCAAGCGATGCTGGCGCGTAACCCGTCCAGCTACAACGCCAACAACGTGATTACGCTGACTGACGTCTTTACAGACATCAACATCCGCGAGTTGGTCGAGCAAGCGAAGGCAGCGGTACGCGCCCGAATCGGAAAACAACCGAACGTCTGCATCCTCGGCCCGGGCGCACACGCCGCGCTGAAGAACCATCCTGCGTTGATCGAAGCCGCCATCAAGGCAGGCAAGGTCACAGTCACGATGGAGATCATCCGCGACGCGCTCGATGTGCCACGTGTCGAAGTCGGCGAAGCCATCTACGTCGAAAACATCGACGCTCCGAACGCGCCGTTTGTTGACGTGTGGGGCAGCGACATCGTTTACGCCTATGTCCCGACGTCGTTGTCGGCTCGTACTCCGGCGTATGGCTACACCTACAGGCAACCGGGGCGTCCGACCGTCGGCCAGCCTTACGCCAACGAGAAAGCGCGGTCGATGATGTATCCGGTGTCCGATGAGCGCCACGTTACGACGACCAGTGATTCGGCTGGCACGCTGATTACGGGCATCACATTGTAAAGGACATATCATGGGTACTTATATTGCAAAATGTGTTTTGTTTGGCAAGGTAAAAGCGACACCGGGGAAACAAATCGAACTCGACGGCAAAGCCGCCGCGCCGTTGCTAGAGCGTGGTTTGATCGGGGAGGGTGTCGGCAAAACCGACGGGGGTTTGTCTGACAACGAAACGGTGGCCATCGGTGATACTGCTGTCGCCGCTCTCCAAGCCGAGCGCGATGCGGCTGCAAAAGCGCTTTCTGACGCCGAAAGGGCGCTTGTCACCGCGAAGACTGCAGCGAAAAAGACAAAGGCAGCAAAAGCCGTAGACGATGCAAAAGCGCGTCTCGATTTGGCTATTGCCAACCACGAAGCCGCTCTTGGCGCGGCACAGGCCGACTAAGGAGCCGACGTGGCGTACTACGCGAGCAAGGAGCAGATGATCAAGGCGTTCGGTGAGGTCGAACTCATCGAACGTACCGACCGCGAACACACCGCAGCGATTATTGACGATGTGCTCAATCGCGCCCTTGATGATGCCGCGTCGGAAGTCGCCAGCTATATCGGCAAACGTTATGGCAATCTGCTTTTGGTCAACACGCCGCCGCGCCTGATCGGTATTTGCTGCGATATCGCGCGTTACCGGCTCTACGACGACGGCGTAACGGACACAGTGCGAAACCGCTATCTCGACGCAATTGCTTTTTTGCGCGACGTGCGCGACGGGAAAAACGCGCTTGGCGATGAAGAGGCGGATGCCGGAGCAATTTCGCGGACGCAGGTCAACACCGCTGTGCGCCGGTTCACTCGCGCGAGCTTGAGGGATTACTGATGGCTGCTGTGTTGATCCATATCGCCGATGTGATTGATCGCATTGCTGCGACCAAGGCTTTTCGCAAGGTCGGCGGCGCTGCCGATCTGGCGGCGGCAAAAAACCTGCGCGACCTCGCACCGGCGGCGTATGTGTTACCGGCCAGCAGCGACGCGGCAGGCGATCTCTACACAAACGAGACGAGCCAGATAGTCAGCGACACGTTCACCGTTTATATGGTGGTGCGCAACGTGCGCGATGCGCACGGCGCGGCAGCGCTGCAAATGCTGGAGCCGCTGCGGCTTAAGGTGATGGATGCCTTGATCGGCTGGCTGCCGCCGAACGGCTTTTCAGAGTTTCAGTTTCGGCGCGGACGCATTGATGCGTTCGACGACCAGTGCGTTTTTTGGCGCGACGAATACTCTGCGTCGCGCCTCATTGAAGCATAGGAAGAAAATATGAACACAAAACTTTTACCCAGCAGTGGCGGCAGTTATATCAACCGCGACGGTCGGCTGGAACCCACACAAGCGCCGACCAAGCCGCCATTGGCTCCCTGCACACGCCGGGACAAACGCAAAACGTTTACCGCGACGGCAACGACGGCAACGAACACGACCAAAGAAAGCAAGGTGAAAACCCATGAGTAAATCTGCGCAAATTGAGCTTGTACTCGCCAAAATTGAGGCGGTTTACGGCGAAGACCCGATCCCGACCGCAGCGCTTGACGCCATTCGGGCGGCGAACGTTGAGTTAACGCCTTACGAGGCGGAAACGGTGCCGCTTGCATACAAGAAACAAACCTTCGGCAACAACCCTGCCGTCGTCGTTGCCGAGCAGGTGCGCGTGGCGTTCGATATTTATTTTATCGGCAGCGGCACGCCGGGCGTTGCCCCGGCTTGGGGAACATTGTTGAGAGGCTGCGGCTGGGCGGAAACCGTCACTCTCGGCACATCGGTGTTGTACAACCCGATCTCTCAAAACATCGAAAGCGTCACGCTGTATGTTTTCAAAGACGGGATTTTGCACAAGATCACCGGCGCACGCGGGAACGTCAATTGGAATTTCACCGCCAAGCAAGTGCCGACGCTGCATTTCGAGTTCACCGGCACGTTCAGCCCGGTGATTGACAGTACGATGCCGGTTGCGCCCGACTTCACCAAGTGGATCAAGCCGCGTGCGGCGATACCAACCTACACCGGCGATATCAGCATCTTCGGACTTGACGCAATGAAAGTGCGCAACTATTCGTGCGACACGCAAACCGAGGTCGCTTCCCCAGAGTGGGTAAATCACAAAGAGATCGTGATTGCCGACCGCTTGCCAACAACGCAAATGGAGCTTGAAGCTCCAAGCATGGCAACGCTCAATCTCTACGATCTCATCCAGAAGCAGGAGCATGGGAAGGTGACGTATACCCACGGAAACGAGCCGGGGAACACCATCACGATCACGCACCCGGACGCGATTATGACGGCGGCCAGCTACGGCGACAACAGCAAGATTCTGACCAATCAGCTATCTATCGTTCCGTTGATCACCAACGGCAACGACGACATCACCATTGAGGTCGAATAATTTTAAACAAACCCACGTCTGCTTCGCAGACACCCCCTTTGAAAAGGGGGCTTTTTAACAGAAAGGAAAGCATCATGGCTCTGAATTTATCGAAAATCTCCACCACCTTCAAGCGCAAGGTCACGCTTTATATCGCCACGGCCAAAGGTACCGACGACATGGTGACGATCAATTGCGATTTTTTGCGGTGGACAAAAAACGAAGTGCAGGCCGTGCAGGACGCGCTCGACAGCGCCGCTTCCAACGACGAGCGCGAGTTGATCATTATCAACACGCTCGGCGATGTTTGGAAGGGTTGGGACGTGGTGGACGACAACGGGCCGAAACCGTTTAACCGTGAATCACAGGAAGAGCTTTTCAATGTGTTGCCCGGCGCAATGATTGAAGTTTTCTTGGCGTGGGTCAAAGGCTGCTCGGGGCGCGACCGAAAAAACGTCTAATCGAGGCGGCTGTTTATTGGGCGCGGGAGCACCTCGATGATTTCACGGATTACACCGACGCCATCGAGAAATACCGCGCCCTCAACATGCCGCCGGAACTCATTGCCGAATATGAGGCGATGCAGGCCGAAGAAAACGCCGACTTCGATGTTGACCCGGATGAAGTCGAAACCGTCGCGATGTTTCAGCGTCTCAGCAATCACTGGCGCATCGACATCGGCATGTCCGGCGGGCTTTATCTTGGCTGCGATATTGGGCTGGCAATCAAGCTACTCGAACATCGCAGAGAAAAAAACATTGACGCAGTTGTCGATGAACTGCTGCTGATGGAGGCGGCAGCCAAAGCAAAATTAAACGAAATTTTACAACGGCGACGCGATGAGCAGCGACAGAGAGTTTAAATTAAAAATCACTGCCGACGGTCGCGTCCTCATCGAGCAAGTCGGCAAAACACGGACATCGGTAAAAGGGTTTACCGATGCCGTGCAGCGTGACGGCGCGGCGGCCTCAAAAAGCATCGACAAACTCGGCGGCGCTTTTGTGTCTCTTGCCGCAAAAATAGGCGCTGCCATTGGCACTTTTGCCACGCTTAAAAAAGGGATATCGTTTAATTCGCAGATCGAGGATGCGCGGATCGGCATGGCCGCGATGATCTCGGCGCAAAACGAGTTGCGCGACGGCAGCGGGAAATTGTTGCAAGGACAACAAGCGTTTAACGCGGCGCTGTCCATCTCCAACGATCAATTAAAAAAACTGCAACTCGAAGGCGTTCAGACTACCGCGACCTTCGGCGAGCTTGTCGGCGTTTTCAAGGGCATCCTAGCGCCCGCGCAAGCGATCGGCCTGTCCATCGACGACGCCAGAAAAGTCACGGTGCAAATGACGCAAGTCGCCAACGCCTTGGCGATACCAATGGGGATGGTCGAAAACGAAGTTCGCGCCATCCTCACCGGCACGATGCGACAAGAGCATCAGATGCACCGAGCGCTTGGTATCACCAAAGAAATGGTCGACGAGTGGGCGAAAGCCGGGACGGTGATGGCCGAACTTGAAAAGCGAACAAAAATGTTCGCTATCGCCGGACAAATGGCGTCGAAATCGTGGAGCGGCATGGTCGCCGGTTTGCAGGAAACGGTGGCGCAGTTTGCGGGCGAGATTACAAAAACGATGCTCGACAACATCAAGAGCGCGGGCAATCAAGTTTTTGATACGTTTTTCGATCTTGATACGATGAAGATCAACGAAAAACTGTTGCCATTGATTGCGGCGCTGAATGCAGCGCTCGGCGGTGTCGGTTCGGTGATCGGCAACGCGATGACCGGGTTGGTTGATGGCGCGATCCGCTTGAGCGAATGGATAGGCAATAATAAAGAGGCTTTGTCCGGCATCGCTACGCAAATCGGCAATATCTGGGATACGTTTGTAAAAATCATCGGGGTTATCGCCGACATCATCGGCAAAGTGATGTCGTGGGCAGTTGCAAGCAGCGCAGTTGAGACGGCGTTAAAAATGATCGCTGGCGTACTCGTTACCGTTGACACGTTGATCGGATTCGCAACGGAAAGTACGGTGAATTTTGGCATTGCTGTTGCCGCGGCAAGCGCAGCGTGGATTCTGATCCCGAAGGCAATCCTTGCTGTGAATGCCGCGATTGCGGCATGTGCTCTGGCGATACGCGCCTATCTGACGGGTGCCATCGTCGGCGTGGCGATGCAGTTTACGCTGCTGTCCGCTGCCGCGCAAACAACGCTTGCAGGCATTGGCAAAGGTTTTGGGTTTCTCGCCGCAGCGATGATCGGATGGCAGATCGGAAAATACCTTCGCGAAGAATTTTTTGAGGTTCGGGTTCAGGGTATCCGGCTGACGGAAGGGTTGCTTGCGGGTTGGGAGTGGCTCAAGTTCGGTGTGTTGGCTATCTGGGCATTTTTGAGAAGTGGGTTTGATGCATGGATTAACGACTTCAGAATGAAGTTCTCATCCATGCTGGAGATAATCGCGTCCGGCATCGCGAAGATTCCTAAAATGGGTGATGTCGCAGCAGGCTTGGAGACGTTTGCCAAAAACCAGATAGACGCCATTAAGGGAACGGAAACGTTTGAACAGGCGCTTGCGCGATTGAGAGAGGAACGAGACAGGAACCTGAAAACGAACCGCGAGATTTTCCACCAGATGGAAGTCGACGAAATTTTAAACAAAAAACAGAAGGAGAGCACGGACAAAACCACTGAATCAGTCAAGGCATTGGATGAGTGGTTTAAAAATTTACAGGCAACCCTTAAAAAAACCGGACAAACAGCCTCCGAGGAAGCCACCAAAGTCGCCGATGACTGGAAAAAAGCCCTTGAAAACTTGCACAAGCAAATAACGCTGCGCGACGTTGACGATAACGGGCTGACTGGCGAGTATCACAAAACAATGGCGCTGGCGGCTGATCTGCTGTCAGGGAAATATAAGGAATTGAAAATCTCGCTAGAGCAATATCTGGCAGTCGAAGAAGAGGCGTTCGGCAAAACACAGGCGGGTATCAAGCTTTTGGCAGAAAAAAAACGCGCCATTGAGGAAGCCGCCCAGGCCAACAGGGACGCACGAAAAGAGCTTCATGAGATGGAAGCCGCCATCTGGAGTGAGCGCGACGCACTCAACGAAAGGCTGAAAACACTACACGAAAATAACAAACTGCTGGGACTGAGCAAAACAGCGGTTGAAAAACTCAAGCTCTCTGAAATGCAATTGCGCCTCGAAAAGCTGAAACTGACCGCAGCGACGGAAGGATTCAGCGATGCCCTGAAAGATGAAATCGAGGCATTAAAACAAAGCGTCGACTTGCAGCGACAGGTTATTGATGCAACCTACTACGGCGAGGCGAAGGAGCAACAACTCAAGGACATCGAGGAGACGCAGCGCAAGGCAGAGGATGCCGCAAAATCAATTCGTCAATCGCTAACCGACGCCATCATGCGCGGGTTTGAATCCGGCAAATCGTTCGCGCAGAATTTCAAGGACGCGGTGAGCAACATTTTCAAGACGATGGTGCTTCGCCCCATCGTCGAGTTTACTGTGCAAGGAGGGATGAATCTTCTTGGAATCGGAGGTGGCGGTGGGGGCGCTGGACTGCTCGGCGGAATCCTGTCGTTGTTCACAGGCGGTGGCGGTGGCGGTGGCACGGGTGGCGGTGGCGGCGGCGCGGGCATCCTCGGCAATATCTTCTCGTTATTCGGTGGTGGCGGCGGTGGAGGTGCCGGAAATCTTGGTTTGCTGCAACAGGGCAGCGGACTTTTGGGCCTTGCCGCTAATTGGCTTGGCTTCGGCTCCGGCGCGGGCTTCGGTACGCTGGCCTACGCCAACACGATTGGCGCGTTGGGTGGCGACGCAATGGGCGCATTCATCAGCGCGAATGGTGGATGGGGAGGAACGCTTGGGCTTGGTAGCGGCAGCGGTATGGGCGGTATGGGCGCTCTCGGCGCGGGGCTTGGCTACGCGGGCATGGGCGTCGGCATCGGCGCATTGATCAACCGTTTGGGAATTGGCCACAATCAAACCGGCGCAATGGTCGGCGGCGGGCTAGGCGGTCTGGCCGGTGGTTTTCTGGCAGGCGGTATGGGAGCAGGCGTGGCAGCCGGAGCGTCAGGCGCGGCAGCCGGTGCAGCAGCAGGCTCGGTTGTGCCCGTTGTGGGCACCATTATTGGCGCGATCATCGGCGGCATTCTTGGTTCTGTGATCGGGCGAAAAGGTGGCGATAAGTCGGGCGGATTCGCGGCAAGCGATGGATTGGAGGTTGACCGCTATTTCACACCATCAAATAGAGATGATAAAGCACAAGAGGCGCTCGCCAAGATAGAAAAGGGTTGGAAACAGCTTGGCGCAGGGTTTGGGTTTAACAATGCAAATGTAGGATTTGGATTCGGGTTTGATACCGATCCTAAAGGCGATGCGGGCAGTCGCACCGCAGGCGGTGTTTACATTGATGGCGAAGCCATTTATTTCAACCGCGAAGATTGGGGCCGAAATGCAGATAAATTCAGCGAGGGCATGGAGCTCGAAATTCAGCGCATGTATCTCGCCGCTGCCAGAGAACTTGCCACCGGCGACCTGAAACAGATTTTCGGCGATTTCGACATCGCCGAAGCAGCAAAAGAAGAAATTGAAGCCGCGTTCAACGATGCATCGTTCTGGCAGTTCAGTGTCGCACCGTTTAAGGCCGCAATTGCCGCAAAATTTGGAGAAGCATTTTCGGCACAAAATATTATCGACCTAAAGCTCGAAGGGGAAACACTCGAACAAACAATGGCGCGGCTAATCAGCGTGTTTGGCGCAACCGCGACGGCGGCGCGGCTGGTCGGGCAAAACGTCAACGATATTTTTGGCGCTGGTTTGGCAAGCGCCGACGACCGCGAAATTTTCGCGGCACGTTTCGGCGGCGTTGATGTGATGAATGAAATGTTGAGTTACTACGCGCAGCATTTCAGGCCGGACGACATCACCGGCTGGGCACTG
Source organism: Burkholderiales bacterium (assembly GCA_031277215.1). GTDB lineage: Bacteria > Pseudomonadota > Gammaproteobacteria > Burkholderiales > Casimicrobiaceae > UBA931. Next base: position 38,108 of record JAITMR010000005.1, read on the forward strand.
GAAGATTCTGGCGAAGCTATAGGCGCGATCTTCAATGATTTAAACATGGTGATGCCTCGCACCCGCGCTGAGTTTGATCAAATTGTGCGCGGCCTCGATCTCACCACCGATGCGGGACAGCGTTTGTTTACGCAACTGATGCAGGTTGCGCCTGCGTTTAATTCTTTCGTGGGCGCATTGGAAGATATGTCCAAGTCAATGGACAGCACCATCAACGGCTTGCGCCGCTCGTTCGAGCTTGATGGGTTATCGAATCCGGAAAAATACAACCGCCTCAAAAAAGAAGCTGACGAAGCCTACGTCGAATTTCAAAACGCAACCGATCCCAAAGAAATCCAGAGACTGTTTGACCTCATCACCACGAACATGGGGCAGGCGTGGAGCCTGCTCTCCGACGGCGAGAAAAACGCGCGACGTGCCGAATACCTGAACAGGCTCGATGCGTTGCAGGAAAGCAAAGATGACCGCATTGGCGCGTTAATAGATCAATACACCGGCGTCGATGCGGCGCGTGACAACATTGCAGACGCAGGCAATGAGTTGGCGGACGCGATCAGGGATGTTGCAGATCAAATCATCACCGGGCCGCTCACGCAGCCGTTGCAGGAAATCATCACAGGCCCGCTCACACAACCGTTGCAGGAAATCATCACAGGCCCGCTCACGCAGCCGTTACAGGAAATCATCACCGGCCCGCTCACAAAGCCATTACAGGAAATCCTCAACGCCATGTCGGTGCTCAAAGAGACTTATTCAGAGCTTGATGTAAACACCAAGCCGCTGCTGCTTGACGACGATCCCGACGCGGCCTTTATTGCGGCGCACCAGTTGATTCAGGAGGCGGCGCAGCAGCAGGCATCGAGCGGGGAGTCGTTCGGAGAATCGGTGAGCACGTCGGCGGCTGATTTTGTCCAGGCGGTGCAGTCTGCGTCGACGATGCAACAGCAGGCGGGCAGTCATTCCGCAGCAGCGATGAGCGCGGCGGCGGGATCGCTGTATGCGCTGGCGGCATCGCTGCAAGAGCAGGCTGCGGCATCGCAGCAGCAAACACAAAAGATTCGTGCTTCGGAGCTTAACTGATGTTTAAAAAATTTCTCACGCGAAGGCGCAGAATCCAACCATCTCCCTCCCCTTCAAGGAAAAAAGCTCCCCTCTCCCGCTTGCGGGAGAGGGGGTGGGGGAGAGGGTGGAAGGGATGGGGTTAAACACATGAGGCCATTAAACCATCTTTTCCCGTTGCTCCAAGAACACGTTGACACAACGCGCGCCGGATTTCTGGTGCTGATCGACCTGCATGTGCCTGTGCGTTTATGCTCATGGAGCGAAGTCGTGTGGCAAGGCGAACTGTGGACACGCGGCGAACTTGTCTCGGCGCAGTTGCAATCTCAAACGCCCTACGCCAAGACAGGCACGCTGGTAATCTCCGACCCCGATCATGCGCTGATCGCGACGATGCTGGCTTCCGGCATTGTTGGTGCGCCGATCAAAATATGGTACGCGCCGGTGTTTGATTTTTCAGAAGCGCCGGTGATGATCCTCGACGGATTCGCCGATCTGACGCAGGTAAGCGCAAACGAAGCGCGAACGCTATCGATCAACATCGCAGCAGACGATGGTGCACATTTGTTTTCGCCACGCGAGCGTATCACGACTGCCGATTACCCCGATCCTCTTCCCGGCGGTGCGGTAATCAAATTCGGGCAGGGCAAAATTACTCTGATGGGGATGCGATCATGAGTTATCCGGTTTATCCAGACATCCCCATCGGCAGCGCCAGCGGCATTGTCTCGCAACGCGACGGACGCAGCACGGTCACAACAACCGACGGCACGGTGGCGACAACACTCGCCCACGAAAACGAGAAATACAACTACCGGATTATCCACCTGCTGATCGAGGAAACGCACTGGCTACAATTGACCGCATTTTACGAAAACAACCGTTATACGCCGTTTGTTTTTGAGATGGACGGCCAGCCGCGTGTGTGGAAATTTAAACAGCGCCCAATTTACTCCGAGCCAAAACGGTTCAGACGCACCTACACGGTTGATCTGGTGGAGGTGTAATCATGGTGTTTTCGTTTATACCAAGGGATAACGCAGTCACCAACCCCGACGGGTCTATATCTTTTACAAGTGTCGGAGCGTCCAGAGAAACGATTGCGACAAAACCTTTTGAAATTGCTGGCGGCCCCTCAACAAGAAACCCAAACAACGTTTCCGACTACATCGTCCCGCCCAACAACTTCGGGAGTGGCGGCACCTCCGGAATCATCAATGCATCAACACCCAGCGCCCCCCGCGAATGGCAAACCGCGTCGATTGCCGCCATTGGCTCGGTGATCCCGCTGGTGTACGGTGACTATTATCTCGGCGCGAAATATCTGGACGCAGTGACATACAACAATCGTTCGTATCTCTGCATCCTGTGGGCGTTGGGCCCGGTGGTCGGTGTGCAGGAAATCTGCAACAGCAACGGTGAGGCGCTGCCGAACGATGTCGTGATGCGGCACTACGACGGCACTCAGACAACGCCGGATGCGGGATTTCGCACGGCGTATCAGGCCGCGAAGCCGGGGAAAACGTTTAATGCAACGCTTAATCGCCGCTGCTACAGCATTATCGAAATCCCCAACACCTCGCAGGTCGATCCGAGCAGCCTCACGGCGAAAATTCGCGGGATGCTGCTCTACGATCCGCGCACCGAAACAAAATACTGGAACAGCAATCCGGCGCTGGCGCTGGCCGATTTTATTTCAGACGACAGGTATGGTTGGGGCAAAGCCATCGACTGGGAGAGCGTAAAAGACGCCGCCGACTACTGCGACGAAATAATCAACGGCCACAAACGCTGGACGATTAATTACGCAATCCAAGAGCGGCTATCGACTATTCAACTGGTCGAACTGCTGCGGATACAGGCACACGTTTACCTCAACAAAACTAACGGCGTGATCCGAATGATGGTGGATCGCCCGCGCCCGTTCGTTTACATCTTCGACAACACTGAAAAAGGCATCATCGGCACGCCGCGCCCGATCCGTCGCGGCGTCGATCAATCGCCGACCGTGATCAACATCACGTTTTCGGACAACGAAACCAAGCCGCCGCAGGACGCCCCCGCGTTCGCCTACGCGCCGGGTGTCCAGGATGGAATGACGCGCTGGTCGGAGAGCACGCTTAATATGCCGATGATCGACTCGCATCAAGAAGCGCAGCGTTTTGCGATCGAGCATTTGCTCAAATTGCAACTCGGAAATTTGGAGCTCGATGTCGAGTGCCGCGACATCGGTTTGGCGTTCGAGGCGGGCGACGTGGTAACAATCCCCTACCCTGAGTACCCGGAGGGGAAGCCGTTTATCATCGTCGATGAGCCTGCCGTGATTGGCCTCGGAAAGTACAAATTAAACACCATCGAATACCAGCCGGAAATGTGGAGCAACGATGTCAACGCGCAGCCGACGTATCCCGATACCACGCTGCCCGATCCGTCATTGCCACCAACACCGGAAAATCTGACCGTAGAAGAACGATTGATTTTTGTCGATGGTATCTGGACATCGGCGCTGTTTGCGACGTGGTCGCGTCCGGCAGGATGGGCGTATAACGTTGAGTACAGGATCGAGTTATACCAAGACAGCACTCTGGTCGAAACCACGACGGTGCCGATCAATGCGTTTACGTCGCTGCCAGTAGTTGAGGGCAGCGAATACTTTATTCGAGTGTCTACAAAAACAAGAACGTTTTTCAGCCCGTGGGCGACAGCAACTGTCGTCGCGCTCGGCAAACATTTGCCGCCATCAGACATTGAAGCATGGATCGAAACACTTGACGCGAACGGAACCGTGCATCTTGAGTGGACAGAGGCGCACGACATTGACCCGATCACTTATGAGGTGCGTCGTGTTATCGACACAGGCGCTGATCTGTCAGACGCGGAGGAAGCGGAAACGCTGTGGCAATCCGGCGAGGTTGTCGCCGGGACAACAGATCGTCGCGCCACGATCAGCGATCAACCAGCAGGAACGTACATCTACATGGTCAAGGCGCTGGATTCGGTCGGCAACTACTCAATCAACGCGCTGCCGACTCCGCTGCACGTCCATATCGACACCGACACGCGCTTTGTCGATAACGCCGCGCTCGACATTTCTACAGCCATCAATGCGACGCGCTGGACGGTGCTGACCAACCCGAACGATTACTGGACATCGGATCGCGGAGAGATGCTTAACTTCGGCCACGCCGACACGGACGACACGACTGGATCGTTTTCCGATCTGGCAAGCGTGTCGTTCGCGGCGCCGGTGGGTGCAGGCACCAGCGAATTGCTCACCGGCGAGTGGGACATCGGCACCGCCGTATTCGGAGAGTGGGACGCGGCTGCTGATGTCAGCGATCACGTCGACAGCTGCAATTTCATACTGGAGCTGTCCGTAGATCGCGTGACGTGGATACCGTTTGCCGGTGCCGACGGCCACGTCAGCGCATCACGCGCAGCCCGTTACGCCCGCGTTCGCATCAAAAGTAACGGCGCATTCACCCTCACCGGAAAACCGGTGATCACACTCGATCCCGTGCCGCGCATCGAGAGTGGACGTTTAACCGTCGGAGATCGCGGCGTTTTTGCCGCTCGAACGGTGGGTCGTTACTCCGGCTACGTCGGCGACAACCCGGTCGATCTCGTTTACACAGGCACCGAGGAATACGCCCCAGAGCGCGGGTCGATCATCATCAATCCGAACGGCACCATGCAATTCGATGTTTATCTGCGTGATGCGACAGGGCGTCGCGTCACCGGTGTCGTTGATTGGACGATAAGGGGGGTGTAAACCCCTTCCCCTTCAACATGAATTAGAAACTGAAAGGAAAAAATGAGCACAAAGCCATTACCACAATTCGACGTTGCATCACCGGCGATGCCGCAGACGCGGCAAACCATCATCGATAAGTTGCGCACGAATCAACTTGTGATGTATATCAATGCTGCGCTGTATGGCGGCATCGGCTGGCAAGGGCCGTCGTACACAAACGACAATCAGGGTCGCGCTACGCAAGCAATCAGAACGAATTTAAACAACGCCGTGCAAGTGCGTGTGCAATATGCTTATCACGATAGCGCCGCAGGAACCGATCCGTTACCGGCATGGGAAGGATTACTCAAATCCGCGACGCTCTCGTACTCAGAGGATGGCGGCGCAACATGGGAAACCATCGGAACGCAAAATTACACTTACGATGCTACCGGCGACAGATTGCCGCCGACGTTTATTTACGCATAAGGAACACATCATGTTTGATCCTCAAGAATACAACTATCTGCGGCAACTGTGGTTGCGCCTCAACCCTGATCGCGTCGTGAAGCTCGATCTGCTCGATGAGGCTATCAGCAGCAGGTTATCACTCACAGACGCGCAAACAGCGTTTGCGGCGCTTTCAACGTTGGTACAAACGCGAGCGATGCCTCAAAAAATAATTGTCCTTGAGACGCCGGGAACAGGAAATTTCGTAGTGCCGCCCGGTGTGTACATGATCAGCATCTCCATGTGCGCTGGAGGTGGTGGTGCTATATACGCAAATGGCGGATCCTCAAATAGAATAGTAAGCACAGGGGGAAGCGGAGCAAGCATTGTTGATGTTGATGTGCCCGTAACGCCAGGACAGGTGATGCCGTACACGGTCGGCACTGGAGGGATCAGCACAGTAATCACAGCAGCACCAAACAGCTATACAGAAGCAGCAGGCGGGGGCAGCACAGAATTTGCTGGACTAACATGCCTCGGCGGAAACGGCGGGCGCGTTTACTGGAATCAAGGCACTTCTCCTACAGGTTATGCAGTGGGTGGCGGCATTTTTAGAATTACAGCCGGAGACATCTCCAACAGCTCGGTTTTTGGACAATCAAATCCAGTGGTTATTAGCAATAACAATAGTATTGTTCCTGGGGCTGGTGGGAGCGTTGGCACATCAAATACACAGCAAGTACCCATCACTCCACTATTTCTTTATGGTCGAGCCGGGGCTGGTGGTTTTGTCACGTTTGGATCAAACAACACAGTCTACGCGATGGATCATGGTCGCAACGGCGTGATCGTCATCAAAATGCAAAGCGCCTCATAGATAAGAGGGGCTCCGCGACGGTGTGCGCCAACACACCGCCACGGCCCCAGTTGCAGAACGAGCCTGCAAGCCGGACAAGGCCCCTGCCACGACGTCGCGGCGGGACAAGCCTACCAGATTTTTTAAATACCGTAAAAAGGCTTGCAAATGAACCAACAACAAACACAACCCGTTTTACCCGTCGCCGCCTACGTCGGCGGCAAATCGCGCCTTGCCGCGCAAATCATCAGCATCATCGCCGAGGTACCGCACCAGACCTACGCCGAGCCGTTCGTTGGCATGGGCGGCGTATTCCTGCGCCGTCCGTTTCGCGCCAAAGGCGAAGTCATCAACGATTACTCCCGCGACGTGGCAACATTCTTCCGAGTTCTCCAGCGGCACTACACACCGTTTTTGGAGATGCTGCGCTACCAGATCACCACCCGCGCTGATTTTGATCGCCTTCTCAAAACACCGCCAGATACGCTCACGGATTTAGAGCGCAGCGCACGGTTTCTTTATCTTCAAAAAGTGTGCTACGGCGGCAAACGGGACATGCAAACCTTTGGCGTTCATCTTGAGCGACCATCACGTTTTGATTTGACAAAGCTGATCCCGATGCTGGACGATGTCCATGAGCGATTGTCTTCAGTCGTAATTGAGTGTTTGCCCTACGGCGATTTTATAGAGCGCTACGATCGCGCCACCACACTTTTCTACATCGACCCGCCCTACTACCAATGCGAGGGCTACTACGGTAAAAATATGTTTGAGCGTGCTGATTTCGAGCGGCTGGCAACACAACTCGCCAACATTCGCGGGCGCTTCATTCTCTCCCTAAATGATCACCCAGAAATCAGACGAATTTTTAAGGCATTCAAAATCATGCCCGTAAAACTGCGCTACAGCGTCGGCAGCGGTAACGCGGCGCAAGGCAAGGAGTTGCTGATTAGCAACTAAAGGATGGAAAATTGATGTGGATCAAGTTTTAGCGATTGACAATACGCGGCAGCCGCGTATAATCATCTACATGGATCAACGGTGATCCTACCGCACCACCCGGGGGAAGGTGGCTCTCTAAGGAGAAATCAAAATGGATCGAAGCATGTTAGAACTTACGAAAATCGAAGCCGAAATTGGCAAGCTGATCGCCGAGACCGCGAAAATCAACGGTGAAGCCCGCTGGTATCCGATCATGATCGCAGCGGCTCTGATGGGGGCTGGCGCGGCAATCGCCAAACTTTTCGTATAACACAGGGCGGCCAGAAATGGCCGCCAACATCAACCGCACCCCGCGCGTTAACGGGGAACTCTACGGAGATTATCAAATGGCACAGTACACCATCACACACGCATGCGGGCATAAGGATACCCTAGCGCTTTTCGGTCCTCACGCCGCCCGCGACAAAAGAATCGAGCACATGGAAAACGAGCTTTGCCTGGCATGTTGGGCAGAGAAATCGCGTAATGCAGATGTATCTCACGGACTTCCTGCGCTTAAGGGCAGCGACAAACAAGTTGCTTGGGCAAGCGAGATTCGGCAAGAGGTATTGCCGGGCA
>JAITMR010000043.1 GCA_031277215.1 Burkholderiales bacterium
TCCAGCGGGTCGTAGGTGAATTTGAGGTCGGCCCATTCTGGGTTCAGGTACCAGCGGCTGTTGGTCCAAACACGCTTGGCGGTAATGTACCCTCCTATCGCTTTGACTTTGAGGTCGTCAGTGCTTTCGATGTATTCGCCGTTGGGCAGCGCTATTCTGTGTTCAGGGTAGGCGTGGGCAAGGCTGGCCGTGAAGCTGAGAAATACGATCGACAGGAAGCAAAAGAGGCGTTTCATGGACAGGGTTCTGAAGGGATGTAGCGATTGATTATACTTCACAGTATGGGGCGATTCGCTGCGCTTTAGGCAGGAATATCTGAATTTGTGAGATAAGAAAGCTCTGAACAAACCATTCCGTCATTCTGCGCGCAGCGTAGCGGAGTCGCAGAATCCAGAGACTGCTTGGATACTGCGTTCTGCGGCTGTGCGCAGAATGACATGGGCAGGATGACAAACAGTGAATGGGGAATTGTTCAGAGGTTCCATAACGTCAAACCCCTGATTCCTGACCCTAAGATACCACTTCAAACTCTGCCTGCTCTTCAATCACCAGTTTGACGCCTGTTTCTTTGTCGTGATCGACCAACACTTTGCCACCGTTGGCCAGTTTCCCGAACAGCAGCTCTTCGGCCAGCGCACGGCGCACGGTGTCCTGAATCAGGCGCATCATGGGACGCGCACCCATTTGCGGATCGAAGCCCTTGTCGGCGAGGTAATGTCTCAGCGCCAAGCTAAACGTCGCTTCCACTTTCTTTTCAAACAACTGTGTTTCAAGTTCGACCAGCATTTTATCAACCACTTTCAGGATAATCTCGCGGTCGAGTTGTTTGAATGAAACGATCGCATCGAGCCGGTTGCGGAATTCCGGCGTGAACAGCCGTTTGATTTCGCCCATTTCATCACCGGATTGCGCCGTTTCTGAAAACCCGATCGACAATCGCGCCAGTTCCGCCGCGCCAGCGTTCGTGGTCATCACGATGATGACGTTTCTGAAATCGGCTTTGCGTCCGTTGTTGTCGGTCAGCGTGCCGTTGTCCATCACTTGCAACAACACGTTGAAGATGTCCGGGTGCGCTTTTTCGATTTCGTCGAGCAAAAGCACACTGTGCGGCGCTTTGACGATGGCTTCGGTCAGTTGCCCACCCTGTTCAAAACCAACGTAGCCGGGCGGCGCACCAATCAGACGCGATACAGCATGGCGTTCCATGTATTCGGACATGTCGAAACGGATCAGTTCGACGCCAAGACAGTACGCCAATTGCCGCGCCACTTCGGTTTTTCCGACACCGGTCGGCCCTGAAAAAAGAAAACTGCCGATGGGTTTGCGGGCGTTCCCCAATCCCGAGCGCGACATCCGTATCGCTGCTGTCAGCGCGTCAATCGCCACATCCTGACCAAACACGGTGTTTTTCAAATCGCGGTCGAGATGTCTGAGCGCCTGCCGGTCATCCGTCGAAACCGTGCGCGATGGCACCCGTGCAATTTTGGCGACAACTTCCTCGATTTCGGCACGCCCGATCTGTTTTTTCCGACGGCTTTTCGGCAGCATTTTCTGCGCCGCGCCTGCTTCGTCGATCACGTCAATCGCCTTGTCGGGCAAGAATCGGTCATTGATATAACGCGCCGACAACTCCGCCGCGCTGGCCAGTGCTGCATTGGTATAGCGAATTTCATGGTGCGCTTCAAAGCGCGACTTGAGCCCCTTGAGAATCGCCACGGTCTCTGGAATAGACGGTTCTGGCACGTCGATTTTCTGGAAGCGCCGCGACAGCGCGTGATCTTTCTCAAAAATCTGCCGGAACTCGTTGTAAGTTGTCGCGCCGATGCAACGCAATTCACCGGCTGACAACACCGGCTTCAACAGATTGGACGCATCCATCGTGCTGCCCGATGTCGAGCCGGCGCCAATCAACGTGTGAATCTCGTCGATCAGCAACACCGCTTTCGGCTGCGCTTTCAGCTCGCGCAACACATCTTTCAAGCGCTGCTCAAAATCACCGCGATACTTGGTTCCCGCCAGCAACGACGCCATATCGAGCGCATAGACCCGACTTTTCGTCAGCAATTCCGGCACTCGCCCTTCGATGATGCGCGTCGCCAATCCTTCGGCAATCGCCGTCTTGCCGACACCGGCCTCGCCGACCAGCAACGGATTGCTTTTATGGCGGCGACACAAGACTTGTACCACGCGATCCAACTCGTGTTCACGGCCAATGAGCGGATCAAGTTTCCCATCTTCAGCGCACCGCGTCAGATCGGTCGTATAAGACGACAGCGCTGTGTCTTTTTCCGCCGCTTCTTCGTTTCCTTTGCCGCCTCCGGACACCGGCTCCGGTTCGTTTTTTAAACCGTGCGCCACATAGTTGACGAGGTTGAACCGGGTCAAGCCGCGTTTTCTCAGAAAATGTAATGCATGCGTATCTTTTTCACCGAACAACGCTACCAATACATGCGCACCGGTGACTTCTTTCTGGCCGGACGATTGCACTTGCAACACTGCCCGCTGCAACACCCGCTGGAAACTCGGCGCCGGTTGCGTTTCGGCCTCGGCGTCTTCCTGAAATCGCGGCGTATGCGCTTCAACGAACGCGCTCAATTCTTCCCGAATTTCTTCAACATTGATCCGACAAGCGTGCAGCGCCGCCAGCGCTGATGGGTTGTCGAGCAGCGCCAACAGCAAATGTTCCGCCGTCACAAATTCATAACGCTTCAGTCGTGCATCGACCAGCGTCATGTGCAGCGAAACTTCCAATTCCTGGGCAATCATGATGCCACCTTGTCCGAAGTGGAAAACTTCATCCTTTCAAGATACCGCGATTTTCTGATCCAAACCAGTCAAACCTCACTCAATTTCCTGCATGACGCAACGCAACGGATGCCCTTGTTGCTGCGCCAGCGATTCCACCTGATCGATTTTGATCCTGGCAACCTCACAGGTATAGACGCCACAAACACCGGAACCGCGATGATGCACTTGCAGCATCACCGTCATCGCCTGCGGCAAAAGCATCGAAAACACCTGTCGCAACAAATCCACCACAAAATCCTGCGGCGTGAAATCGTCATTAAGCAAGACCACCTGATATAAAGGCGGCGCTTTGACCTCCTGCTCGGAGATTAGCTCAGGAGAATGTTGATAGTTTAATGACATAAAATAAAAAATAAACGTTTCACCCAAATTATTAACATACTCCAAAATATAGCGTTTGGCATCTTTTGGAACCGACGGATTCATCGCATTATCATTGTCACGATGTTAGTTTGTTTTACAATTGCAACAAATTCCCCCTATCCTTCATTCCCAGTGAATAGCCACCTTGACCCATTGTTCTTTTGTGCGTAAAACGGAACTGTTTGGATGTGGCTCCCGCTGTTTCTGTGTGCTTTTGCCGTTGTACCATTTCGTACGCCGTCGCAGTACCCTCCTGCTGGAAATCCCGACCAAACACCTGTTCGTAATTTTAAGAGGATAGTTTTATGGCAACCGGGACCGTCAAATGGTTCAACGATGCAAAAGGCTTTGGCTTCATCACTCCTGATGATGGCGGGGAAGACCTTTTTGCGCATTTTTCGGCAATCACCATGCAAGGCTTCAAGACGCTCAAAGAAGGTCAGCGCGTCAGCTTTGAAGTCACGCAAGGGCCGAAAGGCAAACAAGCATCGAATATTCAAGCTGCTTCTTGATCATCTCTTGGCCAAGATAGAGTCTAACGACTCGAAAGTTTGGAATTCCAGCCCGCTTCGGCGGGCTTTTTCTTGGGCGATGTTTTTTTGTTTTTATCTGTCCGTCTCCTCTTCGCGCCGATTGAAATCCCTCAACCGGAACCCCAGACACCACAGCACAGCAAAATACACCGCACCGCCTCCCGCTATCACCATCAGCAAGCGCGTTATTTTTTCCCAAAGCGACGCATGCAGCCACAGCTCCGCACTACCCGCCAAAAAATACAGCGCGACGCCGAAAACCACAAGCGCCGCCATGATCTTGCCGAGAAACCCCCGCCAACCACCGTGTGGCGTATAAGCACCTTTTTTACACAACAGATAAAACAGCAGACTGGCATTGCAACATGCACCAACACTGATCGCCAGCGTCAACCCGGCATGACCAATAGGGAACATCAACGAAACCGCCACCATTTGCGTCACGATGATCGAGCCAATGGCAATACGCACCGGCGTTTTCATATCCTGCCGGGCGTAAAAACCGGGCGCCAAAATTTTGATCAGAATTAGTGCAGGCAACCCTATGCTGTAACCCAACAACGCCGCCCGCGTCTGCCACACATCCTGCACCGAAAACTGGCCGTACTGATACAGCGTCGAAATCAACGGCACCGCCAGCAAGCACAACGCCAGCGCCGCCGGAAGCGCCAACAGCAACGCCAATCGCAATCCCCAATCGAGCAACTCCGAATAACGCTGCGAATCCGCATCGCTGTGACAACGCGCCAGCGATGGCAACAACACCGTCCCCAGCGCCACACCGAGCAAGGCGCTGGGAAACTCCATCAAGCGATCCGCGTAAGTGATCCATGAAATACGCCCATCGCCCAGCCATGCCGCAAGCTGCGTGCTGATCAAAATCGAAATCTGCGCCGCTGACACGCCAAGAATGGCGGGTCCCATCATTTTCAAAACGCGCCCCACGCCCTCATCTTTAAAATCGAGAGAAGGCCACACCAGCATCTTGAGCTTGAACAAAGGATAAAGCTGCAACGCCAGTTGCGAAAACCCGCCGAGCGCCACGCCCCAAGCCAGCGCCAGGATAGGCGGATCGACATGGGGCGACAGAAAAAGCGCCGCGCCGATAATCGACAGATTGAGCAACACCGGCGTTACCGCCGGAATCGCAAAGCGGCGGTAAACGTTCAGCACCGCACCCGCCAGCGACACCAGCGACACAAAGAAAATATAGGGGAACACAATGCGAATCAGCGTCGCGGTCATTTCGACCTTCCCTGGCGTCTTTGCAAAGCCGCTGGCCAACGCATAAACGAGCCAAGGCGCCGCCAGCACACCAACCACCGAAATTAACAACAACGCCAGCATCAGCAAACCGCTCGTTTTGCTTACCAACTGCTGCGTCGCCTCAAGACCGCGCTGCCGCTGATACTCCGCCAACACCGGCACGAACGCCTGACTGAACGCCCCCTCGGCAAACAGCCGCCGCAACAGATTGGGCAACCGAAACGCCGCCTCAAACGCATCCACCTGCGCCCCGGCGCCAAACAGCACCGCTTTCAGCGTTTCGCGGGCAAGCCCCGTCACACGCGACAAAAACGTCATCGCGCTGATCGTCGTCATTGCCTTAAGCAAATTCAATTTGCATTTCCTGATGGCTCATTGCCACAAGGATAACGCGCCGCCGCGCTTTCGTGGCGCCACATTGTATTTTTTTCAGGATTGGTCAGCCGATTGCCAGATTCCCGAATAGCATGTCCCATAGTTGTGCCCTCTTAGCCTTCCGCTGGTTGCTTGGGCATAGTTTTTCGCGTATCATTAGCGGTTATCGAAATTTTTACTTTCACCAGTATCAGTTACAGGAAAACAAGGAAAACGACTCATGGCAAACACGGCGCAAGCTCGCAAACGTGCCCGACAGGCGGAAGCCACCCATCAACACAACGCCAGCTTGAAATCGGCGCTGCGTACTGCGGTGAAAAAAGTCAAAAAAGCAGTCGCCGCCGGAGACAAAGCAGCGGCTGCGAAGCAGTATCAGGAATCGCAAGCGGTCATTGACCGCATAGCCGACAAGAAAGTAGTACACAAAAACTTGGCATCGCGTACCAAGTCGCGCTTGTCGCAAGCGATCAAGGGAATGGCGACAGCGTAAGCAAAGATCAGGAATCAGAGGCCAGATATCAGAAGACCTCTGCCCTAAAAACAAGCGCCCGCAAGGCGCTTTTTTTTAGGGTCATCGTGGAATTCCGGGGAAGGATTCATGCAAAGACGCGGGAAAGGAGCCTGACCGTGCCTTTTACAACGGAAATCGTGAATTCATACACCCTCGGCCACCTCAATTCAATCTCCTGCAAGCAACTCAATACTGTGCTGTTCAAGTGCTGATCCCTCCAGCTTGAGCTGCAAGTCCTGACCATTGCCCCAGTGCCAGTCGGAACTGATGCGGAAAATGTAACGGTTATTCCCACGATGAAGGGCAAATTTGTATTGAATCAGGACACTGCCGCTGGTGTTGCTGACCATCAAATCAGCAGAACTTTTTGCATCAGCATCAATTGTCAGCAAAATGTAATTTGATCTGCTTTGTTGTGCGGCAGGGATGAATCCGTTCGTTACTGCAAGTACGACAGGGTTTTCCCATGCTTTTTTCTTGTCATACTGCCCCCAGATATAGGGTAATTTATTCAGGTCGTAGGTATGAAAAGCAAGATCACGATAATCGTAATCAATCGGTTCAAGCTCAAGCATAACTGGAGCAGAAAAGTCGGTGCTTGTCAGATTTCTGCTTGTCAATTTTGCAAGGCTATCACTATATTTGTCTTTTTTGACCCACAAAGCGTAGCCATCCGACGATTTGACAAGAGGACGAAAATGTTGATAAAGGTATTCGTGAACCAGATAGTAGCGGTACTGATTCCAGATACCATCCAGATTTTCAACCCCCCCAAGAAGCGCGTAATTGCATTTGCCTTCCCATAACCGGATTTGTTCGATAAATTGCTTTTGAGTATATCCACCGCTCAGATGCAGAGGAGACTGATTGATATACACGGGTTTTTCGTGGTTCGTTAGTGCATATAACATGCTTTGCGAACTCAAATCCATATAGGTCTCACTCTGTGGAACAAACATATTCAGCATTGAAATAACAGATTTGTGCGTCTGGAGTGGTGCAGAAAGATTGACGCGTGTCATTTTTTCATTTGCACCTTTCTGGAATGCGCCGAAATGTGAAGACATAGCATACGCTTGCTGAAGCAAAGACTTGTCTGCATAAGGACTATAAACCCCAAACAACACTATCATTGCGACACCCGTTGCAACGAAAAACTGCTTGCCGAATTTCGGTCTGATTGCAGCAAACAAAAACATCAAAGCGAGTACGCCCGTCCAAACAACAAGTTGATAACTGTCTTCGGCCAGGCTGTGGCGGCCAAGAGCCCTGTTGAAATTCATGAAGTATGCAGCAAAAAGTGCGAGTGCCGTAACATACAGCGTGTTCCTTTTGAAATTGATTATGGAATAAACAGATCCTGCTATAGCTACAATCGGCAATAGCGAATACGTCAATGCGAAGTTCCTCGATGTTCTGTCACCTACATTGACATAGGCCCAATTGTTACTGGAAAGGGCAATTCCTGAAAACTCGAGCGCACGTGAAAATGGGTTTATCGATTGCAAAAGACATGAGATTGCAAACAAAACAAGCCATGCCACAACGAAGACAATAAATGACAAGCAGAAATAAATTAGCGTCTTCTTCGCTTTTTTATCTTTTTCATTATCATGCGTCGCAGACAAAATTTTTCTGCTTTTTATAAAATCAAATAAAAGAACGCCCAGCATCACTAAAAAAGCACCGCCGCCGTAACTGAATCCGGTTGGCGCTTCATACAAAATCAGAAACACTATTGATAGAAACAGGAGAATGAAGCTTTTTACAGATTTTTCCTGAATTGAGCAAAGCAATGCAACAATCGCCAAAAGACCAATATAACCAAACGGAAAAACAAAAGGAAATTGCGGCATAAACACGGAAAACAAAAGCGCAAACTCTCTGTTGAAAACCTTTCTTAGCAAAAGGTATAACACCAGCGATGCCAGAACCATAAACAAAGGATACTGGGCGTAGGATGCACCGAGCGAATCGTTATTCAACCATCCAAACAATAGCCCGCCCAGCGAGTGGCTGAGCATGTGACCATCAAAAGAGTTGATGAGCGGTATTTTTCCATACTTCAAAGCGTCATTGATGAGCATGCCATGATTTGCCTGCTCGAAAAGCTCAGCACCCGCGTAATAAACGAGTGGAGGAAGGTGGACGAACATGGCAAGCCCCACGACAAGGGCGGCCAGCCCGATGTCGTAATTTTTTCTGAACAAGCGTAGATTGATGAAGCGTGGTGTCAGGAAGTAAAGCAACGCTGAGATTGCAAAAAGCGCGAGAACAAGAATCCTGAGACCTCGTGCCCTGTTGATGATAAAAATATTGTGTTGATTAAGGATATTTGTTAATTCCAAATAGAAAGCACCTAGCGCAAGCATGAGGAAAATCGGAAGCGCCGCCATTTTCAATCGTTCAAGATCGGTTTTCCTTGAGATTGCAAGTATTACAGCAAAAACACACAGGAAAACGAAAGCACCTATGTAAACTTTGTCGCCATACTTTCCTGAAAACAGCAAATTGACTGATAGCGAAGCACCAATTGCCAATGCAACAGAAAACTTGAATTTTTCGAGAGATGTATAGGCATATCCAAGATAAACCAGCAATGCAGAAAAAATGGTGCCAATCACGAACAACCCATAATCCAGTTTCAGGTCGCTGAATCGTGGATCATATTTTCCGTAAAGATACACAAATACCAGCACCAGTCCGATGGTTGAAATAATATGCAAATAATCCTTCGCTTCTTTGTCGAATTCCTTTTTCTTGCAGATAAAAGCGTAGACAATGGCTGATGCAGTGAGAACAAACAAAGGCAATCCGAATATGACAAAAAACGAAAAATGAGCTATGCGTGCAGATGCGTCAATGCCGAAAAGTGTTGCCTGGCCGAATACTCGATCAAATTTATTGAATTCGCTGTACCCAACATTTGTGAACAAAGGATCTATCACAAGAGAAAAGAGAGCAGCAATCAGCGCAATTTCCAAAGAAAAAGGTTTCAGGTGCTTTATGCTTTGCCTGAATTGGTCAAGAAATGGCTGTATCAACAGTTTTCTCATTCTATTTCCGGATAAAAACATAAATCTTTGAAATAACAAAACTGCACAGGAATGAAGCGCCAATCGCAACAAACAAAATGGCAATGTCGATAAACCGGCTTTGGTCAACCGTTAAAGACTCGTATGCCTTGATAATGCCAAGACGCACAGCAAGCGTAAAAAGGGCTGCCGCCCAAAACTTCACCATACGCGACGAGACAATTTTTTTGTCGTCAAGCCTGAATGTCCAGCGCAGGTGAATGACATAAGTTAATGTGACTGCCGAACAAAATCCCAGTATGCAGGCGATGGTCAGCGATGACCCAAGCAGACGGGCAAAGGATGCAATCCCCACATCCAGAAGCGCGCCGCCTGCACTGCCCAGGAAAAATTTCGCAAAGGTGTTCATGTACCCAAACCGAGAATTGCCCGCCACCGACTGCCTTGGACAGCTTCCGAAAATGGCGCAGTGATGCTGTTCATCCCTTCAAAAAGGTCATACACATTGTCAATCTTGCTTCCCATAACGGTGTAGAGGTTTCCCAATTCGAGGTGCTGGCGATAAAAAATCGGTCGCCCGTCATCCAGTTCATTTTTGACGAGAACCGTTTTGACCTCAAAAAGCGAATCTTCCTGCTTTAATTCCAGTTCCGGCATAAATCGCTTTACATCACGATCCATGAAATGGAATCTGGATGACTGCGGATGGCTGCTCAAAACTCTGTGAGCATCGGGTATCGGCTGATTATCAATCCAGCTTTGATGAGGTGTGTAGCGTACATGGGAAAGGGTATAGGCATTGCGGCTGGGATACGGCATCAGGGAAAAAAACGGCCCATCCATTACCGTGACAGCCAGCCCGGACAAAATCTCAGGCGGGGATACCAATGCCATTTCCGTGATTTCATGCTTTAAGGCGACAAGTGGAACGCCGGATTTGTCCAGAAACAGGTTGATGCGTGAGTAGGTGCAGTTGAAGACATGATTGGCTTTAATCTTTCCGTTTGGTATATCCACAACAAGATGATCCGCCTTGCTGACGCAGGAAAAAGCCTCGGTTTCCAGCAAAACATCCACGCCTGAAAATGCCATCCGCTCGCCAAGAAGCTTTGCCAGAATCGCATGGTCAAATGCGTATTCCTTCGTTTCAAAGACATCTTCAACCATGCCAGGGTCAAACAATGCCTTGTGGTGCTTTTGCGCTTCTTTGATCGGCCCCCCCATTTTTTTGAACATGTGGTGGAAGCGTTTGGCATTGACTTTACTGCCCTGTCTGGCAATGGCGTACAACATGGTGAAGTCATCCACGATGGCATGACGAAATTCAAACACAAAGCGCGGCATATTGATGAGCGAGCGTATGGCCGTAGCCAGACTGCGCGGGTAGTGAAATCCGGTATGTACCCTTGCCTGATTGATGGCTGAAGCACGGGAAAGGATGCTTTTTTCTTTTTCCAGAACAAGAACCGAATACCCGTTGGCTTTGAGGTACAGCGCAAGGCAGCAGCCATAAAACCCCGCGCCAACTATGACGACATCGTAGCTCATGGGTTATACCCGCCCAAGCAGGCCTTGAAAAGAACTTTCAGCAACCCGGCAGAACCACGCACTGGACTGATTTTTGTTGGGATTTTTCCGGTTCCGGGGTAGGACCGGGTAGTAGGGACTTCTGTTGCGGTATAACCCAGTTGGGTTGCTCTAACGGCAAGATACGCCAGCAATTCATAATCCATGAAACAGGAGCGGAAAGGTTTGACCCGGTCATCCAGAAGGTAACGTTTGCTGTAAGCACGGAATCCTTGCGTTGTATCGGTCAGCCAATGCCGTGCGCTCAGGCTGGTCAGAGGAGCATGTAACAGGCGGATGGCCATTGTGCGTATCAGTGGTGTATTGATCGCTTTGCCGCCTTTGATAAACCGGGATGCCTGAACATAGTCAATACCGTCATCGAGTGCCTTGCCAAATTGCGGGATGGAAGCAACCGAATCCTTTCCATTGCCATCAATGGTGATAATGCCGTCGTAACCTTTGTCAAGGCACCAGGCATAAGCCATACGAAGCTGTGAAGACAGGTGTCCTGCTCCTGTTTTGGTGAGCAAGGCCGTGATATCCATTTCGTGCAGGAAATCATCGTCCAGCGATCCGTCCGTTGAACCGCCGTCCGCAATCACGACATCAAAGCCGGACATGATACCCAGCGATGCCATCTCCCGCAGTTGCGCCTGTATGCGCTCGCCTTCGTTGATAACGGGAATAACTATCGCATAGGGATTTCTGCGTGAGGAAAATTCCTTTTCTTCATGGGTTGGCACTTGCCATTCTGGATTGGAAAACATGCTCATCTCTTTTGAGAATAGAGCGGAATAACCGCAGACAGGGCATCGCGAAGAATGGTTGCAGTCTGGTCTTTTTCAGGGCGTTTCATTTCAATGGAAACAATGCCCGGATAGGACAGATCACAAAGTGTTTGATACAGCGACTGGTGGAAGGATACGTCCAGTGAAACAACAGGTTCCAGAAAAGGCTGGCTGATGTGAACATGGCTCGGAATGATATTCAGATCGGTCAAACATTGCTTGAGAGCATCGGGGGCTTCCCCATTCATTTGCATTACACCAGTATCAATTTGCAGACCAAATCCTGGGTGATTGACGGTCTTCACCAGTTGTGCAGCTTCTGCATGGGTCGTGATGAAGTCACATCCATAAGCTTCAGCATTGGCTTCGATGCAGAGCACAACGCCTTCGCTTTGGGCATATGGCGCGAGTTCGGCAAAAAAAGATGCTCCTGTCTCAAAGGCATTTTCCGGCGAGAGTTCTTTGCGTTTCCTGTTTCCGGGGGAGCCAAAAATAAGCGGAATCGCCCCAAGGCTGCCAGCCAGTCGGAAAATATGGCGAAGATATTGCGCCATTTCTGTGCGCTCGTGCGCTGATTGAAATAATGACAAATTCGGTTTGCCAAACAAAAGAGACTGCATGGCGACGATGGGTAGCCCTGCATCTTCCCAAAAGGCACGTACCTCTTTAGCCATCGCTGGCGTTACGGCATCAAGCGGGGCAGTAAAAAGTGCCGGGGAGGCTTCTATTGCCGCTGCACCGTTTGCGCGTAATAATCGGGCTATCCCGGTTGCTTGATCCGCTGTCCACGCTATGGAAGAAAAGGCGCAACGCATTTCAGTGCGCCCCATTGGACTGGACAAACTGGTGAATACGCTTCAGGACTTCTGTTTTATCCTGAATGTAACAGCCCGTCTTGCCCCACAAAGAAGCATAGCCCGTTTTGAAATCGTAATCGTTTGGAGATGCGCCTTGGGGATGGTTGCTGAATTCCTTTCCAAAGGCTTCACGGGCAATCTCGGCAACGAAGACAGGTTCTGTAGCGAAGTGGACGCAGGACAAACCCGCATCAACAGCCTTCATGCAATCTGAATGCAAACCAGCAAGATCGTAAAATTGCAATCTGGATTCGGAATGGATTTTATACACTTCGTTGTCGTGCATAAAATCATAAATGATGTTTTTCTTCAACCCTTCCCCAAAAAGCCCCGGAAGCCGGATGATGGTGTGCGCAGGAAAATGTTCCGTAACAAAGCATTCAACATCGTACCGGTGCTTTCCATAGGGTTGCAGTCCATGGGTATCTATTGGTGTGGATTCATCAACGTCAATCGGCTTTTGGAAGACGTCTACCGTCGAAATGAGTACAAAGTGGCGGCATTTGACCGTTTTGAGAACATCCAGCAGCGATTCAATGCCTTGCCAGTCTTCTGCCGGATGCCGGTTTGCCCACCATTTGACGGCACTGACGCCAGCGCACCAGATGGTATCAAAGGACTGGTTTGCCATGTTTCCAATCGTTGAGGAATTGAATACGGCATCGGCACCACCCTGCTGCAACAGAGTTCCACCCACAAAACCGGTATGGCCAATCAATGCTTTCATTTAAAACTCGTCCGTGACGTTAATTTGTGAAAACTGCTGGATGAAGTCGGTCCGATGGCTTTCCCGGGCGATAACAAATTTCTCGCGCCTTTCCCTTGAAAACCGGTTGAGGAAGATGCATGAGAAAACAAAAAAGGCAAAAAAGAAAATGGAAAAACAGGCAGTGAGCGCCAGAGACAGCGATCCCCACCCTTTTTGAACATCGGTAAAAAATATCATGACAACAAGCACATAAAGGATGTAAATGCAGCAAGCTGCACATGCAACCAGAGTTATGGCTGCGGTCAGTTGCAAAAGCCGTACCGGCACCGAGCCGATAATTTCAAAGCTTTCGGTCAATCTGAGGATGGCTTGCCAAAAAGGGCGGCGCGGCGGGGCGCCCCCCTGAAGGAAGGTGAAACGAAAGCCTACTGAAGCCAGAAACAGTCTGAGGTAACTGATGTCAAAGTTTCCGGCATTGACGGCATTCACCAGAGAACGGCTATAACATCCGATCGGAGAGAGACGTGGATTGAGGGAGTAGCCTGCCAGAATGCCAAGTAAAAAGTAAAAAATCCGGACAAGCTTGCCGTAAAGGGAAGTATCGGTCAAAGTGTATTCCAAACCGGTAAACTCGTTGCCCCCCATGTTGCTTTCCACGAGCCGAGGGATAAAATCGGTGTCCGCCCCACTGTCCCAGAACAAAAGCTGATCCCCTATGCAGGTTTCAAGTGCTCTTTCCCGGAGTACCGATTCAGGTGCGTGGTTGTTCAGCACAATGCTTCGGGTATTGGGGTACTGCAAAAGTTCTTTTTCGAGCGCCTCGATGGCGGGCATGGGGTTGAAGACCACAACCAACTCATAATACGGAAAGGTTGCTTCCAGTTTTTCGGATAGTGCCTGCAAAGAAATTGCGTTGCTCTCGTTTTCGCATAGCAAGATGACACTCAGGACAACCGATGAAAATTCTGAAGAGGGGGTCATGGCTGGCCTGCTCATATCCATCCTTGGGGAAACAATCAAGAGGGACATTATTCCATCATTGAAGTGGAAATGGAATCTGACCCCTTCCCCCCATCCCGGCCTTCCCCCGCAAGCGAAAGAAGGGGCTTTTCTCCTTCGCGGCTTCGCGTGAGGCCGGATGTTGCGGTTCGCTCGCTCACCAGCAACCCACACACTGGCGCTTTTCTGATTCCTAATCCCTGAAACTCACTCTTCTTTCTTTTTCTTCGTTGACCGCCGTCTTCCGGTGGTAGTCCCCGGGCTGCTTTCTTTCACACTTCCCTGATCGACGTGGGTTTCCGCTTGTTTCGTTCGCTTCATCAGCAGCGCCGGAACCGGTCGTTGCTTCGATGCCAGCCCGCGTCCCAATGCTGCAAGATGCTGGCGCATCAACGCCGCGTTTGGTGGCACACCGCTCTTTGCCGAGGGACGCGCCGGTTTTTTCGGCAGCGGTTGGTCGGGGTTTTTGGCGTAGGCTGCTTCGCGCTCTTCCTGACGTGATCGCCTTGTATGTTCGGACGGCGGGTTGTCGCTCCTGCGGGTGGCGCGTTCGGACGTCGGTTTGCCGCCCCTGCCGCTACCGGTATGCGACGCGGCGTACGAGGTGGTACGTCGCGGCGCTTCCAGCACACCTGCTTCAATTTCAACACGCTCAATTTTCTTGCGGATCAGTTTTTCGATCTCGACAAGGTATTTTTCTTCATCGGGCGACACCAGCGAGATCGCTTCGCCTTCGGCGCCGGCACGACCCGTGCGGCCAATCCGATGTACATAATCTTCGGGAACATGCGGCATCTCGTAATTGATCACGACCGGCAACTCTTCAATATCGAGACCACGCGCCGCCACATCGGTCGCCACCAGAATTTGCGTTTTGCCTTCCTTGAATTTTTCCAGCGAGGCGATACGCGCCGATTGTGTTTTGTCTCCGTGAATGGCTTCTGCCGCAAGTCCTGCTTTTTCAAGCAAGCGTGCCAATCGTGAAGCGCCGTGGCGTGTTCGGACGAAGCACAGGGTTTGCCAAAGGTTGCGCGATTTGACGAGGTGTTCAAGCAGCGCACGCTTCTGGTCGGACGGACAATGGTACGCGCTTTGTTTGACGGTCTCCGCCGCCGCATTGCGACGTGCCACTTCAATCAGTTTCGGCGCTTTGAGCATGTCTTCGGCGAGTTTTTTGATGTCCGCCGAAAAGGTTGCCGAAAACAACAGGCTTTGCCGTTCTTTCGGCAAATGTTTCATGATCCGCCGGATGTCGGGGATAAACCCCATGTCGAGCATCCGGTCGGCCTCATCAAGCACAAAATACGTCACTTGCGACAGCGATACGGTTTTTTGTTCAAGATGATCGAGCAGGCGACCTGGTGTTGCCACCAGAATTTCGACGCCCGCTTTGACCACCGGAATTTGCTGTTTGATGTTGACACCGCCGTAAACAACGGTCGAGCGCAGCCCGGTGTATTTTGCATAAGTTTGCACCGACGCTTCGACCTGAATCGCCAGTTCGCGAGTCGGCGTCAAAACCAGCGCCCGCACCGGATGTCGCGCCGGCGACGGGCTGGTGTTGGCATGCGGCATCAGTTTGTGCAGCAACGGCAGGGTAAAACCGGCCGTCTTTCCGGTGCCGGTCTGGGCGCCGCCCATCACGTCATGTCCCGCCAAAACCACGGGAATGGCCTGCCGCTGGATCGGCGTCGGCGTCGTGTAACCTGCCTCCTCGACCGCCTTCAGCACTTCCGGACACAACCCCAGCTCGGTAAAACTCATCTCGCTCAACGAAAACTCCTGATAAATCAATGACGCCACTATACCGGAAAGCGCCAAGAAACTGAAAAAAGCTGACGCGATACCGGGAAAAAATGATACATTTGCGGCCTTTCATGCGCCAAGACCACTTTTCAGGCGTTTCGGTGCCCATCTCCGGGTTTCCGCCCACGGCGGCACCCCGATTATTCAATAAAATTATATTTATGTCTTCCCGTCAGTTACGCAACATCGCCATCATTGCGCACGTCGATCACGGTAAAACCACGCTGGTCGATAAATTGCTCGTCCAATCCGGCACCTTTGCCAAACACCAGACCGTCAGCGAACGGGTCATGGACAGCAACGACATCGAACGTGAACGCGGCATTACGATTTTCTCGAAAAACTGCGCAATCCGTTATGGCGATTCGCGCATCAACATTGTTGACACCCCCGGCCACGCCGATTTCGGCGGCGAAGTCGAACGTGTTCTTGGTATGGTCGATGGCGTATTGTTGCTGGTGGATGCCGTCGAAGGGCCAATGCCGCAAACGCGCTTCGTCACGATGAAAGCGTTGCGCCAGCATCTGCATCCTATCGTTGTCGTCAACAAAGTCGATCGTCCTGGTGCGCGCCCTGAATGGGTGGTCAATCAAACTTTCGATTTGTTCGACCGCCTCGGCGCGACCGAAGCGCAACTCGATTTTCCGGTCATTTACGCTTCGGCATTAAATGGTTGGGCATCCACTGACATCAAAGCCGTCTATTCCGGTGAAGCAGCCAAGGGCGACATGCGCCCGCTCTTTGACGCCGTTCTGGCGCACGTACCGATTCCCGAAGGCGACCCCGATGGTTCACTGCAATTTCAGATCAGTTCACTCGATTACTCGTCGTACATTGGCAGGCTTGGTATTGGCCGCATTCGCCGTGGCCGCTTGCGCCCTGGGCAAGAAGTCATCGCGCTGACACCCGACAAAGCGCCAGCACGCGCCAAAATTTCGCAATTGCTCGGATTTTCCGGCCTCGACCGCGCCCCGATTGACGAAGCCGAAGCCGGCGACATCGTACTGATCAGTGGCATCGACGATCTTTCCATTGGCACCACGCTCGCCGACACCGCTGAACCCGAAGCACTGCCGCCCATCGCCATCGACGAGCCGACGCTGTCGATGCAGTTTCAAGTCAATACGTCACCGCTCGCTGGCCGCGAAGGAAAATACGTCACCTCGCGCAACATCCGCGATCGTTTGCACAAAGAAATGCTGACCAACGTTGCGCTGCGCGTTGAAGATACCGCTGACACCGACGTGTTTCTGGTTTCGGGACGCGGCGAATTGCACCTGACCATCCTGATTGAAAACATGCGCCGCGAAGGCTATGAACTGGCCGTGTCGAGACCGCGTGTCGTCCTGCGTGAAATTGATGGCGTTACTTGCGAGCCGTATGAATTTCTGTCAGTTGACGTTGAAGATTCGCATCAGGGTGGCATTATGGAGGCGCTCGGCCACCGTCGCGGCGAAATGGTTCATATGGAATCCGATGGGCGTGGCCGCACTCGAATAGACTACCGTGTCCCGGCACGCGGCTTGATCGGTTTTCAAGGCGAATTCCTGAACCTGACACGCGGCACCGGCATCATGAGTCACGTGTTCGACAGCTACGCTCCTGTCAAAGGCGACATTCCCGAGCGCCGCAATGGTGTGCTGATCTCACAAGAAGATGGTGACGCTGTCGCCTACGCGTTGTGGAATTTGCAAGAACGTGGCCGTATGTTCGTTTCGCCTGGAGACAAATTGTACGAAGGCATGGTGATCGGCATTCACAGCCGCGACAACGATCTCGTCGTCAATCCGATCAAAGGAAAAAAACTCACCAACGTTCGCGCATCCGGCAAGGACGACGCGATTTTGTTGACGCCTCCGATCAATCTCACGCTCGAATACGCGGTGGAATTCATTGCCGACGACGAATTGGCCGAAATCACACCACAATCAATCCGTATCCGCAAACGTCTTTTGAAAGAACACGAGCGCAAACGCGCTTCAAGGGAAACAGAAAAAACTTAACCGCAAAAAACGCAAAGAATACCTCATGCAAAGGCGCGAAGCACCGTCATTCCCGCGTGTTTCTGGCGGGAATCCAGCGTCTTTTTCCGTCCAATCACACAGCGATTTTGGTTGGGGGAGGTTCCCCCTCTCCCCGTGCCTTTTTCAATGGAATCGTGAATTCGCACACCGCGCCTTCGCGTAAACCCTTCCCCGGAATTCCGCGAAGAACCTTAAATCTGAATCCATTATTCCTCTCTTGCACGACCCCTAATGGAAAATCTGGGTTTAATCAATCGGCACCGCTTTCAATACTTCATCGGTCGTCGTGACGCCTTCCAACACTTTCAGCGCACCGGACAAACGCAACGGCCGCAAGCCGTCTTTGTACGCCTGTTCGCGCAGCGTCGCATCATCGGAGTGCGCCTGCGTCAACCGCCGCGTGCCGGGGCTCATTTCCATGATCTCGTACAACCCGATCCGCCCCATATACCCCGTCATCCGACAATCGAGACAACCGACCGCCCGATGAACATGCTTGGGGCGTTCCAGATTGAAACCTCCGGTCAACGCATCCCATGCTGCGTCGTCCACTTCGCCGTCAGCGGCTTTGCACTTCGGGCACAGCGTGCGAATCAACCGCTGCGCCATCACGCCGAGCAAGGTGGAGTTCATCAAGTAACCGGGTACGCCAAGATCGAGTAATCGCGTCAACGCGCTTGGCGCGTCGTTGGTGTGCAAGGTTGACAACACCAGGTGGCCGGTCAGCGCCGCCTGCACCGCCATATCGGCGGTTTCTTTGTCGCGGATTTCGCCGACCATGATAATGTCCGGGTCTTGCCGCAACAGGGTGCGAACGCCAGAGGCAAAATTGACACCTATTGCATGATGCACTTGCATTTGATTGATCAACGGCTCGATCATTTCGATCGGGTCTTCAATAGTGCAAACGTTGACTTCGGGCTTCGCCAACAGGCGCAAGGTTGAATACAACGTGGTGGTTTTTCCGGAACCAGTCGGACCGGTCACGAGAATAATGCCGTTGGGCGAAGCGATAAACCTGTCCCAATACTCACGATCTTCTTCGGAAAATCCCAAGTCGGAAAAACTGCGAACCAGCACTTCCGGCGTGAAAATCCGCATCACGATTTTTTCGCCGAACGCGGTCGGCATCGTCGAAATACGCAAGTCGATTTCCTTGCCGCCCGCCGCAGTTTTGATTCGGCCATCCTGCGGCCGCCGCTTCTCAACGATCTCCATCCGCGCCAGCAATTTGATCCGCGATGTCGCCGCCGCCAACACAGGAATCGGTAAGTTGTACACTGAATGCAATACACCATCGATCCGAAAACGAACGATCCCTGCATCGCGGCGCGGCTCGATGTGAATGTCGGACGCACGCTGCTCGAATGCGTATTGCCACAACCAGTCAACGATGGTCACAATGTGGCGGTCGTTGGCGTCGAGGTGGCCGGTATTGCCGAGTTCAACCAGTTGTTCGAAATTGCTGGCCAGCGCGACGCTGCCCTTGGTATGCTCCTGCGCCTGCTTCATCGAACGCGCCAGATTGTAGAACTCGCCGATGTAACGACGCACATCCGCCGGATTGGAAAAAACAATCTCGATTTCACGCTTCAGAACATGCCCCAACTCGTCAACCCAATCCCGCACGAACGGCTCACCGGTCGCCACGGTCAGCTTGGTCGACGTAACCACCACCGGCAGTATCCGGTAGCGCTCCGCATAGGCGTTGGACATCATTTGCGTCACCGCAAACATGTCAATCTTCAACGGATCAATATGAAAATAAGGAACTCCCAATTTGCCCGCCAGCCACTCAACCAGCGCATCGACCGTCAACTCCTGATGAGGCGGCTGCAACGACTTCCATTGCTGCGCCGCAATACGTTCCAACGGCTCACCGAATCGCATCGCTTTGGCCTTGGCGAGCTTCCTCGCGTCATCCATCTTGATCAAACCATCGGCCACCATCAGTTTCAAAATATCGTTAAGCCGCAAGCGACGGTCTTTGACTGGTTTTGCCGCCGTTTGTGCTGGCGAAGACGTTATGGGATTGTTCATGAGCGGGAGTCCTCTTTCGATAAGGCGTGAGCTTCTTCAAACGTTTGAAACACTTCGCGCAGATAATTGACGTACTTCGGATCGTGATCCATTGTCTTGGTCGGCGAATCGCTGATCTTCGCCACCGATTGACCGTTACAGCGCGTCATCTTAATCACATTCTGCAACGCAGGATAACCGAGATCGTTAGTCAGATTGGTGCCGATCCCGAACGAAATATTCACACGATCCTTGAAATAATGGAACAAGCGGATCGCCAGCTCAGGCGTCAACGAATCGGAAAACACCATCGTTTTTCCACGCGGATCAATGCGCATTTTCTGATAATGCGCAATCAGCTTATCACCCCATTCAAACGGATCCCCCGAATCCTGGCGAACACCATCAAACAGCTTGCAGAAAAACAAATCGAAATCACGCAAAAACGCATCCAGCCCGTACACGTCAGACAGCGCGATCCCCAAATCGCCACGATACTCGCGTGCCCAAGTGTTAAACGCATACGATTGTGAATCGCGCAACCTCGGACCGACCGCCTGACACGCCTGCAAATACTCGTGCGACATCGTTCCCAACGGGGTCAATCCCAACTGCCGTGCGAAATGAACATTGCTGGTACCGACGAATTTTCCGGGAAGCGCCTGCTGCAACGCCCGCAATACTTCCTCTTGCCAGGCATAAGAAAAACGCCGACGCGTACCGTAATCGGCGAAATGAAACCCTTCTTCGGTCGCTTCAAACTGCCTGGCCTTGGCCGCCAGCCGCGCCCGTCCCGTGCTGAAACCGGGCGACGGCACCGCATGCCGGTAATACACCTCCGAAATAATTGCCAACACCGGAATTTCGAAAAGAATCGTATGCAGCCACGGCCCCTTGATCGTGATGTCCAGACCGTTTTCGTATTCCGGCCCGCTCGAAATCTGAATGAAACGTTCGTCGAGCTTGAACAATCCCAGCAAATCGACGAAATCGCTCTTGATGAAACGCAGGCCACGCAAGTACGACAATTCTTCCGACGTAAAACGAAGCTCACACAACGCCTTGACTTGTCTGGTAATTTCGTCCGCCACCGACGCCAGATCGACCCCTTCGCCGTTGCGGCACTTGAAACGGTACTCGACTTGAGCAGCAGGAAAATGATGCAACACCACCTGCATCATCGTGAACTTATAAAGATCGGTATCGAGCAACGAACGGATAATCATGGTCAAAAAACAGGCTCTCGGCTTATTGGCCTTCCTCGTCGAAACTTTCAGACAAGGAAACGCGACATGAAAGAACAGATTATCATCCTTTGGCATCAATGGACATCTATAGTCCTGTCCAATGGCAAATGAGCCTGAACGGGTTTCTGGAGGTCGATCATTGATGGATGGTGATCGATATGAATATGACAAAACCCGATGCGGTCGAGCAAGTTCGGGAATTTCTTTCCGGGGCTTCCGGTACGGAAATACAGGTATTGGCCGGGAGCAGAGAACGGCAGCAATTCGTGGAACATACGCTGAAGCGGTTTGGGTATGTCCACCGTTCACGCGCTGAGCGCGGCGTACTTTGCGAGCACCTTCGTCGGGTGTCTGGCTACTCTCGGGCGCATGTGGCGAGGCTGATCGCGAGCTGGGTGCGCTGGTTTCTCGCAAGCGTGGTACCCGCATACAGTTTGCGCTGCGCTACACGAACACAGATGTGGCACTGCTCGCCGAACTTGACAGCCTGCACGATACGCTGTCTGGTGCGGTGACACGGGAACTGGCGCGTCGCGCCTGTCAGATGTGCGGCGATACCCGTTACGAACGCTTGGCGCATATCTCGGTATCGCACTTGTACAACCTCCGCAAGACTCGTACCTACCGAGATCGGCGTTGCGTGTGGACGAAGACCCGACCCAACCCTGTGGCAATCGCTGTCAAACGCGCACCGGCGCCCAATGGGCTGCTGGGCGACATCCGCATTGACACTGTCCACCAAGGCGATCTAAATGGTACCAAAGGCGTCTATCACATCAATGCGATAGATATCGTCACCCAATGGGACGTCGTCGCAGCAGTCGAGCTCATCAGCGAGGCGTTCATGCTGCCGGCGATTGTTATGACGTTAAAAACGTTTCCCGTTCGCCATTTGTGGTTTCCACTCCGACAGTGGCGGCGAATACATCGATCGCAACGTTGCCCGCATACTCGAAAAGTACGCATTGGATTCACCCGATCACGCCCGCGCCAGACCAACGACAACGCGCTGGTCGAATGCAAAAACGGGGCGGTCGTGTGCAATATCATGAGCTACAGCCATATCCCGCAGCGATATGCCGCAACCATCATCCAGCTCCCTCTTCGTGCCTTTCTCCGCGCCTCCGCGTGAAAATGATTTTTCTCCCCCCTCTCCGCTTCGCTTTATCCCTGCGTACCAAACCGTCTTTGCCAGAACGCCAATCCTCCCACCAACAACACCAGCAATACCAATCCCGCCGAATTCAACGTGGGGATGCTGGTTACGCTGGAGGTGGCGGCGCGGATGGTGATGGAAAAAGTCTGTGTCGCGTCGGGCGCCCCGCCGTTTGCCGCCCTGACGGTGAAGTTGAACGTGCCCGCCGCCGTGGGCGTGCCGGTGATGGCGCCGGTTGCCGGATTGAGGATCAGCCCGTCGGGCAAGCTGCCTGCGTCAATGCTCCATGTGATGGGCGTGCCGCCTGTTGCGGCAAGGGTCTGGTTGTAGGTCGCACCCATCGTTCCGCCAGCCAGAGAGGCCGTGGTGATGATGGGCGGGGGTATCGCGCCCTGACGTTTGTAAACGTATGATGCGCCGTCGGTATATTCGTTCCAGTAGTAGCCGTTGTGGGGAGGCGGAAGTTGTACGTTTGAGGTTGGTGCGGAAATGGTGGTTCCGCCTACTTCTACATCGCCTGTTATTGTTCCTTCGATATACACTGTTGCGCCTGTGGCGGCTATCACGGCTTCGGCTGATGTTCCCTCGACGTTGCCTGCTACGGTTACGGTTGCGTTGTCGAGCGCGTTTATGCCGACGTCGCCCTCAACATCGCCTGCGACGGTTACGGTTGCGTCTTGTGCTTCCACTCCGAAGTTTCCGCCTGTGGCGTTGCCTGTTACGGTTATTTCGCTGCCGTTGTATGCCATTACTGCATGGGCGCCGCCTGCGGCATTGGTTACCGTTACCTTGCCGCCGTTGTTTGCATATACGCCGTTGTAGCCTTTTACGTTCAACTCGCCGCTGCCCTGTAAGTTCAATTCGCCGCCGTTGATGACATCGAGCGCTGCATAATTGCCTGCGTTTTGATTTTCGATGTTTACGGTGTATCCGTTGAGGTCGACGGTGATGCTTATGCCGTCCACTTCGAGGGCTGCGCCGTTGTAGGTGTAGGTATGGTCGTCGAGCATGGTGATTGTTTCGCTGTCCTGTACTGCGCCAAGGGCGGCGGCGATGTCGTAGTAGTTAACGCTTCCGATTTGGCAGACAGGCGATGTGACGAAATCAACCGTTTGGCCGTGGTTTATCAATTGGGTTCCTGATTTTGTTACCGGGGTGTTATCGTAAATAGATGTTGAAGTGTTAAAGAGAACATAGCCTGCTCCCAGTGTGGTGATGACCGACAGGGTACGCCCTGCTGTGGTGATGCCGTTAAACAGCGTTACAGTCGAAGGCGTAAATGACGCGGGAAGCGTTGCCGTAAACTGGGTTGTGGCTGCAACATTGGTTGTAGAGGTGAACTGCACGGCGTTGCCGATGTTGGTTGAGCCGTTTGTGAGGTTGCCCTGCGGGAGGGCGACAAAGACGCTGCCTGCCGCGCCGCCGTTGCCTGCGCCGATATTCTCGCCTCCTGTTCCGGCTGTTGCGGTAACGGTTGTATTTTCGCCGTAGATAAGGATTGTGCCGCCTGCGCCGCCGCCGATACCTGCGCCGCCACTGCCGCCGGTGGCAGTTACCGTGCCGCCGGTGATGATGACCGCGCCGCCTGCGCCGTTCTGACCGCCGCCGATGCCTGCTGAATTAGCTCCTCCCGTGGCGTTTACTGTTCCGCCTTTGATGGTGATATTGCCGCCTGTCTGCACAGAGCCGCCGATGCCTGCGCCGTCCGCGCCGCCCGTGGCGTTTAATGTGCCTGCGCCGTCAATGGTAAGCGTGGTGCCGTCTTGAGCGCTTATCCCTGTAAAGTCGCCTCCTTTGAACGTGTTGACGGTATTTGCCGCGAGGTCGAGCGTCAGGTTTGCGCCGGAGTTCAATCCTAACGGGACTGAATTTGGTCTTGTGCTTACGTCTATACTTACATCGTTCAAGGTAACGGTTGCAGTTACGCCGGTTCCAATATAAATACAGTCGGTGGTGGTGGTTACGCCTGCCGCCATGCCGATTGTGTATGTGCCGCTCTGCGTGATGATGAGGTTGCCGCCGGTGTAGGTATAGTCTGTGCCGGGCGTGCCGCCGGTGATGGTGAGGTCGGGGATTATTCCTTCCTGTATCCTGACATATCTATTGTTATTGTTGTGAGGGTATGCCGTGGCGGTTGATTTTGTTCCTGCGCCGGTTGGGGTATAGGGAAGCGTTGTACTTGTCCAGTAGGTGTAGCCGCCGGTGGGGAGGGTTGTCGTTGGGTCGGGAATGCTGAAGATTGCGCTGTTGCCACCCTGCGCCGTCAAAGTTCCGCCGGTGAGCGAGAAAACGTTGCTACTGCCGCTGATTTCAATGCCGCGACTTTCACCGGGCGCCGTTCCGCCTGTTGCGTTGACTGTGCCACCGCTCAGGTTAAAGTTTGCTGTGATTATCCCAATACTGTTTGCTGTGGTACCTCCTGCTGTGCCGCCCGTTGCATTGACTGTGCCGCCATTGACGGTAAAACCTGCTCTGGCTTCAATTCCTAAACTACCCAAATCAGTCGAAGTTCCGGCGACAGCATTGAGCGTTCCGCTTCCTGCGATGGTCAGTGTGAGGCTGGAGCCATAGATTCCACGGGTATAACCAGCACCGTTTAAGGTAGAGATAAAACTGTTGACGCTGCCGGAGGCAAGGTTGACGGTCAGGTTGCTATTGTTGGGAACAATCTGCAGGGCAACCGGCGCCGAGGTTGTCCATGAGAAGTTGTTGAGTGTAAGGGTGCCCGCCGAACCTGTCCAAGTGCCGTCTGCGGGGTAGAGGGCATCGATACCGATGTCAACCGTGCGGTTGTCGTTTTCGTCTATGTACATTGTTCCGCTTGTGGCGTCGAAAAGAAGCCCGTGCGTTTCCTGCGCCATTGCAGGCAGAGAGAACACTGAGAGGATGCCCGCACTCATGAGCGCGAGAAAGAAAGGGGCGGCTTGCCGGGGCAAGCGCGTTGTTTGTTTGAGTGAACCGGCGGTTTTGTCGCTTTCAGCGGTTTTCCTGTTTTTGCCGAGACAGGATTCAAGAAGAAAGCGCCAGAGGGAAGAAAGGGCGGGGCGCTGAGTTATGCTAAACGAATGGGGGGGGGGGGGTAAATCGCTG
>JAITMR010000052.1 GCA_031277215.1 Burkholderiales bacterium
TTGCCCCTAAATTCCGCTTCCGAAAAACTCAGTTGATTCATGGGGATTCTCGCGTTTAAGATTATCGGAATTCTACTGCGAATATTATGACCAAGGATGTATTATTCAGAGGTTCCTTAATGGGAAATCTGGAATTATCCGGCATTTTTCGGGTTGGAGGCATGGCGTTGTTTTAGTTTTCAGTGCGCGGAAAAACTTCCTGAAAACCGGTCATGGGCGTATACTTAATCAGATTTAATCACTTGAAATCGTATTGATTTGATTGGCGGGAAGCTTATGCAGAGAGTCGAAACCCGAGTGCTAACGGCGCACATTCCCGCGCCCTCGCCGAAAAAAATGACCGGCTTGCAGATCGTCTTGATCGCTCACGCTGCTGGATCATGAAGCAGGCGCTTTCGGCTTGGGTTGCGCAAGAAGAAGAGCGTGATCGCTTGACTCAGGAGGCGCTGGCGGACGTGGACATGGGCTGCGTCATTGACCACCAGGCGGTACAGGCGTGGGCAAACAGCCTGAGCAGCGAAAAACCGCTGCCAGCGCCGCGTCAATGAAATTGAAATGGACAGACAAGGCGCTTTCTGATTTGGTGTGCTTGCACGAATTCCTTGCTGCGACGAACAGTGTGGCCGCTGCGCAGGCAGTGCAGACGCTTGCCAAGGCACCGACCCTCCTGCACACTCAGCCGCGAATCGGTGAGCAATTGTTTCACTTTGAGTCACGGGAAGTGCGCCGGATTCTGGCGGCTTGGTATGAAATCCGCTACGAAATTCAGAGCGATACGGTTTACGTGCTGCGACCGTGGCACACTAAGGAAGACAGATAGCTTCTGTATAAATCTTT
The DNA here is from genome assembly GCA_031277215.1 of Burkholderiales bacterium. Lineage (GTDB taxonomy): Bacteria > Pseudomonadota > Gammaproteobacteria > Burkholderiales > Casimicrobiaceae > UBA931. Next base: position 838 of record JAITMR010000052.1, read on the forward strand.
AATCACTTCACAGAGTTGCCATGAACGAAAAAACCCAAAGACCCGATGGACGTGCCGACAACGCATTGCGACCGTTGACACTGGAGCCGAATTGGTTGCGTCATGCCGAGGGCTCGGTGCTGATTTCGCAAGGCGATACGCGCATTGTGTGTGCTGTCAGCGTTGAGGAAGGCGTGCCGTCGTTTCTCAAAGGGCGAGGGCAGGGTTGGCTCACGGCGGAGTACGGCATGTTGCCGCGCTCGACGCACAGCCGGATGCGCCGCGAAGCCGTCGAGGGGAAGTTGTCCGGGCGCACACAGGAAATCCAACGGTTGGTTGGCCGGAGTCTGCGTGCCGTGACGGATTTGACGAAGCTCGGTGAACGCACTTTTCGCATTGATTGCGATGTGTTGCAGGCTGACGGTGGCACTCGCTGCGCTTCGATTACCGGTGCCTGGGTGACGCTTGCTCTGGCTGTGCAGAAGTTGCAGCGCGATGGCGTGCTTGCTGAATCGCCTTTGCATGACCATGTGGCAGCGGTTTCTGTCGGCATTGTTGCCGGTGTCCCAAGGCTTGATCTCGATTACGCCGAAGACAGCGGTTGCGATACCGATATGAATGTGGTGATGACTGGCAGCGGTCATTTTGTCGAAATACAGGGAACTGCCGAGGGGGCGCCATTTTCAGAATTTGAAATGCAACAATTGCTGGCCTTGGCGCGGCACGGCATCGGCCAATTGATCGCCGCTCAGAAAGCGGTGTTGAACAGGGCGCTTAAAACATGAATACCGCATTCCACAAACTCGTTCTGGCATCAAACAACGAAGGCAAATGCCGTGAATTTGCGCAGTTGCTGGCGCCGTTTGGAATCGAAATTGTCAGTCAGGCATCGCTTGGCGTGACCGAGGTCGATGAGCCTCACGTAACCTTCATCGAAAACGCGATTGCGAAGGCGCGTCACGCCAGTCGTCAGACGGGACTTCCTGCCCTGGCCGACGATTCCGGGCTGTGTGTCGATGCGTTCAATGGCGCACCCGGTGTGTTGTCGGCGCGTTACGCCGGCGAACCGAAATCGGATGCGCGCAACAACGCGCTCCTGATTGAACGGTTGCAAGGAGCGATGGAACGCAGCGCGTACTATGTGTGCGTGTTGGTGTTGACACGTTACGCCAACGATCCTGCGCCGCTTACTGCGTTCGGAAGATGGTTCGGTGAGATCATTGACGCGCCGCGAGGCGAAAACGGGTTCGGCTACGATCCTTATTTTTTATTGCCTGATGGGCGTACGGCTGCCGAACTGTCGCCCGAAGAAAAAAACGCGGTGTCGCATCGCGGGAAGGCAGTAAGAAGAATGATCGCAGAACTTCGGGAAATCTGATGCGTTTTCTGAAAGCGTGTGCCTCATAAGCGCTAAGATCGCAATCGACACAATTCATCGTACTGGTATCTTCGTTTGTGCCGTGGTGGTTCGCGTAGTTTGTGCGCTATGGTGTTCCATGTTCGCAAACTTCCAAACAAGCTCATCAAGGGATTTACCACACGCGCCAGCAAGCATCGCATTAACGCCATCTCACGCCAACGGCAACGACGCTTGTTGATCTTGGGGCAGGAAGTAGCCCCAAGGGGAAAAACGCTCGCCGACAGCGATAAGTGTTTCAATCAGCGCGGCTACAAATAACTTGCCCTGTAGCCATGCTTTGGCACCCACAGGGTCGGTCTTTTTCAGATACCCAAGGTGTAGCAATGATTTCAAGCGTTTCGGCTCGCTGTGCTCCTCTCTCCCTTTGGGAGAGAGGTCGGGAGAGAGGGTGAACCTTCGCCCAAAATCGCTGTGTGATTGGACGGAAAAAGACGCTGGATTCCCGCCAGACTTGTCCCCGCAGCGATTTTGGGCGGGGAAGCACGCGGGAATGACGGCCTAGTTCTCTCACACACCCACACTGATTTCTGACCTCTGATTCCTGATCGCCACCTAAACCCCAAACCCATTTCTAATCAAGCGTTTATTCTATTGGCAGCCATTAGAAATCGTTTCTAATGGGAAATCTGGGTTAAAAAGAAAAAGGCGAAGAAAAGGGCGGGTTTGAAACCCGCCCTGCATCTCGAAGCCGGAGAAAACTAAACTTAAACGCCGCCTTTTTTACGCAGTTCTTCGAAATATTTTTCCATCCACTGCATTTGCGCCCGCTGCTGCAACTGCGGCTTTGCCTCTTCGAACGACGGCAGGCTGGTATCGCGGATGTCATCGATCATGATCACATGCCAGCCGTACTGACTTTGTATCGGCGTGGGGGTGAACTTGCCTTTTCCGATCGTCGGCAACGCATCGGCGAACGGTTTGACGAAGCTGCTCGGCGTGTTCCAGCCGAGATCGCCACCTCTCTCCTTGGAGCCGGGGTCTTTCGATTTTTCCTTGGCGATGTCGGCGAATTTCTTGCCTTTTTGCAGGTCGGCAACAATCGTCTTGGCGTCGTTCTCGCCCTCAACGAGGATATGGGAGATTTTGTACTCCTTGTCGCCCAGCTGTACTTTCAGCGCGTCGAACTCTCTCTTCAGGAAATCATCGGGGATCGGATTTTTCTGCGCCCAGTCGCTCAGGAAGGTGCGAATCAGCACCATGTCGCTGCCCAGTTGAATTTCGGTTTTGATATCGGCTTGTTTTTCGAGACCGGCTTTCTTGGCTTCCTTGAGAAGCAACTCGCGGGTGTTGAGCTCTTCGCGCAACGCTTCACGCAGTTCCGGCGAGTCGGGCTGGCCTTGCGCCGTGCGTTGTTTCAGGAAATAATCAAAAATCTCTTTCGAGTACAGGGTTTTGCCTTGTGGCGCGGCTGCCGGGGTTTGTGCTGCGACGGAGATCGAGAAAAGCGCCACCAACAGCGCACAGGCGATACGGGTTTTAGTCATAGAACACTTCCTTTGGGTAGTAAAAGAAAATTTCTTTCGGGGTTAACGGCGCAGAAGACAAAGCAGCCTACTGTGCCAAAAAGGCAATAATAATAGCAGAATCTCTCATGGTTCTTTCTGCGGCTCTTCTTGCGGGAGGTAACGGACCAGAACCAGCCCTTGCCCGATGACGAACAGCAGCATGATGCCCAGTACGCCCCAGACTTTGAACGTAACCCAGGTATCGGTCGAAAAGCCCAGATGGAACGCTACCAACCAGTTGAGGACTGCCATGAAAGCGAAAAAAACGAGCCATGCCCAGGTAAGTCCGCCCCAGACGCGATCCGGCAACTCGATACCTTTCATAACATAGCGCAGCAGATCGCGCTGCCAAATCAGCTTGCTGGCGGCCAGCACCAGTGCAAAAGCGGCGTATAGCACCGACGGCTTCCATTTGATGAAGGTTTCGTCTTGCAATAACAAAGTGGCGCCGCCGAAAATCACAATGATCGCGAGGGACAACCAGTGTATCGCCGCCAGTTTACGGCACCGATACAGGTAAGCGATCTGAACAGCGGAAGCAGCAATTGCCACTGCCGTGGCGGCGAAAATGCCGTAAACCTTGAAGACGACAAAAAACAGCAGCAGCGGAAAAAAATCGATTAGTAGAGACATGGCGCTGCATTATAGCCCGTCGGTTCGGCTGCCTATAGGGTGATTCGTATCGGCGCGTAAAGTGCTATGACGTTGTTTTAACGACGACAAACGGCGGCGTTTTGAGCCGCGACGGGTCGAATGCCGGGCCGGGATCGATCTTGCGACCGGGGGCGACAACGCTGTGACCGACTACGGCGGCAATCGGGTAATGGCGGCAAAGGCAGTCCAGAAGCCGGTTCAGGTTGCGGTACTGGCGAGCGGTGTAAGGCGTGTGGTCGGCGCCTTCCAGTTCGACGCCGATGGAAAAATCGTTGCAACGAGGGCGAGCTTGCCATTGCGAGACGCCGGCGTGCCAGGCGCGTTGCCGACAGGAGGCACATTGAATGATCCGGCCATTGCGTCGGATCACGAAATGCGCCGACACTTTGAGCCGCGCCAGCGCCGGGTACAGCGGCGGGTAGGCGGCGGGATTAAGCGAGTTGGTAAAGAGTTTCAGGATGTCGTGACCACCGAAATAACCGGGCGGCAGCGAGATGTTGTGAAGAACGATGAGCGATAGTGGCAATTTGGCGCCACTGTCGGAAGGACGGTCGTCGAAATTCGGCGAGGAAATTTTACGAATGCCGCTAATCCAGCCGTCGGCGGCAAGAAGCAAGCGTCCCCGCAAGGGCCTTCGGCTGCCAAGGGCTTGATCGCCGATCACTTGATTCCTAGCCGCTCCATCCGGTAACGCATGGCTCGGAACGTGATCCCGAGTAGTTTGGCGGCTTCTGTCCGGTTGAAGCGGGTCCTTTCGAGCGCCGCCAGCAGTGCGGCACGTTCAACATCGTCGAGATACATTTCAAGCGATGCAGGAATTTCGCCCTCGCCCAGCGCGGTAGAAGAGGCGGCGGCTTCCAGACGGGGAACGCTGTTGGCGACTGGCGACAAGTACAGGTCAGCCGCTTGAATTTGCGTCGGATAGGTCGCCAGCGACAAACCGCGTTCGAGGATGTTTTCCAGTTCGCGGACATTGCCGGGGAACGGATAACGTTTTAACGCGGTGAGGGCGTCGTCGGTCAGTTTGACGGGACGACCGCGCGCCAGCTTTTCGAGGATAGCGCGGGCGATCAGTGGAATGTCCTCGTGCATCTCACGCAGCGACGGCATGTTGACTTCGATCACATGCAGCCGGAAGAACAAGTCTTGGCGAAACTGGCCGGTTTCCACCAGCGGCGCCAGTTTTTTGTGCGAGGCGCAGATGATGCGAACATCTACCGGTTCCTCGGTCTGACTACCGATCCGGCGAACGGTTTTTTCTTGAATGACGCGGAGCAGCTTGACCTGCATCGTCAGCGGCAGATCGGCAACTTCGTCGAGAAACAACGTGCCGCCATTGGCCGCCTGGAAAAAACCTTCGCGGTCACTGTCGGCGCCGGTGAACGAGCCTTTTTTGTAGCCGAAAAATTCGCTTTCCATCAGGTTTTCGGGGATGGCGCCGCAGTTGACGGGAACGAACGGCGCAACGGCGCGCGGCCCTCTGAGATGAACCAACCGTGCCGCCACTTCCTTGCCGCTGCCGGATTCGCCGCTGATGAAAACCGGCGCGAGACTTTGCGCGACCCGCTCGATCAGGTCGCGCACCTGCTTGATGGCGGGCGAGCTGCCGAGCAGCGTGTAGTTTTCCGGCGCTCGCGTTTTTTCCGGCGCTTTGACGGCTTGCTTGACCAGCGCCCGCAGCTGTTCGAGGTTGACCGGCTTGGCGAGGTAATCAAAAGCGCCGGCTTTCAGCGCGGCGACGGCGTTTTCGGCGCTGCCGAAGGCGGTGATTACGGCGACCGGAACGTCAAGCTCCTTGCTATGAATGTGAGCGATGACATCAAGTCCTTCGCCGTCGGGAAGCCGCATGTCGGTCAGGCACAAATCGAAATCCTGCGAATCCAGTTTGGCGATGGCGTCGGCCACTGAATTGACGCAGGTGACGTCAAGTCCCAGTCGGATCATCGTGATCTCAAGCAGTTCCAGCAAATCGGGTTCGTCGTCGATTACCAGCACGCGCGGCTGAACGCGGGAACGGCGGCGGCGTGAAGAAGCGGGGGTGGGAGTTTCCATCGTGTTCAACCGTTGGGGCGGGGATATGGGTAAAGACTGTATTGGTAAAGACTATACCGTGTCTGGCGGACTGCGTAAATTGCGGCGACGCTTAAATCAATGGTCGCGGGGAACGCGGCAAGCGCAGTCGGAAATGGGCGCCGTGTTCTTCGATGTACGGCAACAATTCGAGGGAGGCTTGATTGGCAGTGGCGAGCTCGCGGGCGATGTAGAGGCCGAGGCCGGTGCCCGAAGTCCGAGTCGTGTAAAACGGCTCGAAGGTTTGTTCCCGCTGATCCGGCACAATCCCCGGGCCATCATCGAGAATGTCGAGACGGACGCGATCTTTCGGCGACTCCAGCGCGACGGAAACCCGAATACTGCCAGGCTCTTTTCGACAAAACTGCCAGGCGTTGCGCAACAAATTCCACAGAATCTGGTCGAAGTGCCCGCGGTCAAAGTCGATCGCAAGATCGTTCGGGGCAGCGAAATCGAGCGCAATCGTATCGTCCGGCATTTGCTCGCTGGCGCGGATTTCGTCAATCAGATGTTGCAGCGCGTCCTGCAACCGGAGCGTTTCTGGGCTGCGGCGATCCCGACGGTTGAGTTGCAGCACTTCGGTGACGATACGGTCGATCCGTTTGCCGTTGTTGCGGATCATGTTCAAAAGACGAAGCCCCGCTGTTGGCACCATCTCGTCCTCCTCAAGCAGTTGCGCGGCCTGCTGGATGGCGGACAGCGGATTGCGCACTTCATGAGCGATCGACGCCGTTAGACGACCGAGCGCCGCCAGCTTGAGATTCTGCGCTTCAATGCGGGCGCGTCCCAGGTCTTCGAGGTACACCAGCGTGCCGCCACTGACGCCTGTTCCAATACGGACGAAGCGCGGCAACAACGCTGAAGTGGTGGACTCGACGGCGAACGAATTTTGCGGCGTTTCGGGATCGCGCTGCCAGCTTTCCCAGGCATCGTGCAACGGGACGCTCCACTGCGCCAAACGTTGACCGGCGGCGGCGTAATCGGCGACGTTGAGCAGCGACAACGCCTGCAAGTTATAGCCGCGAACAATCCCTTTCAGATCGAGCACCAACACGCCGTCTTTCATGTCGCGGATGACCACACGATTGATTTGCTCCAGGTTGGCGATGTCAATATTGCGTTGTTGCACCAGCCGCTCGGAAGCCTGCGTGTAACGGCCAACGGTAGCGGCAATGAATGCGACGGCAAAATAACCGGCTGAAATCAGCGTTGTTTCGATCAGCGGCCCTCCCTCAATGCGGTGGCTGAAGAACAAGAAAAGATCAATACTGAGAAACGAAAGTGTCGGTAGCGCGGCGTGAGCCAGCGCCATCCGGCGGTCGAGCAGCCAACCGTGGGCGGCAAGTTGCGGGAAAAGAAAAATGGCCAACGGCAGAAACGTATGACCGCCGGCGGCAATCAGGATAGTAAGGAAAACCGCATCGCCAGCGATAGAGAGCAACAGGAACCAGGGCAGAGGGATCAGCTCGCGCTCCATCTGAGCGACCAGCATCAACCCCAGCGCAGCCATGAAATAAGCCGACGCACCTGCCATAAAGAGACCAGGCATCGCCACCCCCGACAGCTTCGCGGCCGGTATCAGAATGCCGCCCAGCAACGCCAACGCATAACCGCATCGGTAAATGCTGACGATCCACAGAATGCGTCTGCCGGTAATTCCCAGCGGAACCGAGGAGACGGGCAAAGAAGGAAGTGGCAGAACGGCCTCCGGTGGGGGAGTTAATATAGATTGGGGTGAGACTGCGAATCCCAACAATTCGGTTCACGCGAAACCGTGAAGCCGCGAAGAAAATGCTCCCTTCTCCCCGTCATTCCTGCGAAAGCGGGAATCCAGAGCTTGATAAATGGACTGAGGGAGATGTCTTGGTAGGGGAACAAAGCGCGGCGCCTTTTCACAAATGTCTTCGCAAATCAAAAAAGCTCAGTCATGACGATTACACGCCTCATCGTTACAACGGTAGCCGTTATGAGTCAATCGCGCTTCCTCACGCGGCAGAAAAACGCCACAGCGGACACAGCGCACCATCGGCTCGTTCTGCGCCGGTTTTTTCTTTGAAGGCGGCGGCGATTCGCCGCGACGATTCATATGCCATTTCCGGATATTCCACAACCGCCAAACGATGATGGCAACAATAAAGACCAAGACCCAAAAAAGCAGCTTACCCATGATATTCCTGAAATAGAGCGGCCGGAACCCGGCGGTATCGCGTGATCTGGTGGCGCCCCCGGCACGAATCGAACGTGCGACCCCATTCTTAGGAGGAATGTGCTCTATCCACTGAGCTACGGAGGCTGTGCCCGTATTATCCCAGATTCGGCTTGACAAATTCAGGGGGGGCTGCCTATTCTGCCGCGCCAAAGCATAACGACATATCGTTACGCTTCATGTTTTACTTGCCGTCCTGTTTCAAAGCGCCGCCCAGGGGTTTGGAAAGAAAGCAGAGAACCGCCCCGACGGGATAGCTATTGCCGATAGATCCCAACAACCGCCGGTTGCCGAACCAGTCCAACCATTCCAGCGCTGCCATTTCCACATCCTTCAGATTTTCTGGATGGCGGCTACACAGCGCCTGATCCAGCGCCTTGAGACGTGTCGTCAGACCCTCGCAGATTGACGCCTCCAGAATTCCCGAGGCGGTTCAAAAGGGAAGGGAGAGCGTCTTCGCGCGAGACAAAAAAAGGGCGGGCTTGAAGCCCGCCGGTTGTGTTACTTAAAACCGCGCTGCCTGATCGTTCTCCAGTTAATGACCCCTGATTTCGACAAGCCGGCTCCTGGAACCGCAATAGGCTGCAGAAGCGTGAATGCCTCTCCTTTCGAGGTCATTCCTCCAACGTAATACGTATTGTTCCACTTCACAATATCAAAGCCCACGGTCAGCCCATCCTTTTCATAGTAACCGCTGTCTTCAGCTTTATAGGAAAGTTTTGTCTTTCCAGTGGCCAGATCGACAGCATAGAAACGGCTGTTGCCATCGGGAACCTCGACTCGGCATTCGTCCTGAGCGCCTTGCGGGATAATCCCCGTCCAAACGAGCGCGTGAGGTACAAATGCCGCCGGATGAATAATCCTCTCTTTTGATTTTCCGAGAGACCCTTCCAGGTCGTAATACCATCCCCTTTCCGGCGCATTTTTTAGTCCGTTCTCGAAAGAAGTGATTTTTCCCAAGTCGGTACGATGTACTGTATTCGTAATCTCTGTTGCGTTGAAATCGCCGTCACGAATCGCATACATGGTTTGCGTCTGTAACCCCGGGCCTTTTTCGCCTGCAATATCAAAAGGTGACAGCCATTGTCCGGTTCCTACGATGACCCAACGGCTACCGCTCACAGGGGAGGCGACGTCTTCGATAACTTCGATAATGGGGGCTGCCGTAATCGGTTGCGATTTTCCGTCGCCATCTGTCAATTTTGCGATATTGTCAGGTGGCGGAATCGAGCTTCCCGTTAAATCGAAGCGCCACAAATTTCCCTGCAAGTCGCCGCCATAGATTTGGTCTGTCGTGTAATCCGCATATAGCGGTGTGAACCCGGATATTTGGACAAAGCCTGCTTCCTGAGATTTTGTTCCGACCCCGGTTTCCACTCTGGCGAGCTTCTCTCCGGTCTTGACGTTAAGGACGTAAAGCACACCCTTACCGGAATTATTGTTATAGCCGGAAGTCAGAATAACAACCCATCCCCACGCTTTCGTTTTGGTAATCAAGGGCCGGCCAAACGAGAACCCCATATCCGAAATATCCGTCAGCAAGTCAGGATCGGTATCCTCCAGGCGCGGAAATTCCCATAATATTTTGCTTGCCGCATCTGCTTCCGATGCCGCCAATGGGTCTGTTACATCGAGCGCAAAGAATCCTTTTCCGCCCTTTCCGAGACCGCTGACCAGAACAGTTCGCCAATCCGCGCTGCTATCGTTCGAAGCCGGAAGGTTCCCGCCAAGTTTCTTGGTATGGCGGAAATCGACATCCTGAACCGCAAGTTCGGCGTCGATGTAGTAACGGTGACTGTACGTTGCTTGCGTCAACGCTCTGAGTCCGCTCACATCGGGAAGTCTCGGATTGTCCGGCCCCTCGAACAGGAACGAGGGGACATACGTCCACAACTCTGTCCCATCATTCGAATCGCCATTAACTCCCTTGATGGCATGCAGCATTCCGTCATTGGCGCCAACGTAAACGACTTTCGTTCGATCTTTTTGGGACTCGCTGTACGCCGAATACCCCGGATTCTCATCATCACCGTATCCCGCGCTCGGCTTCCCGACTTCCACTGGTTTCGAATGCACGATGTCACCCAGCAAAGTCTTGCGGCTTCGATACTCCGGCAAATTTTCGTTGCTTTTATCGCCGCGCAGATAACTCAAAGCATCTTTCTGGGCGTGCTCGCCGCTGCCAAGCGATTTTTTCTGTATCTCTGTAAGATTATTAAAGCGGAAGGGAACACCCTTGTAAGTTCCATCTGCCTGTTTTGCGTAAGTCACCATGCGACGCCCACTCTCCCAGTTTTGCCTGTCGATCTTGGTGGCAGCATCCCACAGTTTTTCGCTGGTGACAGAGCCGTCGCTATTGAACTTGCCGAAATCGTACGCTTCCAGAGCGCCCGACCAATCGACGGCTGAATAGCGCGTTCGATAATAATGTGTCACATTATCATCTTTACGACTGGAAGACCAGCCGGCTCCGGCGCCTGTGCCGAACGTTTCTTCTACTCCGACTTCGGCAAAAATGTCTCTCAGACCATCGACCATCGCTTTTGGATCGCTCGCCGGGAAATAATTGTCCGGGACGGGATATATTTTTCCGCTATTGCTTTTGTACGTGCGGTTCTTCTTGTTCCACGCGCCATGATTGTCCATCCCGCCATACTTGGTGGCCAGCCAATACTGGTTTCTGTGAACGTACTCTCCGTCGATTTCTTGACGTCCGTAGCCTGTCTCCAGGACATCAACCCAATAGGTATCTACCGTTATTTTTTTTCCAGTCTTCCCCGTTAAGTCCGAGCGCAAATTGTTGTTGTGAGCGTAGTATGCAAGTCCGGCGATTTTGTTTGAACCGCCATCGGTGCAAGTCGTGGGATTCGCGTCTCGCCCCCAACATTGTTGAGCAACACTGCTCTTCTCTTTGTCATTGATGGCTTTCATGCCGCTGCTGGCTTCCTGCAATAAACTTCCGGCTCCAGCGCCAACATTCTGTTCCTTGTGTGTGTTGACATCGCCTATGCCGACGATGGCGTTTTTTTGACAAGACGACAACACCGAATCATGATTGTTTTTCCACCAGTCAACGATTACCGGGAAGCCTTCGCCGGTCTTTAACGTGGTCGGCGTGTAATATAAAGATGTTGGCGACAACTTCATCAAATAACGCAGAGCTTCGGCGAACATCTCCGAAGGTTGATCCAGCTCTTGATAATTTTTTGAATCAAAACCGAAGTCGTTCAAATAATTGATCACGCCACTTTTTGATACGCTCCCTCCACGGCTGTTACGGGCGTCGTCCGTATCCGGGTTCTTGATAAAAACGCCGGTTGTCGCATCCCACTCCACGTTCTCGTTTATTTTTTCATCCCAAGTCAAAGGCCCCACGTTCTTCAGGCGCGCACGCAAAACGGCACCATTTATTTCGGCAGGGGCGATGGAGGGATTATTGATATTCCCGCCGTTTTCAGCCCGATTGAGCAAATAAGAAAAAACACCGAACCGAATTTTGTCCTGATAACGCTGGATTAATCCTATGGGCTTGTACGTTACCAGGCCGGTTGTCGGAACTTTATACGCAACACAATTATCTTCCAGATACGACACCCCTTTCCCGGCGTCGCACACCCGCACGTGCACGTTATAAACGGAATTGCCGATTTTCATCGTCACTCCTTGCCCATCGGAATCGGGAGATACCCAACCGTGCGGCGTGGGAATGCTTCGATTTTTCAGCTTTCCGACGCTGCTTAAGCTTTGATAAGAGCGCCGCAACACCGTTACTCCCGGCGAAGTTTTCGTGGTTGGCGTGTCAATAACACGCGCTCCCCCCGTCAATGCCCAGCGGAAGGTATCCATTCCTCCCATTGTCGCGTAATTGAGCGCATTACCACTCCACGAAGACGACGGGCAGCTATGGTTCATCCCGGCAAAAGAGACAGGTTCGAAATATCCTTGTCCGTGGTTATAGGTGTAGCATTTCTTCGGGTCAAAATATCCCAGATACTCTTTTCCTGAGTTGTAAACGATATCGTTATGCGCCACTTCCACCATGGTTGGAAATTCCACAGACGGCGTAAACAACAGGTTGGCGGGTGGCGGCGTCATGTTGGTTGGCCGGTCTTCAAGCTCCACACCAGCCCAACCTGGCGACAAACATAACAATGTTATTGTGGCCGCTCCCACGAATTGGGCAAAGCATTTCGAAAATTTCGTTTTCATCACATACTCCTGGAAGAATTCCATCGCAAACCGGTTGTGGCAACTGTTTATGGGTCAATCATCGCCTGTGCGTAAGCGACCGTGTTACGCGGGCCATCGACACGGATCGAAACGCGCAACAAAGGGCGAAATGCGGTCAAGCCTTTGCCCGGCTGGGTTCCCATCGTTTTGTACGCGCCCTCTGTTGTCAAACAATACTCACTCGATATCACTCCATCGCGCGTACACATACGTTCAATCACATAACGGACGCGCATTTTTGCGCTGTCGTCTTCCATTTGAGCGGTAGGCGCTTTGGTATAAGCGGCATCAAATGATTGGATGTCGCCAGCAAGAACGACAGGAACGCCGTTAGTATCGGTTTGCAGCATCCTCGCCGAAAAATTGTTGGCGTGATCGTCAACACCCGCGACAATGAAATCCTGATAGGAGACACCGTTTTCTACCCATGTCAGCACTTCATTCACGGCGATTTTTGCCCGGTTTTCGGCGTCGCGTTTAAAAATTAGATTTCCGACAACGCTCGTGGATGTATCCACCGACCTGAACAGTCCTACCGCTGCAAGAAGGGAGGCGATAAGAACGACGAGCACAATTTCCAGAACCAGCCCTTGCTGAAACTGTTTCTTTGTCGCCTTGCCAGAAAGTGGCGAAACACTCGGAACATTTTTCATTTCTGCTCTCCCGTCTTTCAGATGTTGAATAATGGAACGACGGTTTCATACACCTGATACCGATACCGGCGTTCTGCGTCTGTCAACGCAATCGTTTGCCCAAAAGAGTCTCCCAGCGAAGAAAAAAGCTGAATGGATTCGGGCGACAAGTCGCTCGACGGGTACGTAGCGCGCATGACCAGCGCAATTCGAAGCGTTCTAATCTGGCTCAAGCGGTCATTGGCGTCTTGCGTCCCTTTCTGCAATTCGTTGAAAGTCCAGCCGGAAGTGGCCGGGCTTTGCCAAGTCAAGCCGTTGGTATGGGGATCGGCAACACCGTACAGCACCCTCAAAAGAAAGACGTTTTCGCCCAACGTCACCGCAGAACCCATGATTCCCGCGTTTCGGTTCTGTAGAAGATCGTAAAGCGACAGCGTTTTTTCTTCTGGGTGAACGCCGATCATATAAAGCTTCGGAGAAACCCCCAGATTGAATAACGAGATTTTTGGGGGCATCGCCGTTAAGCTGCCGCTTACCATGAACCTTGTATCAAGAGAAATGGTTTTTGGCGTATCCTCAAGTTTTCCGTTCACATGGGACAATGGAAAATCAGGCGAAACCCGAAACAAATAGCAGTTGTCACCCACGTCGGCACTGTTTGCTGCCAGGAAGTAATCCGAAGGCAAAAAACCGTTGCTGTTTTCGACAGTGAATTCATGCTCGCCAGCGTTGAGCGTTGCGGAAAAGGCAGCAGATGTTCCGCTGCCACCGCCCAACACCAAAAGAACATCCGAGTCACGGGAAGACGGCTCGGTGGAAGCGCCCCAAACGGCTATCGGTGTCGCCCGCAAGCTGTTCGGGATTTTCAAAAAAGGCTCCGGCCAAGAGCCGCCCGGCAAGAGAGTATCGGCCCCTTTCATTGCGCGAAGATGGCATCCCCAAGCGCTGCTCTTGGGAAGCAGATTGCTTCCGGCCTGCCGCAGGATGTTTCCGATGCGGTAATTGATGATGGTGGCGGCTTGTTGAGCGTCATTGCCGCCAGCAACCTGGCGATTCTGGATGTTGTAAAGGGCGTAGACCTGGGTGATGATTAATAACGCCAGCAAGCCAATAGTCAACCCTACCATCAACTCGACCAGAGTAAAGCCTTGATGCAGTTTTATTTCAGAGCGCTGTTTCATAATGGTTCCCCCCAATTAATAAAGATAAGTTGATGTCACGAACTTGCCGCCGGGGTCGGACGCCTTGTCAGACGGCGCCTTCCATGTGATCGTCAGCGTCACGAAAGTATTTGCCCCCGTACTGTGCGCTCTTGTTCCGGGGATAAAATCGATCTCGGCGTTTCCGTTTGGAAGCAGCCCACGGACGCGGTTTTTTTTCCAGGCAGCAAAACGTTCAGACGATTTGTTGTAATCGTCACTGGCCTCCATTTCACCGAACAGTTCGTCTGCCAGCGTTATGGCTTCTGTGCGATAACGGCTGTCCGTAGAAAGCGTTGTTGATACCCCAAGAGAGCTCAACAGCCCGACCATTCCGATACTGAAGAGCGCAATGCCGACCAGCGCTTCCACCATAACGCTTCCGTTTTGTGTGATCTTCATAATGTTTTCCCTCCGAGCGTTTTTATAAGCAGGACTGTGTTGCGCTACCCGGACAGGAGCGGTCGCCAGACGCAAGGAAGGGATCGCACCATCGCACCCCCCCTCCCGGTCGTGTCAACACACATAACGAATACTTGTCCCCGGAAGAAACGATCTGATAAGCACGCGCCGTTGGCAAAACGGGATCAGGGTCTGAAACGTTTGGAATGCTTGTATAGACTTGTCCGACACCATCGAAAACGAGCGTCTTGTTATTACCCCCCTTTAGCTGAATTCCTCCTTGAGAAAAAACATCCGCCTGAAGAACAGTGACCGCTTCTGTAGAAAACGGAACGACGCGAACGATCCATGCCGTTCCGTTATTGGTTGCTATAGCGTTTGCTCCAGGCGGAGTTGTGGAATTGACCAGCGAGAATTCAACGAGCCGATTGCGTTTGGTTGCTTCGCTTTGCGCAAAACGGATGCTGTTTTGCAACGCTTCAGCACTTGTGCGAATCTTGGCTTTGTTTATCCAGTCGCTGATGTTTGGTATTGATATAGTCGCAATGATGGCGAAAACAGATATCGTGACCATCAACTCTATCAATGAAAAACCGGCTGTTGCCGTTTTTTGGTGCTTCATCGTCATCTCCTTGTGAGAGTTTTTGCAATTCGGAGGAGCGCCTGATAAGACGCCTCTCTGTTCAAAACAAAATAAAACGCTCTGCTTCGGGTTCCCTCCGAACTTGCCGCCTCGGTGTGCCTATGAAACTGTCGTGGCGCGTTTGGAACCGCCGGAACTGCTTATGCGGTCAACGGGCTACTTCCTGACGGCGCTGTTCTGCTCGTACCGGCCCTACCGCTAAGTGCTGCCTACTGTTCACTGCTTGTCGCCGACCGTGAATTATGTCTTTGGCATTTACCCGAAAAACAGTCCTTTTGAGACTATCCCAATAGGGTCCCTGCACTGGCACTCTTCCTGGCACAGCGGCTTTTACATCCCAGGTGATCTGTGAAACCCGGTTATGCAGTAACCGCTAAATCCGGTGACTGCATAACCGGTCACCCTCCTTGCTAATGCGTAAATACTTTGTTTACGCTTTTTCCCCTCTTTCCGATTTCTGTGTCTGCTTATTTCAGGTATCGGAAGACCACAATTCTATCAATGTTTTTATGTTTGGGAAATATTATTTCTTTATACTATCGATAACCCGCCGTTAAAAGCTGGTAGATTGCGAAAAGTAACAGAAGTTAACGTATTTTGCCGTCTATTTACCTCAAATTCGACTTGGGAAGCCGCTTGCGGCGCCGCGCCCCCGGTTTGATCCGCTTCTGGTTTTCGCATGGTGCGGCCTGAAAATCATGCGGTGCGCTATAAAAGCCCGGAGCTATGACCGCAATCTTCGCCTATCTTGCCAAACCGCATGAACACTTGCTCAAAAGGGGGCGGCCATCTATGCTTCGCTATGCTCGCAATGACGCGACTTCTTAAAGCAAAATCACAAAATCGTGATGCCCGTTCAGCTTTCCCGAAATCTGTGGTTTATCAAAGGAGATGACTTCCCGCCCGCAGAAACGGCGGAAGCCGACGGGCCGGTAGCCGTAAGTTGTGGGCTGACCCCGGAGCGGGTGTTGAAGGCTTATCGCCGTGGTATTTTTCCTTGGTTGAGCGACTGCGGGATGGTGCTTTGGTGGAGCCCCGATCCGCGAATGGTTCTGGCTGTCGATAATTTCAAATGTTCGCGGTCGTTGCGCAAAGCCTTGCGCAGCGGCGTCTTCGACATTCGGGAGGATTCGGCGTTTGCAGAAGTGATGCAGGCTTGCGCGAGTGTGCCCAGAAGCGGGCAAGAAGGCACCTGGATTACGCCGGAATTCATTGCGGTCTATAACGTATTGCATGATCGCGGTATCGCCCATTCGGTCGAAACCTGGCAAAACGGGCAACTGGTCGGCGGGTTGTACGGATTGCAGATAGGGCGTTTCTTTTTTGGTGAATCAATGTTTGCGTATCGAAGCGATGCCTCGAAAGTGGCGTTGGCGCATCTGGTGGCTCGGCTTAAAGAACAAGGAGTAACGCATATCGATTGCCAGCAGGAAACCGCACACCTGGCGTCGCTTGGCGCCCGCCTCATGTCGCGGGCGCTGTTTCTTACGCTGTTAAAGACGGCGGGAGTGGCGGAAGCGGCATGACGCCTGAGCGGGCGGGAAATTCTGCTACACTTTCGCTGTTTCATGGCGGCAGGCGTTTCGTGGCATGTCGTCATTGTTTTTTCTATCTTTTCAACCGGCCATCACGTAAGAGAACCCGATCATGAGCAAGTCTTCAGACAACCTCCCGCAAAACGCCTCCAAGACCGTTCGCTTTTTCAGCGGCGAAAATGTTCCGCTGGAAATGCACAAAGTACGTGTCGTACAAAAATTGACATTGCCGCCGATTGAGGAGCGGTTGGCGGCGGTTCGCCGTGCGGGCTTCAATACCTTTTTGTTGACGACCCGCGATGTGTATCTGGACATGTTAACGGACAGCGGCACCAATGCGATGAGCGATACGCAAATGGGCGCGATGATGCAGGCGGATGACGCCTACGCCGGTTCGCAAAGCTTTGAACGGATGCAAACGGCAGTCGAAGAAGTATTCGGCAAGCGCTTCGTGCTTCCGGTGCATCAAGGACGCGCCGCAGAAAACATTATTTTCCGAAGCTACGTCAAATCCGGCGATTTGGTGCCGATGAATTACCACTTCACCACGACACTGGCGCATATCGACCTGAACGGCGGCAAAGTCGCCGAATTGCTGCACGACGAAGCATTGCAGATCAAGAGCAGCAATCCGTTCAAGGGCAATATGGATATTGCCAAACTTCGCCGCTCGATTACCTCTCACGGGGCGCAAAACGTGCCGCTGATCCGAATGGAGGCATCGACCAATCTGATCGGAGGTCAACCGTTCTCTCTGGCGAATTTGCGCGAAGTTGCAAAAGTGGCGAAAGAATACGGCATTCCGCTGGTGCTTGACGCCAGTTTGATCGGCGAAAACGCCTGGTTCATCAAACAACGCGAGCCGGAATTCCAGCAGGTAAGTGTTGCCGAGATTCTGCGTGAGATGTGCGCACAGGCCGACATCGTGTACTTCTCCAGTCGTAAAGTCAGCTCCTCGCGTGGTGGGGCGATTTGCACCAACCGACCGGAAATTTTTGAAAAGATGAAGGTCTTGATCCCGCTGTTTGAAGGCTTTTTGACTTACGGCGGTATGTCAGTGCGCGAAATTGAAGCGATGGCCGTCGGGTTGCGCGAAACAACCGACGAGACAGTGATCGGCCAAAGTCCGATGTTTATTCGCTATCTGGTGGAACGCCTTGAAACGCTGGGCATTCCGGTGGTGACACCTGCTGGTGGTCTTGGTTGCCACGTTGACGCGATGAGTTTTTTGTCGCACATACCGCAAAGAGAATATCCGGCGGGAGCGTTGGCTGCGGCGTTTTATCTGGTTTCCGGTGTGCGCGGCATGGAGCGCGGCACAGTGTCGAGCACCCGCGACCAACACGGAAACGACATTCTTGCTGACGCGGAACTGTTGCGTCTCGCGTTCCCGCGCCGAGTGTTCACGTTGTCGCAGACGAAATACGTCGAAGACCGGCTGCATTGGTTGTACACGCAACGCGAACTGGTCGGCGGCTTGCGCTTTGTCGAAGAACCTTCCGTTTTGCGCTTCTTCATGGGACGACTTGAAGCGGTCAACGACTGGCCGGAGCGATTGGTGGAAGCCTTCCGCCGCGACTTCGGCGACAGTTTGTGATTCAGGAATCGGGTACGCCGTAGGGGCAGCCCTCCGCGTGAGCCACTTTTTGGATTTTACAATTCTGCTTCGCCCCGAGCAGAATGTGACCCCGACCCCTGATCCCTGATAGGACGCCTCAATGCACGAGCGACAAAAATGGATTGTGCACTGGCGGGAAGAAAACGCCTTGTCTGCGCAACAAGTGCCGGAGGCGTTACGGTTGGCGGGGATTCCGCCCTCTCGCCAGGAGTGGCGTTTGTGGATCGACCGTCTGTTGTTGTGGCTGGGCGTTGTGTCGTTACTGGCGGGCTTGATTTTTTTGTGGCGGCCAATTGGTCAGGGATGGGGCGCTTTTCAAAATTTGCGTTGGCGGAGTTGGCCGTTATTGCATCCCTTGTGGCCTATGTGCGCTACGCGCATTTCCGTTACGGGAACGCGGCGCTTCTGGCGGCGAGTCTGGCCGTTGGCGCATTGCTGGCGCTGATAGGGTACCGCCGCTTGGTGAGCGCAGCGAACCGCGACATTTGCTCTCTCCCTTACTCTTCTCCGGCTGTTTAGGCCGGACACATCGTTAACACATTACAGTTGGCGTTCTTGCGCCTTCGCGTGAGATACGCTTTCCTTATTTCTGAAATTGCGGTTAATTTTTCCGCTTCGGCGGATTGCGCTTCGCTTATCCGCCCTTGTACGAGCGGATGTTCGATCACCGCTGCCTAAACCGCTGCGTTCGCCGGTAAGCAAAAAAATCTTCGTTCACGCCTTCGCGGATGCGTTGTTGCAGACGCTTCCAGTAGTCTGCTTTGAAGATATCTTCGTGGTGGCGCTCGAACGCTTGCCGCAAGGCGTTGTCGCTGAAAAGAAATTGCCGGAATTCTTCCGGGAACACGTCGTTTTCGGCAACGCTGTACCACGGCTCGCCAGCGAGTTCGTCTTCGGGATAACGCGGCGGCGGGATGACGCGAAAGTTCATTTCGGTCATGTAGCGAATTTCGTCGTAATCGTAGAACACGACGCGATTGTTCTTGGTGACGCCGAAGTTTTTGAGCAGCATGTCGCCCGGGAAAATGTTGGCAGTCGCCAATTGGCGGATGGCGATGCCATAGTCGTCGATGATTTCAGCGCGTGCGACTTCATCGACTTGATCGAGATAAAGATTGAGCGGAATCATTCGCTGCTCGAGATAAAGGTGACGGATGGAAATGCTGTCGCCCAAGTCATCGAGTTTTTCCGGTATTTCGCGTTGCAATTCAGCCATCAACGTATCGCTGATCCGATGCTTTTCAATCGCGAAGTTTTCGTATTCCTGGGTGTCGGCCATGCGTCCGACGCGGTCATGTTCTTTGACAAGCTGGTAGCACTCGCGCACACGTTCGGCGTCAACGCTTTTCTGCGGCGCGAAACGATCCTTGATGACTTTGAACACGACATCGTACGAGGGCAGCGTGAACACCAACATCACCATCCCGCGGGTTCCCGGAGCAATGATGAACTGATCGTTAGTTTGTTCCAGATGGCGCAGGTATTCGCGGTAGTACTCGGTCTTGCCGTGTTTTTGGCAGCCGATGGTGTTGTACAGTTCGGCGGTGGTTTTGTGCGGAAGAAGTTCGCGCAGCCATTCGACGGTGGCGGCAGGCAGCGGCGCATAGACCATGAAGTAGGCGCGGTTGAAACTGAAGACGATGCTGGCGTCGCTGAAGTCGGTGAGACAGGCGTCGATAAATATTTCGCCGGAAGCGGTGCGGCAGATCGGCAGCAGAAAAGGGTACATCCCGTCAGCCAGGCGCAACTTGCCGACGATCCAGGCGGATTTGTTGCGGTAAAACACTTCGTTATAAATTTCGAGAGTGCCGTCTTTTAGCGCGTCCTGGCCGAAGCGGTTGTCGAGGGCTTTGGCGATGTCGGCGATGTCGCGTGGGAGGTTTTCCCAGGGCACGCGCAGCGGAGAGTTGCGCAGAATTACGCGCAAGCGGTCTTCGACGCCTGCGGCCAGCGGGAAGTTGAGCGAAATAGGCCGCGGCAGATCGCGGCGGCAGAGATCGGGTTGCGAACTGAAGACAAACATTTTATCCGGTGCCAGATCGCGGTGTTTAAACAAGCGGCAATAAACCGAATTGAAAAAACTTTCGGCGATTTCGAGCCGCGGATAATTCGGCAACAACGTGGTGTAATGATCTTTGACGCGCGACAGAAAACCGGCGTTGAAACATAAGTCGCCGGCCATTCGCCGAATCAACTCAACCGACAGCCCAACATGATGATCGTACAAATGAATCCGGAGTTTCATCGCGGCCTGCACGGCGTTCCAGTCGGCGTTTTCAAAACGTTGCTGGGCGCCGGCGGTGATTTCGAGAAAACGACCGTATTGTGCGTCGAAGCCTTGCAGAATGGTGTGCGCGACCAGCGTCTCCATGTCGGCAGAAGCGGCGGCGCCGGAAGACAAGGCGATGGCGGAATCCACGGTTTTGTATTAGCCCGAATGTCTCATCACCTCTTCGCGCAAGTTTTTTCTCACGCGAAAACGCGAAGATGCGATGACACAAAGATGCGATGACACGGAAGCCCCCTTTTGAAAGGGGGTGTCGGCGAAGCCGACGGGGGTTTGTTTGAAACCCTCTCCCGCAAGCGGGAGAGGGGATGTCAGAAAACGCACGTTTAGAACTGCGCTTCTTCGGTCGAGCCGGTCAACGCGGTGACGGATGAGGTTCCGCCCTGAATGACGGTGGTGACTTTATCGAAATAGCCAGTGCCGACTTCCTGCTGGTGCGCAACAAAGGTATACCCTCTGCCGGCGGCAGCGAATTCCGGCTCTTGCACTTTCTCGACGTAATGCTTCATCCCGTTTCCTTGCGCGTAGGCATGCGCCAGATCGAACATGTTGTACCACATGCTGTGGATGCCGGCGAGAGTGATGAATTGATACTTGAAGCCCATCTTCGACAACTCGTCTTGGAACTTGGCGATGGTGGCATCGTCGAGGTTTTTCTTCCAGTTGAACGACGGCGAGCAGTTGTACGCCAGCAGTTTGCCCGGGAATTTGGCGTGAATGGCGTCGGCAAATTGTTTGGCGACCGCCAGATCAGGCGTTGAAGTTTCGCACCACACCATGTCGGCGTAGGGAGCATAAGCCAAGCCACGGCTGATCGCTTGCTCGATACCGGCGCGGGTGCGGTAGAAACCTTCCGGCGTGCGTTCGCCGGTGACAAACGGTTTGTCGTTGGCATCGTAATCCGAGGTCAGCAGATCGGCAGCGTCGGCGTCGGTACGCGCAATCACCAGCGTCGGCACGCCCATCACGTCAGCCGCAAATCGTGCGGCGACCAGTTTTTGCACGGCTTCCTGCGTCGGCACCAGCACTTTGCCGCCCATGTGACCGCACTTTTTGACCGATGCGAGTTGGTCTTCGAAGTGTACGCCACCGGCGCCCGCTTCGATCATTCCCTTCATCAATTCAAACGCGTTCAGTACGCCGCCGAAACCGGCTTCGGCATCGCCGACGATCGGCAGGAAGTAATCGACGTATCCCTTGTCGCCGGGGCCGATGCCGTTTGCCCACTGAATCTGGTCGGCGCGACGGAAAGAATTGTTGATGCGCTGAACGATAGCAGGCACCGAGTTAGCCGGATACAGCGATTGATCCGGATACATCGAGCTGGCGAGGTTGGCGTCAGCAGCAACTTGCCAGCCGGAGAGGTAAATCGCTTCGATGCCGGCTTTGGCTTGTTGCACCGCTTGTCCGCCGGTCAGTGCGCCGAGGCAGTTGACGTAACCTTTTTTGGCGCTGCCGTTGATCAGCGACCACAGTTTGTCAGCGGCGCGGTGTGCCAGCGTGCATTCGGGAACGATTGAACCGCGCAGCGCGACGACATCGGCGGCGCTGTAAGGGCGGGTGATACCTTTCCAACGCGGCTGCTGCCAGCTTTTTTCAAGTTCCTGGATTTGTTCATTACGGGATAGCGACATTTTGATGCTCCTTCTTATCGTTGACAAACGAGGTTAATAAAATTAAACGGTCAAACCAAAAGCTCATAGCCAGGCAACGTCAGGAAGTCGACCAACTCATCCTGCGTGGTGATGCGATGCAACAAAGCGGCGGCATCGGTAAAACGGCCTTCGCAGAAACGGGCGTCGCCCAATTCCTGACGGACAATCGCCGTTTCTTCCGCCAGCATTTTTTCGAACAGTGCCGGTGTCACTTGCTCGCCGTTATCGAGCGTTTTGCGGTGACGAATCCACTGCCAGATTGAAGTGCGTGAAATTTCGGCGGTAGCGGCGTCTTCCATCAGGCCGTAAATCGGCACGCAGCCGTTGCCGGAGATCCACGCTTCGAGGTATTGTAACGCGACGCGGATATTGGCGCGCATTCCCGCGTCGGTACGTTCACCGGAACAGGGTGTCAGCAGCTCGGCGGCGGTTGTTGGCGGATCGTCTTCACGCAACACATCCAATTGGTTGCGGCGTGCGCCGAGGATGCGGTCGAACACGGGCGTTACGACCTCCGCCAGACCGGGGTGCGCGATCCAAGTGCCGTCATGACCGTTACCGGCTTCGCGCTCCTTGTCGATGCGAACCTTCTCGCTCACTTCGGCGTTGCGTGCGGAATCCTTGCTCGGAATGAACGCCGACATTCCGCCCATCGCAAAAGCGCCACGGCGGTGACAGGTTTTGATCAATAGCTTCGAATAGGCGCTGAGGAACTGCTTTTCCATCGTCACTGCCTGGCGATCGGGCAGCACACGATCGGGATGATTCTTCAGCGTTTTGATGTAGCTGAAAATGTAATCCCAGCGTCCGCAATTCAGCCCGACGAGGTGATCGCGCATGTGATACAAAATTTCGTCCATCTGAAACACGGCGGGCAAAGTTTCGATCAACGCCGTTGCCTTAATCGTGCCGCGTGGCAAACCGTAGTGATCTTCGGTGAAACTGAAAATTTCACTCCACCAAGCGGCCTCCTTGTACGACTGCGTTTTCGGCAGATAAAAATACGGCCCGCTGCCCTTATCGAGAAGTTTGCGGTGGTTGTGATGAAAATACAGCGCGAAATCGAACAAACCGCCCGGTATTGGCGCACCCTGCCACAGCACATGTTTTTCCGGCAGATGCAAACCGCGCACCCGACAGATCAGCACCGCCGTTTTTTCTTTCAGTGCGTAATTTTTTCCGCTCTGCGCGTCGGTGTAAGTAATGGTGCCGTTGACCGCGTCGCGCAGATTGATCTGGCCTTCGATCACTTTGTCCCAGGCAGGCGCCAGCGAATCCTCAAAGTCGGCCATGAAAACCTTAACGTTGGCGTTCAACGCATTGATCACCATTTTGCGATCTACCGGGCCGGTGATCTCGACACGACGGTCCATCAAATCGTCCGGGACGCCACGGATTTTCCAGTCGCCATTGCGAATGTCTGCCGTCTCAGGCAGAAAATCCGGCAACGCGCCAGAGTCGATTTTTTCCTGCCAAACGCGACGTTCCGCCAGCAGCGCGTTACGCGCCGGAGTGAAACGCTGAACCAGTTCACCCAGAAACGTCAAAACGTCTTGGGTCAAAATTTCCTTCTCGGCCTCGCTCCGAATGGGCGCGGCCAAAATCAAGCCAGTATCGTGCGACATTGTTTCTTTCCTTAAGCAAGCGTCCGCAACGCGCGGACTCAACAAGAGTTTCAGACAAAGCGGAGCGGGTCTGGGGTTAAGATGAAAAACCCGGTTCCCGCTGGATGACGCAGGGTCGCGTGACAGAAGGCATCCCTTGTGGGGGTTCGAGGCGATGACGGCCAAGGATATGCCGACCTCGACCTATAATCATAAAACAAATAAAGCCAATAAAAAACCCTATTGGCAGAGGGCTTAATGAGGGTTAAGGAATCTCGGAATAATTTGTTTGCATTCATTTTCACCGTAAAAGAAAAACGGGCAACCACAACTCGCCCCTTGGTTCCCTCCTCCCCGACCAAAATCTCTTCGGGGGCAGGCTCTTCAAGGCATAGGCATCTACACATCTTTGAGACAAACCCCCGTCTTCTGCGCGAAGCGAAGCGGAGTCGCAGAACGCAGGCGTCCACCC
>JAITMR010000061.1 GCA_031277215.1 Burkholderiales bacterium
ATCATCGGCGCCATGATGCGCAAGCTCATTCATGTCGCCTTTGGCGTACTCAAGTCGGGAAAACCCTTTAACCCAGCTTTGCATGGAGGTTGACATGGATAACAGTATCTACGCTTGCTATTCTTGATAAAAAATAAACAGCCGTGCACTGTTTAGCGGCATTCTAACCCCGTTCACAATTTCCATTTTTCCTTGAAATTCAAGCGGATAAAACTCCATCTGCCCTCCTTTGCTATAAATAGCTTCATGCAATAAAGACCTAGCAAAATCGTACATAGCAAGGCGAGATGAAAAATTGAGATACACATCTTTGTTATCAGCGTCCACCTCAACTAACAATTGATGCGCTTCATTGGTCACAACCTCATCCGAAAGAATGTCATCCGCATGTTCTGCGATATGGATGTCAGGCGTCATTAGCGATTTCATTTTTTGATAACCCCGTCCTTTCCCCACCACGTATATCTACCTTTTCCAGTAGGTACAATGTGAATATTCTCAATGTGCCCACCGCTCTTAGTTTGAAGCTGAATATTGTAGTGATTAACTTTTCCTTTCCCTTGAAATGACCCTCCTAGGCGATGAGCCTGTGCCCCAAAATCTTTACGGAAAAGTACTCGAGTGCCATCATCCAGAACCGTCATTAGCTGGTTGGGATGCCCTCCAGTTGGTGTTGCTTTTCCAAGAACAGTAAGTAGCGCATCATCCGCACCCCCCGCCCCCCTCCCCGCCGAAAAAAACCTATGCGCCAATCGCACACTACCAGCCCCCGCCATAGGAATGCCCAACGTCAACGCATCAAGAAAATCTTCTTGGTGACGCTCCATGGGCCTCCTACCCGGATCCATGGTTACTCCGTGGCACTCTAAAACACAAGCTTGTTTTTGTTGTTGCAACAGCTTTTCGTTATAAGTTTCTACCAAGCTTTTTTCAGCTTCATGAGAAGCTTCATTAAACAAATACCCAAACGCAGAGATCACCGCTCCTTGTCCCGCGTTTCCTCCTGTAACTGCGGAAGCCAACGCACCTGTTGCGGCTCGCGCTGCAAGGTTGCTTGCGTGACCGCCCGTATCCGGCACTAACGCGGAGATGCCTGCGCTTGCCGCAACTGCTCCACGCTCTGTGTCTGAGCAAGCATTTCACGCGCCCGTTCCAGGTTGTCTGTTCCTCTGGCTGGCCTGCTTATATCCATCTCCTTGGGGAAACAATCAGGAGGGACATTATTGCATTATCGAAGTGGAAATGAAATTCCGACGGTGATTCCCGAAAAAAGCAGGGGGCATCGGCCACACCAGCACATGAATTCCATTAGGAGTCCATGTCGAACAGGCAGCTCAAAGGGCATGCATTTGCAAATGCATGCCCTTATGGCTCAAAGAATTTTTTTAACGCTTCGGTTTCGGCCCTGTGTTTTTGACCAGATCCGGTACATCAGCCGCCGGGGCGTGGCACAAATGGCATTTATAACGTGCGCCCGCTACCTGCTGCTTGCCAGCCGCCGTCTTGGTGTAGTGCGTTGGCGAAATCGGCGTCGGATCGCCCGCTTTCTTTTGTTGCCCCGGTCTGTCGTGGCAAGCCAAGCACTGATTTTTATCAATAGTGATCGGCAGGTACATTTCGTTATCGTGTTTCGATAACGCCGGCATCAGGTAAGCCGTTTCTGCAGCTCCTTTTGCGCCCGACCCGTCAGCCTGAAAAGCTTTAGGTGTCAGCGTATCGAACGCACTGCCTTTCACCAAACCAAATTGAGTGTCAGGAGTCGACTGTGTTGCACAGGCAAACAAGCCTATCACCAAACTGGATGCTACTATCAAAGCCAAGCGTTTCATGGTATTTCCTCTCTCGGTTTAGGATGTTGAACCGTGCTCTGATCGCAATGCCGAATTGCTGCGAATGCAGGCACGAAGGTTGAATGAAAGGCTGTTTTCCGGGCAAACGACGATACATTTACCGCAGTTGGTACACTCTCCGGAACGCACCATGCCGTGTTGCGCCGCTTCTTTGAAGCTGAGCACAGACGGTTCCGGACACTCCTTGACGCAGTCACCGCAGCGGGTGCAGCTTGCATCATCAAAGGCCACACGGATTTGCGCCGTGCGCCCCACGACCGACCAAAACGCGCCAAGGGGACAAAAGTGTCCGCACCAGCCACGCGCCATCACCAGAAGATCGAAGATAAAGATGCCCAGCACGGCAATAAAGCCAAGGCCGATACCGTAGATCAGTTCACGATGCATGATGGCAATCGGGCTGACCCATTCAAAGGCGGCAACGCCCAAAATGAACGACAAGATCAGTGTCAGCAACAGCGCCCAGTAACGTGTTTTCGACGGCACGATGAACATACTGCGTATGCCCCATTTTTCACGTAGCCAGTTGGCAAGGTCTGCCACCATATTGACCGGACACGCCCAGGCGCAGAACACCCGCCCACCCAACAGCAGGTAGACCGCCAAAACAATGGCCGCACCGATCAACGCATCCATGTGCGGCCATTGAAGACTGGCAATGACCTGCAATACAGCAAAAGGATCGGACAAGGGGATAACACCAAAAAGTCGGGAGGACGACATGTTGCCGGTCAACACCAGTTGGTTGAACAGCGTCCAGCCATAATGCAGTGTTCCCATGAACAAAACCAATATGCTCACCTGGATAAAGCGGCGTGCGATTAGAAAGCGCCATACGCGCAGCTTGCCGCCCAGTGTGTCGGGCATTTGAAAATGGCGAATCTCTGCGCGCACGCTCTTTCCCGGAACGGCCATGTCTTTTTGTTTTTCGGTCATGGCGTGCTCCCAGGAATGATGCCGTCACGACCGCCGCGCCGGTTAAAGTAGCCAGCTCCGGGCGCAGCCTGCTTTTTGTCGCCAGGATTCAGTTCCTTGGCAATGTCGGTACCTCGACGAACATCCTGTAATTTGAAATCTCCGTCTGAAGACGGGCTGTAATGTTCGCCCAATCTGCCTTGGACAAATTTGTGCCGCAGCACACGGATCGACGATTCTTCGGTCGGGCAGGCTTTTTCGCATATGCCGCATCCCGTGCAGTGCTCACTGTTAATGACCGGCTCAAAACGGACGTGCCGGTTGGTGCCTTCGTTATGCACAATGTTCAAGGTGATCGCCTTGTCGCGCACCGGGCAGAGCCGCCAACACACTTCGCAACGCAAGCCACGCATCGACAGGCAAATCTCGGGATCAATCACCGCCAGCCCCATACGGGCTTTGGTGATATCGGTAAACTCTCTGTCCAGCGCACCCGATGGGCAGACCGGAACGCAAGGAACATCGACGCACATTTCGCAGGGAATTTCCCGTGCGATGAAGTAAGGTGTCCCTATCGGAGCGTCGTCAGCGACAGTTGCCAGCTTCAGTGTCTCGAAAGGACAGGCTTTGACGCATTGCCCACATTTCAGGCACAGCGCCATGAAATCTTCTTCCGGCAAAGCACCAGGGGGACGCAGTGCGTGAGCGGACGCTTTGGCTTGGCTTCGCACCAGCGGAGACCAGAGAACACCAGCGCAAGCAGCAGCGCCAGCCATCTGGGCGGTGCGGATCAAAAACTGTCGACGGTCAGTTGCGCTCATCAAACTCCCCCTGTTGCCGGAAAAAACAGGGCACTATCCATATTAAATTCATAAACCCCATACCATCAGCCACGATAACGCCCGGCATGCATGTTTTAGTTTCACATGCACACCGGGGTTTTCATGGATCAGGCCTTATACACTTTCGCAGCGGCCTTCTTGTAATCCGGCTCAAGCGATAACGGGTCAGCCGCATCCAGCGTCAGTTGGTTTACTTGAACGCCTTCATCAAAGAACGCAGCCCAGATCGTTCCCGGGAGCACTTTGTTGCGACCACGTGTATTTACGACCATCTTGATCTTGCCGCGCCGGGTTTCGACCCAAGCAACGTCTTGATGTTTCAGGCCGCGCTTCTCGGCGTCCGCCGGGTTCATGTCAAGCATTGCCGTCGGCGCTGTGCGGTGGAGTTCCGGAACACGGCGGGTCATTGAACCGGTATGCCAGTGCTCAAGGATACGACCGGTACACAACTGGAGGTCGTAATTGCTGTCCAGCTTTTCAGGATAGCCTGCATAGGGACGGAAGAAGATTTTCGCTTTACCCGGCAGCGGTTTCGGCGTGGTGTCTTTAACACCATCAAGATCACCGCTCGGAATGGCTTTCAGCAGCTTACCGTGGAAGTTAAACCCTTCACCCGGTTTCACGTATGGATCGTTGCCTTCCGAGAAACGCCACTTGGTTTCTTTACCGTCAATGATCGGCCAGCGCAAACCACGCACTTTGTCGTCGTAATACATATCGAACGGCGCCAGATCGTGCCCACCGAAGGTAAACGGGCGATATTCTTCAAACAATGCTTTCTCAACAAACCAACCGTCTCCAAGCAGATTGACGACGGAGTTCTCCATTCCTTTGGCGATAGGATCAGGCCATTTGAACTTCTTGTTGTCCGGCGTTGCGAAGAGTACTTCGTACAACGTCATGTTTTCGTTGTAGCCCATCTTCTTGGCTTCTTCGAGAACGCTTGGCAGTTTGTTTTCCGGGAAACCTTCTACTTTCAATCCCGGCAGCGGCAATTCGCCCCAAACTTCTTTGAGCGTAAAGCGTTTCGAGAACTCAAGCATCATCCAGGCATCAGGACGAGCTTGACCCGGTGCATTCACCATTTGACGCCAGCACTGCATGCGACGCTCGGCGTTGCCGAACATACCCCATTTCTCGTTGATCATGGCCGCCGGCAGAACAACGTCGGCAACCTTGCCGGACAGTGTCGGATAAGAGTCTGCCACAACGACGAAGTTTTCCGGTTTGCGCGCAGCCTTGAGCCAGTGGTTGGTGTTCGGCGTCGATTGCCACAGGTTGACAGTTTGCGTCCAAACGAAATTGACCGAGCCATCTTCCAGACCACGCAGCGCTATCATCAGCGCCGTTCCCACTCTCGGGTTCAATGTTTTTGCTGGCAGCTTCCAGATTTTTTCCGTCTTCTCGCGGTGCGCCGGATTGGCGACCAGCATGTCCGATGGCAGGCGATGGCTGAACGTGCCGATTTCACGCGCCGTTCCGCAAGCGGACGGCTGTCCCGTTAACGAGAATGCTCCATTGCCCGGCGTTCCATATTTGCCGAGCAGCAGGTGCAGTGCGTAAATCTGCTCGTTGAACCAAACGCCGCGAACGTGCTGGTTGGCGCCCATGCACCACAGCGAGACGATCTTCTTCGATTTGTCGGCGATGTAGTAATTAGCAAGCTGTTGCAGTTTCTTCTTGAACGCATCCAGCGATTCAGCCGGATCGCCCTTCGCCAATTCCGCCACAAAGTCGAGCGTGTAGGGAGCCACACCTCTCTTGTACTCGTCAAAGGTGATGTGCCAGTGCGCGTCGGCTCTTCCTGCATCCTTTTGCTCAACCGACTTTCCGGCCATTTCCGGACGCCGCTGGGCAATCGCTTCGTATTTGTCGATTGTGTAGTTCAGTTGCTTGGCCAGGGTGTCTTTTTCCGCCGGGAACGCAAACTTGTCGGTCGGACGCATACCGAAACCGATGTCGACCGGGCCGGTAGCGAAGATGCAGTGCTTGTTGACGAAATCCATATTCACCGCGTTGCGCTCGATCATTTCGCGTGCGATGTAGTTTGCAATCGCCAGTTCTGTGTTCGGTTTGTAGAGAATTTCCAGGTCAGCAATATCCGAGCACAGGTTGCGGTACGTTGTGACATTGATGATCCGGGAGTTCTTGTCCGTCAAGCGATGATCCGTCACCCGCGACCACAGAATCGGGTGCGCCTCGGCCATGTTGTTGCTCCACAGCACGGTGGTGTCGGCCAGTTCAAAATCGTCGTAGCAGTTCGCAGGCTCGTCAACACCGAAGCACTGATAAAACGCCACCACCGCACTTGCCATGCACAGACGTGCATTCGGGTCGATGTTGTTTGAACGAAAACCGGCTTTGATCAGTTTGTTGGTGATGTAGCCTTCTGAAACCAGAGATTGGCCAGAGGTCAGCATTGCTACGGCAGACGGGCCTTTGGCTTTATAGATCCGCTTGAATTGCGCGGCGATTTCATCAAGAGCTTGATCCCAGGATACCGGAACGAAATCACCTGTTTTATCGAATTTACCGCCCTTCATCCGCATCAAGGGTTGTGTCAGGCGGTCTTCGCCGTAAAGAATACGACCGTTAAAGTAACCTTTAATGCAGTTCAGGCCACGGTTGACCGGCGCATCGGGATCGCCTTTGATGGCGACGATCTTGCCTTGGAAGGTGGCGACTTGTTCACCGCAACCCACCCCGCAAAAACGGCATACGCTTTTATCCCACTTCCATCCGGCTTCCGCTGCATTGGCTTGCGCCAAAGCTGCCTGCGAAACCGTAAATCCGGCGGTTGCTGCTGTTGTTGCAGCGATACTCGTTTTGATAAATTCTCGGCGTGACAAGCTGGTCATGTGAGCTCCTTTAAAACATCAGTTAGCGCTAAGCGCGGAGGTTGACGAAAAAATCAATGCGACGTTGAAGCA
Organism: Burkholderiales bacterium; assembly: GCA_031277215.1. GTDB lineage: Bacteria > Pseudomonadota > Gammaproteobacteria > Burkholderiales > Casimicrobiaceae > UBA931. The sequence goes on from JAITMR010000061.1 coordinate 6,538, forward strand.
GAAACCGTTGAAGCAGAAACAGCTGAAGTGCCGAGCGTAGGATCCTCGGCGAAGTAGTGGTAAACCATATTGACAGAAATAACGCCCGGCAATTTTTGCATTTCCCGGGCGCCATCGGCTTCATTTGCGATAGTGGAAGCTTCCTGCACAACGATAATTTTTCCGTTGGCAGGATCTTTCTGATGTACCTCAACCCCCGGCAGGGCGGCCAACGCCTCAGCGACCTCATCACAGCGCTCAGGCACCGCTACTACCAAAATCCCCGACAGATTCATAGCTTCCTTACTCCCTCTTGGTGAACCAGACATGGTTTGACGCTCAAATTTGTCTGGCAGCCTACTTCGCCCGATCATACTTGCGCGGCAAAGTCTTTCCTTGATCCAAGTCAAGATGTAACATTGTATACCTCGCATTGCACCTTCCCCGCCCGAAAGCGCGGCAGCCATATATTTTTAAAAATATATCGAGAGGTAGAACGCTTTGCCAAGGTCAAATTCGCCGCCGTGATTGCAGCGCCACATTGTCAATAACTGCCGGGGGCCGCAAAGTTTTCAAAACGGGTATATTCGCCCAAAAACGTCAACCGGACAGACCCGATCGGCCCGTTTCGTTGTTTGCCGATAATGATCTCGGCCGTTCCTTTTTCCTGAGTGTCGGGATTGTAAACTTCGTCACGGTAGATGAAAAGAATTACGTCGGCATCCTGCTCGATGGCGCCGGATTCGCGCAGATCCGACATCACCGGCCTTTTGTTGGGACGTTGTTCGAGGCTGCGGTTTAACTGCGATAACGCGACGACGGGCACATTCAATTCTTTGGCCAGCGCTTTTAGCGACCGCGAAATTTCGGAGATTTCAGTCGCACGGTTTTCACCGGATGTGCTTGCCTGCATCAGTTGCAAGTAATCGACGACAATCAGACCGAGCTTTTTGTAGTGACGTTTCAGTCGCCGCGCCCGCGAGCGCACTTCGATCACGTTCAATGCAGGGGTTTCGTCGATCATGATCGGCGCTTCGTTCAAACGCCCCAACGCATGCGACAATTTTTCCCAATCGCCCTGCTGCAAACGACCGATCCGCAGATTCTGGCTCGACAAGCGACCGACCGATCCGATTAATCGCAACGCCAACTGCGTGGAAGACATTTCCATCGAAAACACCGCCACCGGCAAGTTAGCGTGCAGTGCCACATATTCGCCGATATTGAGCGCCAACGCGGTTTTTCCCATTGAGGGACGCCCGGCGATAATGATCAAATCGCCTTCCTGAAAACCGGAAGTCATCCTGTCGAGATCGTTAAAACCGGTCGGTACTCCGGTCACTTCCGACGGATCATCGCGTTCGTACAGATGTTCGATCCGTTCGACCACTTCTCCCAGCACTTTACCGATTTCGACAAACTGCTTTTGTCCACGTGCGCCCTGCTCGGCAATGTGCAGAATATCGGCTTCCGCTTCATCGAGAACCTGTGCGGCGTTTTTGCCGAGTGGATTGTAAGCGTTGTCGGCGATTTTCCCCGCTGTCGTCACCAACTGCCGCAACACCGAACGTTCCCGCACGATTTGCGCGTAGTGGCGAATATTGGCCGCCGTCGGCACGTTCTGCGCCAGTGCGCCGATGTAAGCCAGACCGCCAACGTAGTCGAGTTTTTGCACTGATTCCAGCGCATCGGCCACCGTCACCACGTCGGCGGCTTTTGCTTCGCTGGTCAGCCGTTGAATGTGATCGAAAATCAGACGGTGCGCGTCAGCGTAGAAATCTTCGCGCGACAACACATCGCCGATTCTGTCCATCGCTTCGTTATCGATCAAAAGACCGCCCAGCACGGCTTGCTCCGCCTCCATTGAGTGCGGTGGCAGCTTCAGCGATTCTATGTCACGGTCTTGGTTGGCCATTGGAATGTCGAGTGTCGAGTGGAGTGCGGCGGGTTGGAAACGGGCTTGAAAGGCGTAAGGATACAGGACAGCGAAGGTATCGTGAAAATTGAAATAAAAACCGGCACTTTAAAAAGCGCCGGTTTTTATTTCCAAAGCGTGCTCAAAGGCTCACGCCAGTCGTTATGTCACTGTCCGGTCATTGATTGGCAACATCGCCCCGCACGTTGACCGTAATCGTCGCCATCACATCGGTATGCAACGCCAATATGACCGAATGCTCGCCGACCTGCTTCAGGTGGCCTTCCGGGAACCGCACCATCGAACGCTCGAGATGGACAAAGCCTTTCTCTTTCAACGCATCGATGATATCGACATTGGTGACAGAACCGTATAAACGGCCATCGACCCCCGCCCTCTGGGAGATTTGAATGGTCAAACCTTCCAAGCGTTCGGCCAAGGCTGTTGCATCGGTCAATTTTTCCGCTTCCTGTTTTTCCAGTTCAGCCCGTCTTTCTTCGAGCATCTTGATATTTTCCGGCGTCGCCCGCTTGGCCTTGCCTTGCGGAATCAGGAAATTGCGTGCGTAGCCGTCCTTGACTTTGACCACATCGCCCAGCGAACCCACGTTGGCAATCTTTTCGAGAAGAATCACTTGCATTTTCGGCTCCTCTTAGTGGCGGTCAGTGTAAGGCAAAAGCGCCAGGAATTGTGCGCGTTTGATCGCCACCGACAACTGACGCTGATAACGCGCCTTTGTGCCGGTCACACGAGCCGGCATAATCTTGCCGTTCTCCTGCAAAAACTCCTTCAGCACATCCACGTCCTTGTAATCAATCTGCTTCACTCCTTCTGCCGTAAAGCGGCAGAATTTTTTGCGCTTGAACAGCGCGTTGCCGCGGTCACGGCGTTGCTTGTTGGCATCTTTGCCTTTACCTTTACCTATCATGCGAGGCATAGTTCAATTCCTTTACGTATTATTCATTCAAAGTCGTCAATTTTTGGACATGCGAGAGATGCAGAGCCAGCGTAATACCGGTACGCCAGCGGCGGCACAGAAATCCCGTACAACGAAGCGAACTGCCTATAGGCATCCGGCTCAACGCCAGCGCCTCCTGTCCGAAAGCCATGGTGAAAATCTCGAAATTCACCTGACGCATCGCGCCATCTTCGGACTGCATCGATTGATGCGACAACATCCCTTCCTGTACCGCCACCCCCGCCGGAGTATGACGCAACACGCTTTTTTCGGTCAGTGTTGCGTCCAGTTCGATCCGGTTGGTCGGCTCCATGCCTCCTCGTCCTGATCCCGATCAGGCAACGCCCTCTTCCGCCACTGGCACGCTGTCTTCTGCAACAGTCGCAGGCGTTTCTTTGCCGTCAACTTCTTTTTCAGTCAGCGACTTTGCCTTGTCCTCGCGCATCATCGGCGATGGCGTCGTCACGGCGGCATCCATCGACACCGTCAGATGACGCAACACCGCATCATTGAATTTGAACGCGTGCTCCAGCTCTTCCAGCGTTTCAAGATTGCACTCGATATTCATCAGCGCATAGTGGCCTTTGTGCATTTTCTGGATCGGGTAAGCCAACTGGCGACGTCCCCAATCTTCCATGCGATGAACGCGACCACCACGCGATTCCACCATTGTGCGATAACGCTCGACCATGGCCGGAACCTGCTCACTCTGATCCGGATGGACGACAAAAACTATTTCGTAATGACGCATGCAGTAAACTCCTTTCGGTCTGAATCGCGGCAAAAACAGCCCGACTCCAATGAGCCGAGCCTTTGCCGCAAGGCCTCCCCGTCTGCGGCGGGTGAGGCAAGGGAAACGAGCATTATATACCAATCAGACAGCACACACCTTCTGCTTACCTCGGCTGACTTACCTCAACTCTTTTTAGTTAAACAGCATGTCATGAGACCTCGCCATGCGATGGCGGAAGCCGTGTTAACAAACCGCTAGGGCGTCTTCCTTTCCTTACGCCAGCCTTCCAACTTTCTGAATACCCAACTGCGCGGCGGCTCAACGCCGGTACGGATCAGCGGCAGCGGGCTGGGTGTCAGGTAGTGCCGTTTTTGCAAGGCTTCAATCCCTTTGGGTCCCGCAAAAAGAATGCGGTCGCCCGACTGCATCCTGAGATGCGTTTCCGGAAGCAGGATTTCTTCGTCGTTACGCACCAGCATCAACGCCGTCGCTTGCAATGCGCGGGACGGGTCGTGCGGATGGACGAGCAGATCACCCATTTGCAGCGGGTTTTCCGGATCGTAGTCAAATGCTTCGCGCAATCCCGGGTACGCCGCCATGCAACTGAACACCCACAGGAACGGCACACGATCTTGAACCGTGGCTTCAAGCTGAGCGCTGACACGCTGGGCGAGATCGCCGACATCAGCACGCAAGACCAACAGGAAACGGTTCAACAATGGCGAAGTGATTCGTTGCCGCACTTCATGCGAGATAATTTCCGCCTGGATGAAACGCAAATCCGCCTGTGTGGCTTCGACCAGACTGGCGTTCGATGCATGCATTTGCCGAACGGCGACAAAAAGATCGGGGTTCAACGCACGAGCGCGGCACACTGCCGCCAGGTTGATCGCGTCGCGGTCGGTGCAGGCTACGATACCGACAGCCCGTTCGATTCCGGCTTCGGACAGCGTTTCCTGGCTGTAGCTTTTCTGAAGCAAGGATGCTTCCGGGACAAGCGCCGGGTTGTTGTCGATGGCCGTCCATGTCGCGTTGGCCCGCGTCAAAGCCTTGGCAATATAACGGCCAAAACGCCCAAAACCACAGATCACCCAGTGCCCGATCGGCAATTTCAACACCTCGGGGCGCTTGGCTCCGGGCAATCCGGTCAGCCATTCCCTGACTTGCAATTTTTCCGGAGCGCTGAAGTCTTGTCCCAGATTAAACGCAAACGTTTCGTAGGGATTGACTATCTCGATACTGTGAAACGATTCGAGGTTGGCTACCGCCATTTCCGAACGCGCTCGCGTGATGATGTGCAGATTCGGGTTGAGCGCCGAACCGCCGATCGCCACGGCCTGTGCCGTATCGTCATCACCGGCCAGAACAACCATCGTCAGACATTGCGAATGCGTCACTCCCGCATCGACCAGCACTTCCGGCCAGCGTCCGTCACCGGAGACGAACAACGGCATTCGCTGATATTCCTGCGTTTCGATCTGCGCCACCCGTTCCGAATTCAGTTCGACAATCACCGAGTTATAGCCGATGCGGTCGAGCATCCGTGCCAGCATGGTTCCACTTTGCCCATAGCCGACAACCAGAATAAACGGTTCCGTTTGCCGCCGCACCCGCGCCGCAAAATGGCTGCGTGCCAACGCCAGTCGAAATGCCGGGTCGCGCGTCATGTGAAAAATCACGCCAAGGGCGTAGGCCCAGGAAATCACCGAGATGTAAATCGAAAAAATCACCCAGAGGCGCTGCGCCTCGGAAAACGCATAGGGCACTTCGCCAAAACCAATGGTCGTGGCGGTGTAGCTCATGATGTAGAACGCGTTAAAGTAACCGAGCGTCGCCGCATTGCCGTCTGCGTCAATGCCGGGAATGTTCGCCAGTCCCAGTATCGAAATGGCGATGGAGCCAATCACGGCGAGCAAAGGCCGCCGCAAGCGGCGAAGAATGAGAAAAAACGGCTCGCCCATAAGAACGACGACTTTCTGTCGCGGTTTTTTCAGCAGTTTTTTACGTTACCGAGTCTGCCGCAACGTTTCGCCGATCAACAGAATGACCGAGATCACGTTGGCAAGCAAGGCCCCGCCCGCCAGCGATACGATGGTGGCCATCGTCGGCGCGTCCATGGATTCTCCGCTGATTTGCACATGCCACAACCACACCATACATGAAAGAACCAGTTGCAGCGTCGCCGCCAGACTGGTCGCCATTTGCAGTGCACCGATTTGAGTGCGGTCGCCGATCTTCAATATCACGACCACGATATTGACCACCAAAGCCGCAAACAATTCCGTCGCGTTGTGCGCGTGGACGACATCAATCTCGCCAAGGAAGAAACCCGCGTTCAGCGTACAGGCAAGAATGACAAAAAATCCAAAAATCACTTTTTCCAGATTCAAGGCCGTCTCCTTGGGGAACCCGATAAATAGATATCATAGCCGTTTGCCGGGCGAAACGCACGAAATCGGTATAAGCCGGAGCATCCGGCTTGATAAAATAGAGACATTCCACTTTCCGAAACACTTTACCGCCTGCTTCATGATGAATCCCGACACGACAATCCCTCTTTCCGCCGCTGCCCTTTCTTCCATCAAACACCGCCTCGATTACCGCCCACCGGCTTTTCTTGTCCCACGCATCGAAATGGTGTTCGACCTCGACGCCGATGCCACGGAAGTCATCTCGACGCTGCATTTCACGCGCAACCCCGACACTCACATTGAAAACCGCCAAGCGCCGCTGACGCTCGACGGTGAAGCGCAAACATTGCTCGCCGTCGAGCTAAACGGCATGCCGCTCGATGCTTCACGCTATCAACTCGACGACAGCCGACTCATTCTTCCCGACGCCCCCGACAGCGGCACACTCACCATCACCACCCGCCATGCGCCGTCGCAGAATACCGTACTTGAAGGGCTTTATTTGTCTTCGGGTGTATTCTGCACCCAATGCGAAGCCGAGGGCTTCCGCCGCATCACCTACTTCCCGGATCGCCCTGATGTGTTGTCGCGTTTCGATGTCACCTTACGCGCCGATCGGCGGAAAGCTCCCGTTCTTCTTTCCAACGGCAACCGGATTGACGCCGGTGACTTACCCGATGGCCGCCATTTCGCCCGCTGGCAAGACCCGTTTCCCAAGCCCTGCTATCTTTTCGCATTGGTAGCCGGTGATCTCGACGTATTGCGCGACAATTTCGTAACCGCCTCCGGTCGCAACGTCACACTCGAAATTTATTCGACGAAAGAGAACATTCCGCGCTGCGTCTATGCGATGGACGCACTGAAACGTGCGATGCGCTGGGATGAGATGCGTTATCGCCGCGAATACGATCTCGACCGTTTCATGATTTTCTGCGCTGACGATTTCAACTCGGGCGCGATGGAAAACAAGGGACTCAACATTTTCAACAGCAAGCTGATTCTCGCCGATCCAACCACCGCTACCGACGACGATTATCACGCGATCGAAAGCGTCATCGCCCACGAGTATTTCCACAACTGGACCGGCAACCGCATCACCTGTCGCGACTGGTTTCAACTTTCGCTGAAAGAAGGGTTGACCGTTTTCCGCGATCAGCAATTTTCGTCCGATATGCGCTCGGCGGCGGCAGAACGTATCGCCGCCGTCGATTTCCTGAGAAAGCGCCAATTCCCGGAAGATGCCGGGCCGACCGCCCATCCGGTGCGTCCCGACGAATACCGCGAAATCAGAAATTTTTACACGCTGACCGTCTATGAAAAAGGCGCCGAAATCATCAGGATGCAACACGAACTTCTTGGCGAAAAAATCTTTCAGCGCGGCATGGATCTCTATTTTGAACGCCACGATGGACAAGCCGTCACCTGCGACGACTTCGTGCAGGCGATGCAAGACGCCTCCGGAAGGGATTTGACGCAATTCAAGCTCTGGTATTCGCAGGCCGGCACGCCGGAACTTCGCGCTTCCGGCAGCTTCGACGCCGTGAGCCGCAGCTACACCTTGACGCTTGAACAACACACAGCACCGACGCCGGGACAACCCGACAAAGCGCCGCTGGTCATTCCTGTCGCCGTTGGACTTCTTGATGAACATGGAAAAGATTTGCCCCTGCAACTAAGCAACGACACGAACGATCATGCTGTCAAAAATGCACCGACCACGCGCGTGTTGCTGCTTGACCAAAGCAGACAAAGTTTTCGCTTTGAAAATATCGACGCCCCTCCAGTGCCATCGCTGCTGCGTGGCGGTTCAGCACCGACACGTCTGCGTTTCGATTACGACGAAGCCGCGCGGAGTCATCTCGCCCGCCACGACAGCGATCCGGTCAACCGCTGGGACGCCGCCCAACGCGCATTGACATCGGCGCTCGTCAAGTTGGCACAAACACATCCACCAGAAAAGAAAACCCAGCTCCCATCCTCGCTGCTCGAACTTTATAAAGCATTGCTCACCGATGAAGCCAGCGACCCCATGTTGCGGGCGCTGGCGCTCACCCTCCCCGATCTCAATGCGCTGATCAGCCTGCATGCGCCGTTTCCGGTTGAGGCATTCGTCACTGCACTAAACAACATGCGCCGCGCCCTCGCCGAAGCGCTCGCCGAGCCGCTCATCGCCATCATCGAACGCCATGCCGTTCCGCCGCCGTACAAGCCCGATGCCGAACACGCTGCCCATCGCAAATTGCGCACACACGCTCTTTCTCTGCTGTGTGCTGCCAGTCAAAAAGAAATACGCGAAGACGCCTGCCATCGCGCTGCCGCGCTCTACCACAGCGCCGATAACATGACCGACACCATCACCGCGCTTGCCGCATTACGCGATGTCGATCATCCCTTGCGCACCGAACTGTACGACGATTTTGAAAAACGCTGGCGCGACAACCCGCTGGTGCTAGACAAATGGTTCGCGCTTGAAGCCGCCGCGTCTCATCACCACCGCGTTGATGCGCTTGCCCGTGTGGACAAGCTGACCCAACACCCGGCGTTTTCCCTCAAAAACCCCAACCGTGTGCGTGCTGTGCTCGGCGTTTTCGCGCAACGAAATACCGCCGCCTTTCATGCCGCCGACGGCAGCGGTTACCGGTTCATCGCCAGCCACATCGACACGCTCGACAACCTCAACCCGCAAGTCGCCGCCATGCTGCTCAACGCTTTCAGCCCCTGGGGCAATCTCGCCGAACCGCAACGCAGTCAGGCGCAAGAGGCGTTAAAAAGATTGACGGAGAAAGCGCGTTCGCCGGAAGTCGCTGAGTTGCTGGATAAACTGTTGGCGTAAGCCGTTCAGAAAAAAATCGTTTTTAGTCCAGATTTCCCATTATGGAAGCTCTGAATAAACCATTCAGTCATTCTGCGCGTAGCGTAGCGAAGTCGCAGAATCCAGAGACTGCTTGGATCCTGCGTTCTGCGGCTTCGCGCAGAACGACACGCGCAGGATGATGAACAGTGAATAGGAAATTGTTCAGAGGTTCCCTATGGAACCTCTGAATAATACATCCTTGGTCATAATATTCGCAGTAGAATTCCGATAATCTTAAACGCGAGAATCCCCATGAATCAACTGAGTTTTTCGGAAGCGGAATTTAGGGGCAAACGCAA
>JAITMR010000038.1 GCA_031277215.1 Burkholderiales bacterium
CGAGTTACTTTCTGAGTGCGAGTTTGAGTGTTTCGTTTTTTGAGTGAGTGAGTGAGTGAGTGAGTGAGTGAGTGAGTGAGTGAGTGAGTGAGTGAGTGAGTGAGTGAGTGAGTGAGTGAGTGAGTGAGTGAGGCGCGCCAAAATCGCTGCGGATTTCGGCTATCGCACACGTCGGAAAAACAAACTCACTTTGCGTCATGATTAAAAAATGGATAACGAATTCCGGTTTGAATGCGTCATAGCGGAACAATTTAACTTAACTCCATGTAAAAAGCAAGAGGCGATGGGTTCATCGCAGCTTCGCATGCAAAGGTTGTGGTGATATACATACTCCGTCATTCCCTCTCCCCCCGCCCCTCTCCCGCAAGCGGGCGAGGGGAGCCTGATGCATACTCCGTCATTCGTGTGAAAAACAAAAGACGCTGGATTCCCGCCAGAAGCACGCGGGAATGACGGCGATTTTGGGCAGGAGAGACAAATCCTCGTCTTCTGCGCGAAGCGAAGCGGAGTCGCAGAACGCAGGCGTCCACCCTCCCCGATCAAAATCGTTTCGGGGGCAAGCTCTTTGAAAAGGGGGCTTCGGATGCACCGCGGTTTCGCGTGAAATGTTCTTATGGAATCTCTGAACCATTCCGTCATTCTGCGCGTAGCGTAGCGAAGTCGCAGAATCCAGAGACAGCGTGGATCCTGCGACTTCGCGCAGGATGACGGTGCTTCGTGCCTTTTTCAATGGAGTCGTGAATTCATACACCGTGCCTTCGTGTGAAAAACAAAAGACACTGGATTCCCGCCAGAAGCACGCGGGAATGACGGCACATTCGTGCCTTTCTCCGCGCCTCCGCGTCTCCGCGTGAAAATGGTTTTTCTCCGCGTTTTCGCGTGAATCCACACCCTCTCCCCCGCCCCTCTCCCGCAAGCGGGCGAGGGGAGCGCATCGCGCCTTCGCGTGAACAAAAAGGGCGGGTTTGAAACCCGCTCCTGCATTCCCGCGTGAGGCCGACCCGTTGCGGTTCGTTGCGTTCACTGGCAACCTACGGAACCGCCCCGTCATTTGACAGCGGAGGGGCGTTTTCCTACTATATTTGTCGGGATTGATCTGTCGCAAAAATCGGTAACGATGAGCGTGCGACAATTTTCTATTGAGCTGAATCCAGGCAGCAGGTCATCCAATGAAAAAAATACTGGTTCTGGGCGTGGGCAACGTCTTGTGGGCCGACGAAGGTTTTGGTGTGCGTGCGGTTGAGGCGCTGCATGCGGCGTACCGTTTTGACGAGCGGGTCACTCTGATGGAGGGCGGCACGCAGGGGCTGGGGCTTTACCCGTATTTGATGGTGGCATCGCATGTGCTGGTGTTTGATGCCATTGATTTTCATTTGCCGCCAGCGACGCTGAAGGTCTTGCGCGATGCTGAAGTTCCTGTTCATTGTTCCACCAAGGTATCGCCGCATCAGACGACCTTGAGCGAGGTGTTGGCGCACGCTTATCTGCTGGGTGCCGAGCCGGAAAAAATCACTGTGATCGGTGTGCAGCCGGAAGTGCTTGATGATTTTGGTGGCAGCTTGCGCGAGGGGGTCAAAAAACGGATTCCTGAGGCGGTGGCGCTGGCGGTCAAAGAATTGGCCGGTTGGGGCGCTTTGGCGGAGAGGCGAGAAGACGGAGAGCTTGTGCCTCCGTTGAATGCGCAGGCGTTGACGCTCGAAACGTACGAAAACGAGCGACCATCGGAAACGACGGCTTGCCGGGTTGGTGATGTGCGCGTTTTATCGATGAGGAAATGACCATGTGTGTCGGAATTCCGATGCAAGTGATCGAAGCAGGAGAGACGATGGTCTGGTGCGAAGCGCGTGATGGCGGGCGACGCGAACGGGTCAATATGTTATTGGTTGGCGATCAGACGCAGGGAACTTGGGTGCTGGTGTTTCAGGGTTCTGCGTTGCGGGTGATGACGCCGGAGGAAGCGGCGCAAACCAGTGATGCGTTGCTGGCGTTGGCGCAGACCATGAACGGCAACACGTCGCAACTCGATGCGTTGTTTGCCGACTTGGTAAATCGTGAACCGCTTTTACCGCCGCATTTGCAGGCGGAGTTAGTCGCAAACAAGGCGAAAAAGGAAATTCTGCCATGACGGCAACAGTTACTGCTGGCGTTCCGCCGCTGATTGCGCGGCTTCTCGAACGCCCCGATGCTTTTGAGATTTCACTCGAAGCGTTTGATGAGGTGCTGAAGAAGACGCCCGGACTGCTGCTGCTTTTTTTCACCGAAGACCCGGTGCGTTATCGTGAAACGCTTGATTTGGCCGTGATCGCGCCGGAACTTATGGAAATTTCGGTTGAACCCATGAGTCTTGGCGTGTTGCTTCCCGAGGTCGCTCGTGCGCTTCAGCCGCGTTATGGTTTCCAGCGTTGGCCGACATTCGTGTTGCTGCGTGATGGGCAGTATCTGGGCGCTATCGAAGGTATGCGCTCTTGGGACGAATATCAGCGAGAGATGGCACGCTTGCAGCAGGCTGCGCCGAGTCGACCGCCATTCATTGGTGTGGCGGTTTGATCTGCGGGCGATCACGGTGATGGACATTGCCATTGAAGTTCCAGAATAGAGCGCTGTTTTTTAAACAACGGGTGTACCGATGAAGCCGATTTCCGTTCCTGTTCATGCTGCGCCGACAGACCTCCGACACAGCGACGATGAGTTGCAATACCCCGAAATGCCGCACGGCATGGCGACATTTTCGATGCCGCGTTTGCCCGAAGATGCTGATACATCAGCGATGGTGGCAGCGCAACAATGGTTGCAAACGTTTCTTGACGCATTGAATGCTTGGACATTTGACACACGAGCGACCGGGCTGCGGTTTAATTTGAGCAATCAACCGGCGGCGGTGTTGGGTGTTTTGAACGAGGTACTGGGCGAAGGCGAAGTCAGCGCACGGGTAGAAGGGTTGCCGGGTCACGATGTGCGTGTGCAGGAATCGGTCTTTACCGGCATTTGGCGGGTGCGCGAGTTTGATGCGAACGGAGAAGAAACGGCTTACTGGCTTGAGGCAGGCAGCTTACCAACCGTGCTGCTCGATGCTGCGCACCTTGGTGCGTCGCCAACATTACCGGAAGTTGCTTTACCGGAAGGCGCGATGAATGTGCCGGCGCTGTTCACTGAAATTCGCGCACAACTGGCGTCGTTAGATTTTGATGAAACAAGCAACGGAATAACATCTTCGCATGAAATCAATTTGACCTTGTTTCCGCTGACGCCCGCCGACCATCAGGCGTTGCAAGCGGCGCTACCGGTCGGGCCGGTGGCGATCATTTCGAAAAGCTTCGGAAGCTGCCGGGTGACATCAACGGGGACGCGCCACATTTGGCGCGTTCAGCATTTCAATAGCAAAAACACACTGATTTTGAATACGCTGGTGATTGTCGAACGACCATTGCCGGTTCTGGCGGCCGCCGAAGATATTGAAGACACGCGCAAGCGGCTTGCGGAATTGATCGCGTGGATGCGTGCCGATACGGAGGAATGATGGCGCTTTTTGAAGGTTCTTATCTTGGAGACAACAGCAAGATCGGTCCGACCACCCGGCTCGAATGCAAGGTGTGTTGGTATGTATACGATCCGACCGAAGGCGATCCCGAATGGCAGATTCCGCCGGGTGTGCCCTTTTACGATTTGCCTGAACATTGGGCGTGCCCTCTATGCGGTGCGACCAAGGATCAGTTTTTGGTGCTGAATGACGAAGTGTAAATGAGGAAATGTCAATGACGAGTCATGCGGTGATTCACGCCGAAACCTCGTTGTCTGATCCGTCGCCGCGTCTTTGCGAAGGATTCGAACGGATTGCTCACACCCGTATGCAGGGACTGCCTTTTCTCAATCCGGCGCTGCGTGTAGAAGCTATTGGTTTTCGGCCTTGGCAAGCATTCTGGTTGGGTGTGGTGGTGACGCCGTGGATGATGAATCTGATGTTGCTGCCGTGCGAGTCGGAGCAGTGGCCGACCGTGGCGCGTGGCGAACGTTTGCATTACCAATTTCCAGCGGGCGATTACGATTTCATTATGGCGCATGATGATACGCTTGGCGAATACATGATGTGTTCGCTGTTTTCGCCGGTGCAGCAGTTTTGCGATCATGAAGTGGCACGGCTGACCGCCGAATTTGCGTTAAAAGCGTTGTTCGAAAGCGATGCGCCGGAAGCGGCAAGCGAAGAAACGCCGCGACCGACGTTGCACGAAAAATTGGCGACGCCATTGTCGAAGCGTGATTTTTTGCGTGGTCGCTTTTTAAGTGACCGCAAAGGAACGGCGGAATGAAACGTGAACTGACGTTAACGCTAACAAACGACGGCGAATGCGTGAGCGCGATTGACGTGCGATTGCCGCGTTTCAATGCAACTGCATTGTTGGGGCAGCGGCAAGCATCGGAAGCGGCGGGGTTATTACCTTCGCTTTTCAGCATTTGTGCGCAGGCGCAAGCGGCAGCGGCGGTGGGCGCGATCAGCGCGGCGCACGGCCAGCCGTTGTCATCGGAGTTGATTGCAACGCATACGATTGCGGTGCAAATCGAAAGCGTGCAGGAAAGTTTGCGATCGCTGTGTCTTGGTTTGCCGGAAACTTTGTTGGGGCAATCGTCGTCGCAAGGCGCGGCGCTGATTGCCGATTTTTCACAGGCGTGGCGTAACAGCACAGCATTTCTGGCGCGGCTTCAAAAAAAGCTGCATCATGAAGCGGGAAGTGCGGAAGCGAGCGATACGGCTTCGGAGTTCGCCGCTTTGATCCAAGAAGCGAAGTCGATTGCTCAGACATGGGATCATTTTTGCGCTCGCTATGTGTATGGCGCTTCTGTTCTGAGTTGGCAAGGGGAACAAAATAATGCAGCTTCGGGCGAGGCTCTTCCGGTGATGCGCTGGTTTCAGCGAATGGTGGAGGAAACTCCAGTGCTGGGGAAAGCTGCGTTGTCGCCGTTGCCTCTGGCAATGTTTCGTAGCGGTGCATTGTCCTGGCGGGCGCTGGTCGAGGAGCCTTACGACGCGAGCGTCTGGTGGCGTGTGCAGCAAGATTCGCGAATGGTGCCGATAGAGGCGCGTTTCGGGAACAGTATGGCGGCGAGGTTATGGGCACGCCTTGTCGATGTGGCAAGAACGTTGAGCGACCTGCTCAACGCGGCAACAGGAGAGATAAAGCCTTGGGTTCGCGTTTACGCGCTTGGCGACGGGAGCGGTATGGCGGAAGTCGAATGTGCACGCGGCGTGCTTGTGCATCGGGTACAGTTGGTGGGGCAAAACATTGCCACTTACGATGTGTGTGCGCCGACAGATTGGAATTTGCATCGTGAAGGTTCGTTGGCGACGCTGATGGGTGTGCCATCGTCCGATCTTGCTCGTTTGCAGACACACGCCACCTGGCTGGTCCAAGTGCTTGATCCGTGCGTCGCTTTCAATGTTGAGGTAGTGCATGCATGAAATGTCGCTCGCCGAAAGCATGTTGGAAATCGTCGAAAGCACGGCGCGAAAGCACCACGCGCAGCGGGTAGCGTCGGTGCAGTTTGAATTGGGGGCGTTGTCGCATGTTGACCGTGACGCGCTGGCGTTTGCGTTTGATGTCGTGGTGCGCGGCAGTGTTGCCGAAGGCGCACGCTTCGAGGTGATTGAGGTTCCGGGAACGGCTTGGTGCATGCTGTGTTCAAAGACGGTGGCGCTGGCGAAGCTCGGAGATGCCTGTCCGGAATGTGGACATTATCAGTTGACGGTGACGCAAGGCGATACGATGCGGGTTGCGTCAATCGAAATCGTTTGAGAAATATCAGGAAAGTCAGAGAAGGAGACAGTCATGTGTTCAACCTGCGGTTGTGGTCACGACGAAGTAAAAATCGGCGGTGTTCCGGTCGAAGAGAAAGAAAAGAAACACGGCGACCCGCACTGGCACCAGCACGAAGACGGAACCTGGCACAGCCACACACACAGTCACGAACATACGCATGCGCACACGCATGGTGGCGAGTCGCACAGCCATTCACACACACATACGCATGAACATTCGCACAGCCACGGACGTTCACATGATCACGAACACGCTTCGCTTGGCGTGGTTCATGCGCCAGAGGTGTCGGCGGCGCGGGTGATTGAAATCGAGCGTGATTTGCTTGAAAGAAACGATGCGATTGCCCGACAAAATCGGCAACAATTTTCCGATCAGGGGATATTTGCGTTGAATCTGGTGTCGAGTCCAGGCTCGGGCAAGACGACATTGCTGGTACGCACGATTGAAGCGTTGCGCAGCGAGATGCCATGCGCGGTGATCGAGGGCGATCAGCAGACCGAAAACGACGCCGATCGTGTGCGAGCGACCGGAGCGCCAGCGGTACAGATTAACACTGGAAAAGGCTGCCATCTCGATGCGCGGATGGTTGCGTTGGCATTGCCGAATTTGCCGAAACTTGAGGATGCTTTGTTGTTCATTGAGAACGTCGGCAATCTGGTATGTCCGGCTGCGTTCGATCTCGGTGAGGCGCATAAAGTGGCCATTCTCTCCGTGACCGAGGGTACCGACAAGCCGTTGAAGTATCCCGATATGTTTCATGCCGCGGATGTGCTGCTGATTAACAAGATGGATTTGTTGCCGTATGTGGATTTCGATGTCGAGCAGGCAATCGCCTATGCGCGGCGGATTCAACCGAGGTTGACTGTGATGAAAGTATCGGCAACGACCGGTGAAGGTATGGACGCTTGGCTCGCGTGGCTGAAGCGTGGAGTCGAAGTCGCGCATGCGGCACGATCAAACGACCTTCAGGTGTTGCGTCAGAAAATCGCGTTGCTGGAAGCGCAGTTGCGAGAGCGTTGATGCCGTTAAAAACGCCGTCGCCGATTTTGGCGGCTTTCCGGTTGCGCCGACGTTTCCAAGTGCGTGGTATCGTGCAAGGCGTTGGTTTTCGACCATTCGTTCACCGGCTGGCAAGCGGGATGGTATTGACCGGCTGGGTGCAAAATGACGTCACTGGCGTGATCATCGAGGCCGAAGGCAGCGCGTTACAACTGGAAACGTTCGTTCAACGGCTTCTGGCAGAAGCGCCGCGTCTGGCGCGAATCAATGAAGTGACATCACAAGACATTACCCTTATTCCGGGAGCGCGTGGTTTCGAGGTGATCCCAAGCGCACACGATGGTGTGCTTGCCACGACGATCGGCCCGGACAGTGCTATTTGCGACGATTGCTTACATGAAATGCTGACGCCGGAGAACCGCCGTTATCGTTATCCGTTTATCAACTGCACACACTGCGGACCGCGTTATACATTGGTGCGCGATCTGCCGTATGATCGAGCGATGACGAGTATGTCGGCGTTCACACAATGTCCGGCTTGTCAGGCTGAATACACCGACCCGAAACACCGCCGTTTTCACGCTGAACCAAATGCCTGTCCGCAATGCGGGCCGCGCTTGCAATGGTGTGATGCACGAAACCATAGTGATGTTTGCGACGATGCGATTGCCGAAACGCTGAAACGTCTCCGGCGTGGCGAGATCGTGGCTATCAAAGGGCTGGGCGGTTTTCATTTGGTGTGTGATGCGACGTGCGCTGAGGCGGTATCTGAATTGCGGCGACGTAAAGCGCGTGATGAAAAACCGTTTGCGTTAATGGTGTTGAACACGGCGTCGGCGCGGCAGTGGTGTGATGTTTCGGAGGAAGAAGCGGCATTGTTGGAAAGCATCGAGCGTCCCATCGTGTTGTTGCCGAAAAAAACGCATGTCGATGCGACGCTTGCCGGTATTGCGCCAGACATGAACACACTTGGGCTGATGTTGCCCTATACGCCGCTGCATTATTTGCTGTTTCATGAGGCGCTGGATCGACCAACAACGCTCGATTGGCTTGAAGAAACGCAAGCGCTGACGTTGGTGATGACGTCGGCCAATCCTGGAGGCGAGCCTCTGGTAATTGGCAACGAAGAGGCATTACAGCGGTTGCAAGGTATCGCTGACGGATGGCTGATGCACGACCGCGCTATCGTCGCGCGTTGTGACGACAGCGTTGTGCGAATGTCGATAAGAGAGGGTTCTTCGTTGTCACGACCCGTACCGCAATTCATTCGTCGCGCACGAGGTTACACGCCGCGAGCCATTCGCCTGGGTGGCGCCGTCGACGCACCGCCAGTGCTGGCGGTCGGTGGCTATTTCAAAAACACGGTTTGCGTGACACGCGGCGATGAAGCCTTTTTATCGCCACACATCGGAAGTCTCGATAATGCGGCAACGTGTCACGCTTTCGATGAGGCTGTCGAACACTTGTTGAGATTGCTCGATGTAACGCCGACGTACATTGCGCACGACCGGCATCCCGATTTTTACAGCACGCGAGCCGCTGCTGTACTGGCACAACGTTTTGGCGTGCCGATGATCGGGGTGGCACACCATCACGCGCACATCGCTGCGGTAGCCGCCCAACACCGGCTCGATACGCCGGTGTTGGGCTTGGCGTTTGACGGCGTAGGCTTGGGCGATGACGGTACTGCATGGGGTGGTGAGTTGCTGCACCTCAATGGAACGCAATGTGAGCGCATCGGTCATTTGACGCCGTTGCATCTTGCCGGTGGCGATCGGGCGGCGCGTGAACCGTGGCGAATGGCGGCAAGCGTGTTGGCACAATCGGGTCGGGTGAGCGGGGTTGAAACTTTTTTTTCGCAACACTCGGCGGCCGCGACAGTTGCCGGTATGTTGTTACGTGCAATAGAGGCAGGCTCACCGCATGCGCCGTTGACCACCAGTATGGGGCGTTATTTCGACGCGGCGGCAGGTGCGCTGAAAGTATGTGAGCGGATGAGCTTTGAAGGACAAGCGGCGATGCGGCTTGAAGGGTTGGCGCATCGTTATCTGAGCGGCAAACGAAATACTTGTTTTCCGGCGCAGTTGCCTATCGATGCTTCAGCGTACCGGATCAAATCGGGCAATGCGCTCGATATTTTGACGTTGGTGTATCGCTTGTTTGACATTGACGATGTTTCTTATGGCGCGGCGTTGTTTCACGGCACCTTGATTGCTGCCGTTGTTGAATGGGTCGATGCGGCAGCGCGGCAATGGGGCATTGATCAAATCGCGTGTGGCGGCGGTTGTTTTGCCAATGCGCTATTGTCGCGTGGCATCAGTGAGGGGCTGCGGGCACGCGGCCATACCGTGTGGCAGGCGCAGGCGGTGCCCAGCAATGATGGCGGGCTGAGTCTGGGACAGGCTTGGGTAGCGCGGCGAACGCAGGCGACAGGTTTCGACAAACAGGTTTCAGATTAAGGAGGTTGCGGCGATGTGTCTGGCGATACCGGTTCGGGTCATGGAAAAAAAAGATGATGAGACGGCAATTGTCGAATTGTCGGGAGTGCGTCATCAAATATCGTTGGCATTGGTTGACGACGTGGCGGTGGGCGATTATGTGATTGTCCACGTTGGTTATGCGTTATCGAAGCTCGATCCGGCGGAAGCGGAAGCGACGCTGCTGATGATGCGTTCGGCAGGATTGGTCGAAAAGGCGCCGACAGCAGGAATACAACCATGAAATACATTGACGAATTCCGTGATGGTGCGTTGGCGCAACAACTGGCGCAAGCCATCGCGCACGAAGCCAGCGCAGAACGGCATTATCATTTGATGGAATTTTGCGGTGGTCACACACATGCGATCTCGCGCTACGGTCTGACCGATTTGTTACCGCCGAATGTGCGCATGGTTCACGGCCCCGGCTGCCCTGTGTGTGTGTTACCGATTGGCCGAATCGACAGCGCGGTCGAGCTGGCGCGTGAACATGGCGCGATGCTTTGCACTTACGCCGACACGATGCGGGTTCCGGCATCGGGCGGCATTTCGTTGATGAAAGCAAAGGCGCAGGGCGCCGATATTCGGATGCTTTACTCGTGCGCGGATGCGCTGACATTGGCGAAGAAACATTCGGATCGCCAAGTGGTGTTTTTTGCTATCGGTTTCGAAACGACTACACCGCCGACGGCATTGATTCTGAAACAAGCGAAAGCGCTGAGGTTAAAAAATTTCACTGTTTTTTGCAACCATGTGTTGACGCCACCGGCGATTACGCATTTATTGACGCTGGCCGAAGCCAGTGCTGAAGGCGCTCGTCTTGATGGCTTCATCGGGCCAGCGCACGTTTCGACGGTGATTGGCAGCGCTGCTTACGAACCGTTTGCCATGCGCTTCCGTAAGCCTGTTGTGATTGCCGGTTTTGAGCCGCTTGATGTGATGCAGGCAATTCTGATGTTGGTGCGCCAGTTGAACAGTGGGCGCACCGAGGTTGAAAACGAATTCACGCGGGCGGTGACTTCGGAGGGCAACGTTAAAGCAAAAGCATTGATGGCGGAAACATTCATACTGCGCGACAGTTTTGAATGGCGTGGTTTGGGTGAGATGCCGAAAAGCGCGTTACAGATTCATCCGGATTACCGCGAGTTCGATGCGGAAGAACGGTTTGGACTGGCGTACCGCAAAGTGCCGGATCACAAGGCTTGTCAATGTGGCGCAATTCTGCGCGGAATCAAAGCCCCGCGTGACTGCAAAGTGTTCGGTACCGCTTGTACGCCGGACAATCCGCTCGGCTCATGCATGGTGTCGTCCGAAGGCGCTTGCGCGGCGCATTACACATACGGGCGCTTCCGCGATGTCGCTTGCAAAACAATACGGGAGACGAACACATGAATGTAACGAATACCGTGCGTCGTACCAGCTACATCCGGCCACTCGATTTTGAAAATGGGCGCATCGACATGAGTCATGGCAGTGGCGGTCGCGCTTCTGCGCAGTTGATTGATGAATTGTTTGCCAAAGCGTTCGACAATGATTACTTGCGCCAAGGAAACGATCAGGCGGCTTTCGATGTGGTGGCAGGGCGGATGGTGATGTCCACCGACGCACATGTGATTTCGCCGCTGTTTTTTCCCGGTGGCGATATCGGTTGCTTGTCGGTGCATGGCACCATCAACGATGTGGCGATGGCTGGTGCGCGTCCGTTGTATCTAGCGGCATCGTTTGTTCTTGAGGAGGGGTTGCCGTTGGCCGATTTGAAACGTATCGTCGATTCAATGGCGGCAGCGGCACGCGCGGCAAATGTTTCAATCGTCACTGGCGATACCAAAGTTGTCGAGCAGGGTAAGGGCGATGGCGTTTTTATCACAACGACCGGCATGGGTATCGTGCCGCAAGGCGTCGACATTCGCGGCGACCGTGCGCGACCCGGCGACAAAATTCTGGTGAGCGGTACCATCGGAGATCATGGCGTTGCGGTGATGTCGTTGCGCGAGGAATTGTCGTTTGAAACGGCCTTGTGTTCCGACACCGCAGCGTTGCATGCATTAGTAGCAGCGATGGTTGAAAAAGTGCCCGACATTCATTGTCTGCGCGATCCGACGCGCGGCGGATTGGGGACGACGCTGAACGAATTGGCTCGGCAATCGGGTTGCGGCATGGTCATTCACGAAACGGCGTTGCCGATACGTCCCGAAGTCAGCGCTGCTTGCGAATTTCTCGGTCTCGATCCGCTGTATGCTGCCAACGAGGGCAAACTGGTGGCGATTTGCGCAGCGGCAGATGCCGACAGCTTGTTGACGGCGATGCGTACCCACCCGCTGGGAACCCGCGCAACAATCATCGGCGAAGTTGTCGAAGACTCACATCACTTTGTGCAGATGAAAACCGCGTTCGGCGGCAGCCGCATCGTTGACTGGTTGACAGGAGAGCAATTGCCGCGGATTTGTTGAGCAGGAATGCCGTCGTTTCCCGTTGATTCAGCGGCGGAGAAGGGCTGAAAATGTGTTTTGGGCAATCGGTTCGATTCGGGTTCTCGGCATGGTTTACCCGGGCAACTGGCCGGGTGGGCGCGGACTTGACACTTTTGCTGGAATCCCTGATACTTCAAAAACGATCTATGGCCGGAAGCCTGCGCTTCCGGTCATTTCTTTTATGTTTTTTCATGCCGAGGGTGTGATGAAAAAAGTTCCAATGACGGTTGCGGGCGCGGCCCAGCTTAAGGCCGAACTTCAACGGCTGAAAACGGTGGATCGGCCTCATATCATTCAAGCGATTGCCGACGCACGTTCCAATGGTGATCTGACGGAAAATGCCGATTACGAAGCAGCGCGTGAGCGGCAAGGATTCATAGAAGGCCGCATTATCGAAATCGAAAGCAAGCTGGCAGTAGCGCATGTGATCGACCCGGCGACCCTGCACCCTGACGGGCGAGTGGTTTTCGGGGCGACGGTCGATGTCGAAGATATCGAAAGCGGCGAGAGTAAAACCTACATCATCGTTGGCGATGACGAGGCCGATATGAAGACGGGGAGAATCTCCGTGCACTCGCCGGTGTCGCGGGCCTTGATCGGAAAAAGCGAGGGTGATCATGCCGAGGTTCATGCACCAGCGGGCGTTCGCGTTTACGAAGTAATCAGCGTGCGTTACGAATAATTTTTGTGTTTCATCATTCCTCACCTACTGGATCAGACTGAAATGCTCGACATCAATCTTTTTCGACAAGACCTTGCCGCCGTGGCTGCGGGTCTTTCCAAACGCGGCCTTACGCTGGATACCGCGACGTTTGAGCGCCTTGAAAACGAACGTAAAACCCTTCAGACGCAAACTCAGGAATTGCAAGCAAAGCGCAACGCGCTTTCCAAGCAAATCGGCATTGCTAAAGGCAAAGGCGAAGACGCCTCGGCGTTGATGGCAGAAGTCGGTGGGTTGGGCGATGCGTTGTCAAAGATGGAAAATTCGCTGGCCGATCTTCAAGAACGCTTGCGCGATTTTTTGCTGATGCTGCCCAACCTGACACATGAGACGACGCCCGCTGGAAGCTCAGAAACCGATAATGTCGAAATTCGACGTTGGGGAACACCGCGCCAATTTGCGTTTGCGCCACGCGACCATACCGATATTGGCGAAACGCTGGGCGGACTGGACTTTGAAACGGCAGCAAAATTGTCGGGTTCGCGTTTTGCATTCCTTCGCGGTGACATGGCGCGTTTGCATCGTGCGTTGACACAGTTCATGCTGGACATGCACACACAACAGCATGGCTATACCGAATGCTATACGCCGTATATCGTCAACGCTGAAACGCTGATCGGGACAACGCAATTGCCCAAATTTGAAACCGACATGTTTTCGGTGAAAAAAGGCGGCGTTGAGGGCGAGGGCGAGACCTTGTACCTCATTTCCACATCCGAAATCACATTGACCAATTCAGTGCGTGGCGAAATTCTGTCCGCCGATGCGCTGCCGATCAAACTGACCGCGCACACGCCATGTTTTCGTTCGGAAGCGGGGAGTTACGGCAAGGACACCCGAGGCATGATCCGCCAACACCAATTCGATAAAGTCGAACTGGTGCACATCGTTCATCCTGACCAATCGTATGAAGCGCTCGAAGCGTTGACCCGCCATGCGGAAGCGGTTTTGCAAGCGCTGGAATTGCCGTATCGCGTTATCGCCCTGTGTACTGGCGACATTGGCTTTGCCGCAGCAAAAACATACGATCTCGAAGTGTGGTTGCCGGCGCAAAACGCCTATCGTGAAATCTCGTCGTGCTCCAACTGCGAATCTTTTCAGGCGCGGCGTTTGCAAGCGCGTTTCCGTAACGCGCAGGGCAAAACGGAACTGGTGCATACCCTAAATGGCTCAGGCGTTGCCGTTGGCCGTGCGCTTGTTGCTGTATTGGAAAACTATCAACAAGAAGACGGCTCAGTGCAGATTCCGAAGGTGTTGCAAAAATACATGAACGGAACGAGCGTGATGAAACGGAGCGATTGATCCAGAAAAACTGGTTTCACGCGGAGGCGCGGAGAAAAATCATTTTCACGCGGAGACGCGGAGAAAGGTACAGTCAAGCACCCCTCGCCCGCTTGCGGGAGAGGGGTTGGGGGAGAGGGTGGTGGATTCACGCGAAGACGCGGAGAAAAATTATTTTCACGCGGAAACGCGAAGGCGCGGAGAAAGGCACGGTGCACCG
>JAITMR010000001.1 GCA_031277215.1 Burkholderiales bacterium
GACACAGTGGTGTTGAGGATACTGCAACCTGTTCAGAGCAGAGCGACGACAACCTCTGTTCCAGTGGCGGGAGGCGGCGTTCTTGCTGCGCTTGGTTTGCTTCTGGCCGGACTGGCGGCGGCTGGATTGCGGCGGCGACGCTAGTAGGGGCGGCCCCCGTGGCCGCCCCAGGTTAGGGATTCAGGCGTAGGGGCCCGGCATGCCGGGCCCCTCTTTCATGCGAAGGCGCGGTGCGCGAATTCACGACTCCATTGGAAAAGGTACGATGTGCCGTCATTCCCGCGTGCTTCCCCGCCCAAAATCGCTGCGGGGACAAGCCTGGCGGGAATCCAGTGTCTTTTTTCCGCTTTATCGCACAGCGATTTTGGGCAGGAGAGTCCAAGGGCAGGCACAGAGGCCTGCCCCTACAAAATGTTTCTGTGCCTCCGCGTGAATCCACCGCCCTCTCCCCCGCCCCTCTCCCGCAAGCGGGCGAGGGGAGCCTGATACATACTCCGTCATTCCCGCGTGTTTTTGGCGGGAATCCAGTGTCTTTTTTCCGCTCTATCGCACAGTGATTTTGGGCGGGAGAGACAAACCCCCGTCCGCCCCCGATCAAAAGCATTTCGGGGGCAGGCTCTTCGGCGTCCACCCTCCCCGATCAAAATCGTTTCGGGGACAGGCTCTTTGAAAAGGGGGCTTCGGATGCACCGCGCCTTCGCGTGAAAAACAAAACGACGCTGGATTCCCGCCAGGCTTGCCCCCGCAGCGATTTTGGGCGGGGAGGCACGCGGGAATGACGGAGTACCTTCTCCCCAGTTCTCTCTCACACCAATCGTAGGTGCACGGCATGCCGTGCCCCTACAACATTTAGGCTCGCAATAGCGCTGGACTATGGCGCACGAAACCGGAGTTACAACACGGTGACTCTGGCGAAGCGCCGCTTTCCGGCTTGTACGACTACCGTGCTGCCCGCTGTGATTAGCAGTTTTTTATCGCTGACGGTATCGCCATCGACTTTCAGGCCTCTTTGGTCGATCAGACGCAGTGCCTCTGACGTCGAGGGCACCAGGTTTGCTTGTTTGGCGAGTTGGGCGATGGGCAGTCCGGCGCCGTTGGTATGCAGCGTGATTTCCGGCATGTCCTCTGGCAGAACGCCCTGGCGGAAGCGGGCGTTGAATTCGGTCTCGGCATCTTCGGCGGCGGCTTTTGAGTGAAAGCGCTCGACGACTTCTTTTGCGAGCAGCACTTTGGCATCACGCGGGTTGCGACCGTCCTGGACTTCTTTTTTCAGCGCAGCAATGGCTTCAAGGTTTTGCAATGAAATGAGGTCGTAATAACGCCACATCAGGTCGTCGGAAATCGACATGAGTTTGCCGAACATTTCCCGTGGCGCTTCGGTGATGCCGATATAGTTGTCGTAAGACTTGGACATTTTTTGTACGCCATCCAGCCCTTCGAGCAGCGGCAGCGTCAAAATACATTGCGGCTCGAGGCCGTGCGCTTTTTGAATTTCGCGCCCCACCAGCAGATTGAATTTTTGATCGGTTCCGCCCAGTTCGACATCGGCTTTCAGCGCAACGGAGTCATAGCCCTGCGCCAGCGGGTAAAGGAATTCGTGGACGGCAATGGGTTGGTTATCGCGGAAGCGTTTGGAAAAGTCGTCGCGCTCAAGCATCCGGGCGACGGTGTAATGCGAGGCCAGTCGGATCATTCCTTCGGCGCCTAGCGCGGAAAGCCATTGGGAGTTGAAGGCGACTTCGGTTTTTTCGCGGTCGAGGATCAGAAAAACCTGATCGGTGTAGGTCTTGGCGTTGACGGCGATTTCTTCCGGCGTTAGCGGCGGTCGGGTCACGTTGCGCCCCGAGGGGTCGCCGATCATTCCCGTGAAATCGCCGATCAAGAAAATGATGTGATGCCCCAAGTCCTGAAGCTGGCGCAGTTTGTTGAACTGAACCGTGTGCCCCAGATGCAGGTCGGGACGGGTGGGGTCGAAGCCTTCTTTGATGCGCAACGGTTTGCCGCGAGCGAGTTTGGCGGCCAGTTCTTTTTCGATCAGGAGTTCATCAGCGCCGCGTTTGAAAACGGCAAGTTGGTGTTCGATTTCGTCGGGGGTTAAGGGGGCAGTCATGGAGACGGTCATGGTCAGAGAGTTAAATGTCAACGAAAATTAAGCAATTGTTGGGCATAGTACCGGTTTATCAAAAAAACACGTTAAATAACGCCGATAAGGCTTTGATTTTCGCTCTTTCTTGTTAGAATATGGCAGATTCAAGAAAGGCGCCCGTGCAAAAAATCACTGACAATATTCTAGCCGAAGGAGCGCCCTTTTGGGCTGCTTTACGGCGCTGGATGCGTCGGCTGGCTTCCGCCCCGCTTGCGATCGTTCTTGTTCTGGGGTTTTCCGGAATGGCTGCGTTTGGTTTTGTCCCCGGCGTTGCGCCGGAGCCGCATCCGACGACGACACTGGAGCGCACGCTTCAACTGCCCTCTGACTGGGCGCATCTCGATGGCTTGAGTGATTTGCCTTACTGGCACGAGGAGCGTGTTCAGCGTGGCGATACGATCGGCAATGTGCTCTCCCGCGTCGGTATGCGCGATTCGCAGGCGATGACGTTTCTGTTGTCCGACGCTCAAGCGCGACCGTTGTATAAGCTGCGTCCGGGCCGGGCGTTACGCATCGCGTTGAATGGCGAAGGGCAGTTGCAGGAATTGCGTTTTCTCGTCTCTGAAACTGAACTTTTTACGATTGTTCGTGAGGGCAAAACGTTGCGCACCGAAACGACGGCGCCGGAGCGCGAGGTGCGGCGCGAACAACGCGCCGGTGAAATTCAGTCGTCGCTGTTCGGCGCAGCCGATGCGGCGGGAATTCCCGATGCGGTGACCGTCGAAATGGCGAACGTGCTTTCCGGCAGCATCAATTTTTATCACGATTTACGCAAGGGCGATCATTTCGCGGTGCTCTATGAGCGCGTGTATGTCGAGGGCGAACTGATCAACAGCGGTCGCATTCTGGCCGTCGAGTTTTTCAACGGTGGCATTGAATACAGCGCCTACTGGTGGCAAAGCCCGGATGGCAAGAGCAGCGGTTACTACAACACCAAAGGCGAAAGCAACAAGAAAGCGTTCTTGCGGACGCCACTGGAGTTTTCGCGGGTTTCATCGAATTTTTCGTCGAGCCGACTGCATCCGGTGCACAAAACCAAACGGGCGCATGTCGGTACCGATTTTGCGGCAGCGACCGGAACGCCGGTGTGGGCGGCGAGTGACGGCACGGTTGATTTCGCCGGTACTCAGGGGGGCTACGGCAAACTCGTGATTCTGCGTCACGCCGGGAAGATCACCACGCATTACGGACATTTGTCGCGTTTCGCCAGCGGTCTGAAAAAAGGCGATCGTGTCGCGCAGGGGAAGGTGATCGGTTACGTGGGGCAGACCGGCGTTGCAACCGGCCCGCATCTGCATTACGAATTCCGCGTTGCGAACGTGCCTCGGGATCCATTGAAGATGGTGATGCCGCCAGCAACGCCGATTGCCGCGAAAGACAAAAAAGCGTTTGAAGGCAGCGTCGCTTTGACCAAGCCGCTCTTGCAAATGGCGCGTGAAACTCCGACACAAAAACTCGCAGTGTTCCACTGATCCTTTTACGATGACCGACGCGCTCTACGCCGGGATCATGTCCGGCACCAGTCTGGATGGCGTCGATGCGGTGATTGCCGCGTTTCCTGAAGGGGCGGATGCCTCTTTTTCCTGCAAATTGAAAAGCAGCGCTTTTGTGCCGTTTCCGGCGGCGCTGCGTGAAGCGTTGCTGGCATTGCAGGAATCGGGCGCCGACGAGCTGGTGCGTAGCGCCCGCGTAGCCAATACGCTGGCCGATCTTTACGCGCAAGCCACGCAAGAAGCCGCACGGAAAGCGGGTGTGGAAGTGGTGCAATTACGAGCCGTTGGCGTGCATGGCCAGACGGTGCGCCACTGTCCGGCTGAGGCGTGGTCGTGTCAACTCAATCATCCGGCGCGTGTGGCGGAACATTTGGGGATTGATGTTGTTGCGGATTTCCGAAGCCGCGATCTGGCGGCAGGCGGACAAGGTGCGCCGCTGGTGTCGGCGTTTCATGCGGCGGTGTTTGGCAGCGCATTAAAACATCGGGTGATCGTCAATATCGGCGGTATCGCCAATTTGACCGATTTGCCGCCGCAAGGCACGGTGAGAGGTTTTGACACCGGGCCGGGCAATGTGTTGCTCGATACTTGGTATGCGCGGCATCAGAAAGGAACATTCGACCGAGATGGCGCGTGGGCAGCCTCGGGACAACCTTCTTCTGCGCTGCTGGCGGCGTTGCTAAGCGAACCGTTTTTCAGAAAACCACCGCCGAAAAGCACGGGACGCGATCTGTTTTGTTCGGCGTGGCTTGACGCGCATCTGGCGTCGTTTCCTTCGTTATTGCCTGCCGATGTTCAAGCGACACTGTTGCGTCTGACCGCAACGAGTATTGCCGCAGCCGTTTCAGAAGAAGCGGCAGCGACGGAAGAAATTTTTATATGCGGTGGCGGTGCTTACAACACAGCGCTGATGAACGCGCTGAATGCGTTACTGATGCCGCGAGTGGTGCAGCCTACTGACGCTCTGGGAGTCTCGGCGCAGCACGTTGAATCGCTGGCCTTTGCCTGGCTGGCGCGTGAAACGCTGGCGCGTCGCTCCGGCAATCTTCCGGCGGTGACGGGCGCCAAGGGGACGAGAGTACTCGGGGCGATTTATCCGGGGCGTGCGAAAGCAGAATAAATAGGGAGTTCAACTTCCTCTCGGCCCCGCCATTCCCACGGAGCTTGCCACGCGAAAGCGGGGTGGTGGTGGGAACCCAGTCAGTCCTTGACGTTTTTGTTATTGCTCGGCGGATTTCAAAGAGTGCCTGCCCAACGCCACGTCGAGCGCGTTGGCCTCAACGATTTCCGGAGACTTGGGATAATGCTCACGAATGAGGGCAATCAATCGGTAGGCTGCGTCGGTGTTGCGCGAGGTATAGGCCAGCGTTTTCGCTGCCATCATATAAACGCGCGGTGTGTATGGGTAATCCGGGAAACGGAGGTGAAAATCTTGAACCACTTCCAAGCCTTCGGCAGGGTGGCCTTTTTGTATCAATTCCTGCGCCAGCGTTTCGCAGATCACGGGATGTTGTGGCGGAGGAATATCGCCCAGCGTCTTTTTTGCGGCAAGATACACTTCGACTGCGCGGCCCGGTGTTTTGGACAACAGCAACGGCAGGTAAGCGCGTGTCAGGTGCGCGTGGTTTTGTTCGCGCGTACCGTACATTAGCAGCAAACGGTGATAGCGTTCGTGCGTAGCGATGTTTTTGGGTTGCGCTTTTATCACCGCTTTTAACGCGGCCAGAGCATCATCGTGACGCCCCTCCTGAACATAAATTTCGGACAGAGCCTGCGCTTTGCTTGCAACGTATTCGCTTGTCCCCAGACCCGCCCAGTCGTTGGCAACACGGCTGATCGAGGATGGTTTTTTTTGCAGCACATGGTGGAGAAAACGTTCCCAAAGCGATCGCGCGGTTTTGGCAGCGCCGAGATAAGCCAGCTTGCGATGGCACAACGGGCATTTCGGTTTTTTGGGATTGTCGAGATTGATCGGCATACAGCAACTGCCGAACAGACGATGGCACGGCTTGCACCGCCAAGTGGCGGGATTTTCATGGTGATAGTGGCAAAACTGCTTGTCACGCATGGCGGACGCCCCGGAAAGGATAGCTACTATTCTATGACAATATTCGGAATTTGGAAAAGGTTTTGAAGAATATTCGTGAGCGACACAAGAGAGTAGGGTTATTTGTTCACCCGAGGTCGGTTCAAAAAACGACGTAAAAAGGATGGCGACGAATTGGCAGACACTGCCCGCCAGAACGAGCAGATGCCAGATGCCCTGATCGTGCGGATTCGTTCGTCAAAAATGTAAAAAAGGGTCTCTAACAGGCCGCTCAAAAAGTCAGAGACAGGAAAAAACCGATGTTTGCAAGGCCAAAAACGACCCCAAACGAGCTTGCAGGGCTTGTTTTTCGGACAGATTTTGGTTCGTTTTGCGGGTATCAAGCCTCTTCAGATCGCTGTTGATGTAGCGATGTAGCGGAATTGTTTGAGCTCGGCGGACAACAAGGGTTTTTTGGGCGCGGATTGTGTCTGGCCAGTTCAATATTTCGAAAAGTTTTCCGATTCGCTCGGAGAGGTTGCTGCCGTCTTTCTTCGATTTTTCGATGTGGTTCAAAAAGGATTGTTGCGGAAAATCCCGGTATCGTCGGCAAAGAGACAGAACAACAGGCGCATGAAATAGGTTTCCAAATCGGGGCATTCGACCGCGTGGAGCACGGGCGTCTCGCCCACAGGTTTCACGCGGGGTGCGCAGAAGGGCAATTTCGCAGGGACGAAAAATTTTTCGCTCCTGCAAAACGAAAAAAGGGCGGGTTTGAAACCCGCCCCATAAGGTTTGGTGCTTGATGTCTGACCTCTGAGGCCTGATCACGGCGCCGCGCAAAAACCAAATCCCGCTGACGATTGTTTGTAGCTGGATGCGCGGCGAGCAAGGTTTCCGCCGTCGGTGAGCGGGGTGGTTTGGTCGCCCGCTCCTGCACCGAACGCCACCAAAACGCCGCCCAGCGAAACAACTTCGTCCATATGAGTCAGAAAATAATCGACCCGATTGTCACGATATCCCTGTTGCGGACTTTGTTGGCTCGGGTTGGTGACGGGTACGTTAGGGGAATTTTCGTGCCCTAAAGGAACTTGCCACCAGACCAGAGGTTTCCCGACAACGCTTCTCAATTCTCTTGCCCATTGAAAGTGTTGCGCGAAATTCGGCAGCGTTTGGTTTGGGTTCCACCAGCGGTTTTCTCCGCGATGAATCCGGTAATAGTCGGCATCTCTGTCCAACGCTTCAAGAACCAAAAAGTCTGCTTCAGCAGCTCCCAGACGTCTTAGGTAGTTTCCGACTTCTACTGCGTGACTTCTTATATCCTGATTGGGATTGGTGTTGATGTTCAGGTCAAACTCTCCCGTCGCCCAGGCCGAGGCGTGCAATCCGACTTTGGCGTTAGGCGCGTATTTTCTCACCATGGAAATGAGGCATCTCGAAAAACCGGCAAAGTTATCTTCGAAACTCCCGCAGTCTGTCGGATTGGCGGCGCGAACCACAGCGGGAAGATTGAGAGGGGATTCTCTATTGCGATGCTGGGCATAGCCCCAAAGATCAGGCTCAATATGCAGGAGCGCCTTGCGCTGCCCTATTTGCTGAAGCATGAAACGCCAATCGTTGAAATATCTTCTTGAAAAGGAAAGTTCGTTAGCCGGTGACACTTGCGCTTCGTTCCCGGAAGTCTGGGCAAAGGTGTAATAGGTAATCATCGGAATCTGCCCGCCGCTTTCTGCTGTCTCCAGAAAGCGTGTCAGGTATCGGCCTGCCGGCTGCTCCCAGCATCCCCACCAGGATTCTCTGCATTCCGGTGCACAAGAGGTGCACGGTGTGTCGGAACTGAAAATACGATCCGCCAAATAGAGATATCTGACATCCATCAAATTGAGATTTTGCTGAAAAAACGCATCTCCCGCCATGGCGCCGACCATCAGCCTGTTTTTGCCGAAGTGTTCCAGAAGCTCTTTTTCGGAGCAGGATGTGTCGTTGCCGTTGTTGTCTTCACGCGAAAGGGTGCAGGCGGCTTGCGCCCAAAGTTCTTGTATGGCGGCTACGCCGGCGGTGCTGGGATGTATGCCATCATGCAAATGCGAAGGATTGTTTCTGAAATGCGTGTACAAATCCGGTCCGGCAGGCAGGTCGTATTCTCCTCTCAATCGGTCAATCACCGCATTGAGCGATTGAATGCGGCTGTCTGGCAGAGAGGTGCTGTAGGGAACACGCGCAAGAACGGGCTGTTTGCCGTTGGTTATCAGCATATTGATGATGCCTCTTAAATTCTGCTCAAACGGTCCTACTTCACCATCGTTGGTGCCGATGCCGATCGCCCAAAAATGGACGCCCGGATTGTTGTTGATTGTTTGTTGAAGCCTTGCCAACACATGCCCTGAGTTATTCCCTCCGATACCGAAGTTGATCATGCTCGGAAAACGGGCTGAACTGCATGCGCTTACGCGCTCGTTGAAAGGCTGCCCCGCCGGAGAAGGCCGCCAAAAAGTATCCGCTGTGATGCTGTCGCCGATGAATCCCCAAGTGTCGCAAGCAACACCGGATTGACATCGGCTCAAATCGTGAATGTCAAACTCGTCAATGGTCGAACCTCCGCTGGTCACCCGAAAACGGATCCATTGCAGATTTTCGCCTCTGATGTCGTGCGCACGCGCTGCCCATGAGTTGTTTGAAACATCGGCAACTGTTGTCCAAACGCCATCCGTTCCGTTGGTGGAGTTGGACGAAACCTGAATACGGTAGCTACTTGGCGCGCCGTATTGGGTCACATCGTAGTTGTAGTTGCCGCTGCTCATCCATTGAAACAATAAGTGAGAAAGCGGCTGCGGCAACCTGAAAACGATATCGGTGTCCATGGGAAGGGGACGAACAAAATCCCGGCCTCTGTTATCGGACAGCCGCGCATAATCTTCCGCAGTAAAGCCCGGAATCTGGAGGGTTGCATCAACCCGCGGCGCTGGCGCAATTTCCGCGCTTGCCGGTGGTGGCGGCGGCGGTGGTGGAGGTGGAGGCGGTGGAGTGATCGAACCATCGCCGCCGCCTCCGCCACCGCACGCCATAAGAAATACGCCAAACAGTGCGCAAAGAAACACTTTTGTCTTTGATTTCACGGGACACCTTTCAGAAAACTTTCAGCCATCAAAGAAGCGCAAACGTTTTTTTGTTTTGCGCTTAGCATGTACGTCATGTGAAAGCACCTTAGCTTAGCGCCATTTAGAAGACTAGAAGTAACTGACAAACGGCGTTTCAGTCGCCGCTCATATTGCAAGTTTGTTCCTCTCTCCCGCTTTCGGGAGAGAGGTTGGGGGGAGGGCGGGGGGAGATTATGAATTTTGCGTCCTGTGACTTCGCGCAGGATGACACGTTTCGTTTCGCGCAGAAGACGGGTGTTTGTCTCTCCTCCGCCTAAACCGCTGTGCGATTGGGCGGAAAAAGACGCTGGATTCCCGCCAGAAGCACGCGGGAATGACGGAGTATGCATCAGGCTCCTCTCTCCCGCTTTCGGGAGAGAGGTCGGGGGGAGGGTTTGTTCTTCTTTGCGTTTCCGTGTGATTTTACGTTTCCGTAACGCTTTCAACCCGCTCCAGCGCCTCGTGCAATACATCTACTGATTGACGTTCCAACTGCCGCGATTCGGAAAGCCATTGCCGGAACAGCCGCGCTCTCGGTTGGCCGTGGTACAGGCCGAGAAGATGGCGGGTGATGGCGCGTAACGCAACACCTTGCCGCAACTGATTTTCGATGTAAGGAATCATGGCCTCGATTAAAGCGCGTCGTGTCGGAAGCGGTGCGTCACGATCGAACAATCGCGCTTCGGCTTCCACCAGACAATACGGCTGATGGTACGCCCAGCGCCCCACCATCACGCCTTCAATCTCCGTTGCCAACTGTGCTTCGATCGTCGGCCAGTCTGCCAGCCCGCCGTTCAGCACGATGGTGCATTGGGGAAAATCGCGTTTTAAGCGATGCACGGTTTCGTAGCGCAGCGGCGGAATCTCGCGGTTTTCTTTCGGCGACAGGCCGGACAGAATCGCATTACGTGCATGGACGATGAACACGTTGCAACCCGCTTCGCACACTGTGCCGACGAAATCGCGCACAAAACCATAATCCTCGATATCATCGACTCCGATTCGGTGTTTGACCGTTACCGGAATCGACACCGCCTCGCGCATCGCGCGCACGCAATCCGCCACCAACGCTGGTTCTTTCATCAAGCAAGCGCCGAAGCTGCCGCTCTGAACCCGTTCACTCGGGCAGCCGCAGTTGAGATTGATTTCATCGTAACCCCAACGCTCCCCCAGTCGGGCGGCGTGCGCCAACATCGCCGGATCGCTACCTCCCAGTTGCAGCGCCACCGGATGCTCGGCAGCATCAAAATCCAGATGTTTCGCCGCATTGCCGTAATACAACGCCGGAGCTGTCACCATTTCGGTGTACAGCCGTGCGTGCGGCGACAGCAGCCGATGAAAATAGCGGCAATGGCGGTCTGTCCAATCGAGCATCGGCGCGACGCAAAAGCGGTATGGCGCAGCAAAGGGTATTTCGGTCATGGCCGCATTGTACGGCGAATATGGAGAACACAGAAAGCAAATCGACGTACCGATGTCTTATGCTTGTTCCCGGTAAAGTTTTTGTGAGCGGACAGCGGGAAATGATTCTTGCGCTGTCCGCTGCCCATTTTTATAACGGGAAAATCGTCTTATTAAATTCACCATTGACGATTTGACCCACTGCGGAATACATCGCGGAAAGGCCACAGAAGATGCCCACATAACCAGCGATGATTTTGATGCCGTGAATTCCTGTGAAGTCACCAACGGCAAGAAGGAGAAAGAGCACCGTTAAGGACAAAAACACGATCTGGGTTATTCGATTGTGGGTAAGCGCACCGAAAAACATGAAAAGCGTGAAAATGCCCCACAGGAGCAAGTAAAACCCCATCGTCGTATCATCTGCGGAAGGAATGACCTCTTTGAACGGGTTGATCCAGATAAGACAAAGGGACCACCAGAAAAACCCGTATGCGGTAAACGCGGTACCTCCGAACGTGTTGCCTATTCGCAGTTCAGCAATGCCGGCAACAATCTGGGCGGCTCCACCCAAAGCAAGACCCATCGCAATAATCACAATGGAAAGGCCGATGATTTCAGCGTTGTGAAGGTTCAACAACACGGTGGTCATTCCGAATCCCAGAAGCCCCAGGGGAGCCGGATTGGCAGATTTTACAGATGACGTAGCTGACATGCTTCTTTCCTCCTTATGGATAACTTTTAGAACATCATTTTCGGCGCTTTTCTTACGCCCCCTTGCCCTTTCATAACCCCTGTCATGTAAATAGAGATTCGCCTGATGGCAGGGTTTCAGCATAATAGGGGGTGTTTCTACAGGAAGCAACCCTATTGACAGCATAGTGAACCGCGATAACCTTCCTGCTCTATTGATTTCGTCTTGCTGTACTGGTTTGCGCTGTCTATAGTTCGCCGCCTCGCCTGAAAATGGGTGTGGCTTACTATAAGCCCCAAGGTAAAGGGTTGCGCGGGATGCCGTCATGGTGCATCATCCTACCGTTCCGCGCGGCATCATGCCGAGCGCTTTTGTTTGCGTTTCCATCCTTTTAGTAGGAGCTTTTATGAACTATCAGCACATCAAGGTACCAGCCGGTGAAAAGATTATTGTCAATGCCGATTTTTCGCTCAACGTTGGCGACAATCCGATCATCCCTTACATTGAAGGCGACGGTATCGGTGTCGATATTTCGCCGGTCATGATTCGGGTCGTGGACGCGGCGGTACACAAAGCCTATGGAGGCAAGCGCAAAATCAGTTGGATGGAAATTTATTCCGGTGAAAAGGCAACGCACGTTTACGACAAAGACACCTGGTTGCCGGAGGAAACGTTGCATGCGTTAAAAGAGTATGTGGTGTCGATCAAAGGGCCGTTGACCACGCCGGTCGGCGGCGGTATACGTTCGCTCAACGTCGCGTTGCGGCAGGAGCTGGATTTGTATGTGTGCCTGCGGCCGATACGTTATTTCAAAGGCGTGCCCTCGCCGCTCAAAGAACCCGAAAAAACCGACATGGTGATCTTCCGCGAAAACTCGGAGGACATTTATGCGGGTGTCGAATGGCAGGAGGGAACGCCGCAAGCGAAAAAAGTGATCGATTTTTTCCAGAAGGAAATGGGCATCAAAAAAATTCGTTTCCCGGGAACGTCCGGAATCGGCGTCAAGCCGATATCGCGTGAAGGAACCGAACGGCTGATGCGTAAAGCGATTCAGTACGCCATCGACAACGACAAACCATCGGTGACGCTGGTGCACAAAGGCAACATCATGAAATACACCGAAGGCGCGTTCCGCGATTGGGGTTATGCGTTGGCGCAAAAAGAATTTGGTGCACAGTTAATCGACGACGGCCCGTGGTGTCAATTCAAGAACCCGAAAACCGGCAAAGAAATCATGATCAAGGACGTAATCGCCGATGCCTTCTTGCAACAAATTCTGTTGCGTCCCGCTGAGTACAGCGTGATCGCCACCATGAATTTGAACGGCGATTACATCTCCGACGCGCTGGCGGCGCAGGTCGGCGGTATCGGCATCGCGCCGGGCGCCAATCTGTCGGACTCAGTGGCGATGTTCGAAGCAACACATGGAACAGCGCCGAAATACGCCGGTAAAGATTACGTCAACCCCGGGTCGATCATTCTTTCGGCAGAAATGATGCTGCGTCACATAGGCTGGTTTGAAGCGGCCGATCTCATCATCGCGTCGATGGAAAAAGCGATTCAGGCAAAGCAGGTGACTTACGATTTCGCACGCCTGATGGAAGGCGCGAATCAAGTCTCGTGTTCGGGATTCGGAAAAGCAATGATTGAGCGGATGTGATGCAGGGGCGGGTTTCAAACCCGCCCTTTTCTTTTTTAACCGCAAAGAGCAAACCCCCGTCCGTTTTCGGCGGCCATCCCTTTTGAAAAGGGGACTTTTGCCTCATGCGAAGGCGCAAAGCCGCGAAGCGAAGCATAGACAAGCTCTCCCCTTGAAGAGGAGAACTTGGGAGGGGATGGGGTTTTGTGGATTTGATGAAAAAGAGTGAACCACGAAAGGTTTTATGGATTCTGCGACTTCGCGCAGAATGACACGCTTCGTTTGCACAAGTTCTGAAAACCATGCAAAACCGTAAAGTCATGGGACTCGCAGTGCTGGCGCTGATCGTTCTGGCGTTGATCTGGAGTTCCAACTGGGTGGTGATGAAATCGGTGCTGCCCTACATCGGAGCGCTCGAATTTGTTGCGTTGCGCTGCGCTCTTGGCGCGTTACTTCTACTGGTGATGTTGCCGTTGTCGGGGCGCTCATTGAAACCGCCACCGTGGCAGCCGGTGTTGTGGATTGGGCTGTTGCAGACTGTCGGAATGAGCGGGCTGTCGCAACTGGCGCTGGTCGCGGGCGATGCCGGTAAAACGGCGGTGCTTGTCTATACGATGCCCTTTTGGGTAATTCTGCTGGCCGCGCTGTTCCTGAAAGAAAAGCCTCGCCTGGTTCAGCATGTCGCTACCGCGATTGCGGCGCTCGGCTTTCTGCTGGTCGTCCAACCTTGGCAGTGGCAAGGAACGTTGCTGAGTTCATTTCTGGCGGTGGCTTCGGGCGCGTCGTGGGCGGCCAGTGCGATCGTCGCCAAACGCCATCAGAACATCGACCTGTTGAACTTGCTTGCCTGGCAAATGGCGGTTGGCGCCGCTGTGTTGTCGGTGCTGGCGTTTGCGACTCATGAAGCGCCGATCATCTGGTCATCTCATCTGTTGTTGGCGCTGGGTTACAACGCGGTACTGGCAACGGCGCTGTGCTGGGCTTTGTGGCTGTTCATTCTGCGCATATTGCCGGCTGGAGTAGCGGGACTTTCAACATTAATCATCCCGATCATGAGCGTGCTGTGGGCGTGGTGGCTGCTGAGCGAAAAACCCGATAGCGCGGAAGCCGCCGGAATCGGATTGATGTCGTTGGCGCTGGCGCTGATCGGTGTGCCGGAAACATGGTGGGCTGCGGCGCGGCGTTTTCTGCGTTTGAAGAGCTGACGGCTCAGGATGCTTTCACGCGGAGATGCGAAAGCGCGGAGAAAAAACCCTTTTCACGGGAATGACGGAGCTTTCTTCGCGTCTTCGCGTAATTCAACGAAACCGCTTTTCTTTCCACTGCCATCCTGCCGCTTCCCATTCGTGTCGCTCTTTGTCGATCAGATGCTCGGTCAGCGGATGGGTGGCAAGCCAGCGGGCACTTAGGTGGTAGTACAGTGTTTTGCCGCGCATGCGTAACTGGATGGCAGGTAAGTCGATCGGTCGTCGAGCGCGATAAAAGAGCAGCGCCAGCCGCAATGTCAGGATTTGCGCACGTAGCGTCGTTTCCTGTAAGTACGGCGTGGCTTTACTGAGGCTGCCGCGACAAGTAAGCGCCAGCACGGCCAGACGCTTTTGTTCGGCGGATGAAAAGCCGGGCATGTCGCGGTGTTGCAGGATGTAGGCACTGTGTTTGTGATAACCGACATGCGAGATCGAGGCGCCGATGCCGTGCAACAGTGCCGCCCATTGCAGTATTTGCGCATCAGCGACGTCGGCTTTCGGATGAAGCTGCCGGAACAGTTCCAGCGCCAGCACGGCGATACGGCGAACGTGCGGACGGTCGAGTTGGTAATCCTCAAGCAACAGATTGACGGTGGCATCGCGGCTGTCGTGGTCGTGATGACGCCCCAGCAATTCATGGAGGACGCCAAGACGCATCGCGCCGCCAACCGGATCGATGCGCGGAATGCGCAGCTCGGTCATCGCGGCACGCATGATTGCCAACCCTCCGGCCAGCACCGGCGTGCGCTCCGGTTTCAACGCTGCCAGTTTCAGGTTGCCAAGCGTTTTGCCGGCGATCATTTTTTTGCGCAACGCCGTCAATCCGTCGGGGGTAATGCCGCCGGGTGAAAAACTGTTGGCCTCAAGAATTTCCGTCAACGCCAGCGCCGTTCCCGACGAGGCGAAAGCTTCGTGCCAACATTTGCGGTCGAAAGCGCGAGCAATCGGTTCGATCTCGGCACGCGCGTAGGTTTCGGCTTTTTTGAAATTGACTGCCGACAATCTGCCTTTGGCGAAGAACCGTTTGCTCATGCTGACGCAACCGAGTTTGAGCGACTCCAGTTTCTGCGGCTGACGGCCTTGGCCGATGATGAATTCGGTCGATCCGCCGCCGATGTCCATAATCAGTCGCTGCGTCGAGGCGCGCGGCAGACAGTAGGAAGTGCCGAGAAAAATAAGGCGTGCTTCCTCGTAGCCGGAGATGACTTCAATCGGAAAGCCGAGAGTCATCTCGGCTTCGGGCAGGAAATCGTCAACGTTGGCGGCAATTCTGAAGGTGTTGGTGGCGACGA
This sequence comes from Burkholderiales bacterium, assembly GCA_031277215.1. Taxonomy (GTDB): domain Bacteria; phylum Pseudomonadota; class Gammaproteobacteria; order Burkholderiales; family Casimicrobiaceae; genus UBA931. The sequence continues at coordinate 15,076 of JAITMR010000001.1, forward strand.
CCCGAACGTGCGAAGGGTCGAAATCGCGCAGGCGCTCGCCAAAGCGGGCAAGACACATCAACGCCCGGCGGCGGGTGGCGGCAGTAATGCGGTTTTTTTTGTCCAGTCCACCGCCGAAGCGCAACATTTCACGCAAGGTTTCCAGCACGCGAATTTGCTGACCGCGCATCTCACCGAGTTCGAGACGAAAACTGTTGGAGCCAAGATCGACAACAGCCAGCGTGGCCTGAGCAGGAGGCGGGACAAAAGGAGAACGCATCACGAAAACCGTTTGGAGTGACAGGGTTGAATTGTATAGTGAACTGCGTTTCCCTTGATAGGCGTAGATAGTCGGGCGCATTGCTTCCCTCCTCCCCTCTCTCGACCTTCGGTTTTTTTGACTTCCGAGCGCTGATTCCGGGCGCCTTTTTCGGCATCCGACGCTTGAATCTGCTATGCTTATCAACTGGGTTAACGAAAGAATGCTGTCATGCGGGATTACCTGCAAAAAATCCTGACCGCCAAAGTTTATGACGTCGCAGAAGAATCGGCGCTGGATCCTTTGCCGGTACTGTCGGCGCGGATCGGTGTGCCGTTGTGGCTGAAACGCGAGGATCAGCAGCCGGTGTTTTCGTTCAAGCTGCGCGGCGCTTACAACAAGATGGCGCAACTGAGCCGGGGTGAACGCGATCGCGGTGTCCTGGCCGCCTCCGCTGGCAACCACGCGCAAGGAGTGGCTTTGGCGGCGCAACGGATGGGATGCAGAGCAACTATCGTGATGCCGGAAACGACACCGCAGATCAAGGTTGCAGCCGTAGCGAAGCGCGGCGCTCAGGTCGTGCTGCACGGTGAATCATATAACGAAGCTTACGAGCATGCGCTAGCGTTGCAGGCGCAGACCGGTGCGGCGTTCATTCATCCTTACGACGATCCCGATGTGATCGCTGGACAAGGTAGCATCGGCATGGAGATTTTGCGCCAGCATCAAGACGGAATCTCAGCGATTTTCGTGCCGATCGGCGGCGGTGGGCTGATCGCCGGGGTCGCCGCTTATGTGAAACAGGTGCGTCCCGATATCGAAGTCATCGGGGTGCAGCCGATCGATTCCGATGCGATGGCGCGGTCGGTCAGGGCAGGTGAACGGGTGACGCTCGCCCATGTTGGGCTGTTTGCCGATGGTGTGGCGGTCAAACGGGTCGGCGAAGAAACCTTCCGGCTGGTGCAGGAATACGTTGACGAGATCGTGCTGTGTGACACTGATGAAGTCTGCGCAGCCATCAAGGATGTGTTCGTCGATACGCGCTCAATTTTGGAACCGGCAGGCGCGTTGGCCGTGGCGGGCGCCAAACGCTGGATCGAGATGCACGGCGCACCGACGGCGGCTTGTGTGGCGATCGCCAGTGGCGCCAACATGAATTTTGACAGGCTGCGTTTTGTCGCCGAACGCGCCGAATTGGGCGAGATGCGCGAAGCGATCTTCGCTATCAGCATTCCCGAACGACCTGGCAGCTTTCGGGCGTTTTGCGAAATCATTGGGCGCCGCGCCATCACCGAATTTAATTACCGCTACGCCGATCCCAACGTTGCCCACATTTTCGCTGGCGTCGAAGTGCGCGACCGGCAGGAGAAGGAATGGCTGCTGGCCGAGTTTGCAGCGCAGCGCATTGGGGCGCACGATTTATCCAACGACGAGATGGCGAAACTGCACATTCGCCACCTGGTCGGCGGGCATGCGCCGGAGGCCGACGATGAGCGCTTGTACCGATTCGTGTTTCCCGAGCGCCCGGGTGCACTGCTCCACTTTCTGAGCAAAATGAGCGTCGGCTGGAACATCAGCCTGTTCCATTACCGCAACCACGGAGCCGATCATGGCCGGGTGTTGGCAGGCATTCAGGTGCCGCCCGACGACGACGAGGCGTTTCAGGCGTTCCTGAAGAACCTCGGGTATGACTATGTCGAAGAAACTCACAACCCGGCTTATACGATGTTTCTCGGGCGTTAGATGCGTCATTCATCGGGCGCAGGTGTTGGGAATGTGGCATATCACAGACTTTATCGGAGAGTTGAAGCGTTTTCGCTGGAAAATTGCCTAAGAAACATGGCAAAATCCCAAGATGTGTAAACTGCGCTACCCCGCGGAAAAGGAAGGACGGTGGCTCTGGGAATCTTCCAGAGAGAGTCGTTTTGAAGAAAAGGAAGGGTATTGATGGAAACGGATCAACTGGCGGGTATTAAGGTAATGGTGATCGACGATTCCAACACCATCCGGCGCAGCGCCGAGATTTTCTTGCTGCAAGCGGGATGTGTGGTGATTTTGGCCGAAGACGGATTTGACGCGCTGGCCAAGATCGCCGATCAAAAACCGGATCTGATTTTCGTCGATATCATGATGCCGAGGCTGGACGGATATCAAACTTGCGCATTGTTGCGACGCAACGCCAAGTTCAAGAACACTCCAGTGGTCATGTTGTCCTCAAAGGACGGGCTGTTCGACCGCGCACGTGGTCGGATGGTGGGTTCGGATTTGTACCTGACCAAACCTTTTACCAAAGACGAATTGTTAAAGGCTGTGGCTACTTATGTGCGGCGGCGACCGTAAAGCGTATGAAAGAGTACGATCAACGGGTTTGGAGAATGATGTTTGAATGCAGGTGGGGTTATGGCGAGAATTCTGGTAGTTGATGATTCACAGACGGAACGGCATGTGCTGAGTGAATACCTCATTCAGGGTGGGCATGAGGTTTTCCAAAGCAACAGCGGCGAAGACGGTATTGCCAAAGCCAAGGATGTCAAACCGGATTTGGTGATGATGGACGTGGTCATGCCTGGGCTGAACGGCTTTCAGGCCACCCGGGTCTTGCAGCGGACGCCGGAAACCCAGAATATCCCGGTATTGCTATGCACCACCAAAGACAAAGAAACGGATCGTATCTGGGGAATGCGCCAGGGCGCCTGTGAGTATCTTACCAAGCCGGTCAAAAAAGACGAGCTGCTTGCCAAGATCGACGAATGCTTGAAACGCTGACGGTAGCGACAACATGAGTTCTGCGACGCCAAAATCACGCTCCGCCAAACGCACCGATCTGCGAGCCTTCCAGAACGAACTGGTCTCGCGGATGATGATACCGGCGACGGTAGAAGGCGTTGTGTCGCAACTGGGTTTTTCGGCGGGCAGCGAACGCTGGTTGTGCCGCTTGCAGCAAACGGAGGAAGTCCTTGTGTCGCCGCCGATTACGTCGGTGCCGATGACTCAGTCGTGGTTTCTGGGGTTGACCAATGTTCGCGGCAATTTGTACAGCGTGATCGATTTTTCGTCGTTCCTGGGTAAAACGCCGGTGACGCACAATACGGAAACGCGGTTGGTATTGCTTTCCCGCAATACCGGAGCGGTTAATGCGGCGCTTCTGGTTCAACAGGTGTATGGATTGCGTAGCGTTAAAGGCTTTGCGCCGACCGGGCAGGGAACGCAGGACAAAGTATGGAATGTGCAGAACTGGATGGACGCCGAAGGTCATGTCTGGCACGAAGTGGACTTGGGCAAGCTGGCGCAAGATTCCGAGTTCCAGCATATTGGGCGTTAATAAAACATTGATTTCTTGATGGACTGACAAGAGAAGGTAGAGGCGGAGGGCGTATGGCACTTGAGAACCCCCTGGTAAAAAAAGTATCGATCCCGGTCATATTGGCGAGAGGCACGATAGCGCTGTTTTTTGTTTTCCTGGCGCTGGCGGTGGTTGGTTTCCTGCAGTATCGTGAGATAACGCAAGCTTCGCGCCATGGCGCGGTGGCGGCGGGCGCAGGTGAAGCATTAATCGTCATGACCAACGAGCTGGAGCAGTTGACGGCGCGTAACGGCAGCCAGGCGCTGGTGCGTTTACGTCAGAACGCCCAAAAGATAGAAAACGCGCTGGCGGAGCTTCCGGCAAGCGAGAGCCGCCGTTTCCAGATACTGCAATATGCATCTACGCCGACGATCGACCGACTTCTCAAACAGTTGCAGGAAGAATGGCAGCCGATTGCGCGCGATTTGAGTATATTGCAGTCGCAAAGAGACCTGATTGATCGCTTGAGCGAGGCGTACACGGCGATGACCGGCACCAGCGATGGGGCGCCTTTCGTGCAGGCACGAGCCGTCGGCCAGCAGGTTTTGCGCGACGGTGAATCTGTTGCGCTGGCGGAATTGGCGACGCAACTCGATGGGACTGTGCAGCGATTGTCGCGTTATTCCGATTCTTTGCTGACTAATTTGTATCTTGATGAAGCCGTATTGGCAAAACTGAGCGAAGATACGCTTTATTATCGCAGCCTGACGACACGCTTGTTGCGCGACCCGGGGTTGCGGACACAGACCTCACGCCTCACGCTGGGAGAATTCCTGACGGCGGCAGAGCCGTTCGAAAGAGCGCTGGATGCCACCTTGGCGAACGCCAGTGGCTTTTCCGAATTTCTGAACGTCAAAGAGCGTGCGCGGGCGCAAACCGCCAGGACTGGGAAGACCGCTGCCGAGTTAGCACATGAATATTCGAAGCAAGGCTTTTCCCAGATGGCGTTCGTGGCGTTCGCCGTTCTGGCGTTGCTGGCGGCCATCATTCTGCTGTATTTGGGACGGGTGATCGTTCGTGAAACACGCGCCCAGATTCGCGCCAGCGAGCATGAAAATGTTCGTAACCAGGAAGCGATTTTGTTGTTGCTTGACGAAACCTCACAAATGTCTGAGGGCGACCTGACGACACGGGCAACAGTGAGTGAGGCAATCACCGGCGCGATTGCCGACGCTTTGAATTTCACGCTCGACGAAATGTCGTCGGTGATCCGCGGCATCAACCAGGCCGCTGACCAGGTGACGCAAGAAACCGAGAAAGCACAGAAAATCTCCGAGCAGTTGTATGTGGCGTCACAACACCAAAGCCAGGAAATTCGGAGGACGGCCAACACCGTGCTGAAAGTAACGCAGTCGATTAGCGAAGTCGCGCAATCGGCAACGCAGTCAGCGCAAGTGGCGCAGCAATCGTTGGAAGCCGCCGGTAAAGGCGGTGAAGCGGTACGCAGCCAGATCGGAAGCATGAGCGATATCCGCACCCAGATTCAGGAAACCGCCAAGCGAATCAAGCGTCTTGGCGAGTCATCGCTGGAAATCGGTGAAATCGTGGGGCTGATTTCCGACATTACCGAGCAAACCAACGTGTTGGCGCTGAACGCAGCCATTCAGGCGGCGGCTGCCGGTGAAGCCGGTCGCGGCTTCGCAGTGGTGGCGGAAGAAGTGCAACGTTTGGCGGAACGTTCGGGTGAAGCGACCAAGCAGATTGAGGCGATCGTAAAAACGATTCAGGCTGATACGCAAGATGCCGTATCGGCAATGGAACGTTCGACTTCCGGGGTGGTGGAAGGAACGCGGCTGTCCGAAGAAGCCGGTCAGGCGTTGGCGGAGATCGAGCGGGTGTCGAATACCCTAGCCCAACTGATTCAGGGCATCTCGCATCAAACGCAGGCGCAGGCAACGTCGGTGGAAGAAGTTCGCGCTGGTATCGCCGGTATTCTGACAACGACTGAGGACACTACGCAAGGCACTGAACAAACGACCATATCGATCGGTCAACTGGCGCAAGTGGCGGCAGAGTTGCGGGCAGCGGTGTCCGGCTTCAAGATTGATTGAGCGGCAACGTGCTCAGGTCAGGTTATTGCGGAAAAGCGGCTTACTAAAAAGGAGAGTTCACCAGTGGTCACTGACGTCTATCCTGAATTTGATATCGGTCCATTGTCCTGGGTGCAGGGCGAGATTGATCAGAGCCTCATTCGTACGCTGGAATCGTTAGAAGCCTTCGATCCCGCTTCGGGAGATACCTCGCCGTTGCAGCGGGCGCGGACGCATTTTCGTCAAGCGGCTGGCGCCATCCACATGGTGGGGCTGGATGCGCTGCAAGCCTATACCGATGAAATTGAACAGCAGCTGGAGCGTCTGGGCAGCGGTGTTTCAAAACCGGAAGTTGCTTCCATTACCGCGCTCATCGTTCGCGCCTGCCGCAAATTAAAGGATTTCCTGACGGAGCTTGTACACGGCGCACCGCTGGTGCCGTTCAGTCTGTACGCTGAATACGAAGCGATGCAGCGTTCGCGCGGGGTGAAAATCAGCCACCCCGCTGATCTGTTCTGTCCTGATCTGTCGATCAGACGCGATGACGGCGGCTCGCGGCACACCATTCAAGCGGCGCAATTTCCGGCTTTTCTTGTCAGGGAACGGCGTTTGTACGAGCGGGGATTGCTGGCTTGGCTGCGTGGCGACATCAAGGGCGCCGAAGCAATGCGCGAAGCGGCAGAAAATATTGAAGTGGTAACACCGCAGAACTCAGTGCGCACCTTCTGGTGGATGGCGACAGCGTTGTTCGACGCGGTGCGAGAAAAAGCCGTAGCCGATACGTTTTTGCTGAAGCATTTGCTGGCACGGATCGACTTGCAAATCCGGCGCTTGATCGACGGCAGCGGCAGCGTGGCCGAACGGCTGCAACGGGAAACTTTGTATTTCCTGGCCATCAGTGCGCCGGTTAGCGAACGTGTTCGTCAGATACAAGAGCATTACCGGCTGAAGGCATTGTTGCCGGCAAGCGTGACAGGCGACGGTCCGGCGATTGATACGCTCACGACGTTACGAACGACGCGAGAGGCGCAGGGGCTGGCGGCAGAAGCCAAGAACCTTTGGCAGCGTTTGATGAGCGGTCAGATTGATCAATTTCCGAAGTTCCGCGACGGTTTGCAGGTGTTGTGTGACAAGGCTGCCCAATCAACCTACCCTGAAATGCAATTGCTGTTTTCGAGCCTGCTCAAGGGCAGCGATTTGTTGACGGTGCAAGATGTTCCCGAACCGGTAGCAATGGAATACGCAATGGCGCTGTTGTTTGCCGAAGACGTCTTCGCGCAACAGGGGACTCCGATCACAGGACTCTCGGAAAACGTTCGCGTGATAAGTGCGCGGATTGACGCGGCGTTGGCCAACCGACCATTGCCGGCACTGGATATTCCGGCGTTGGCGGCACTGTCGGAACGTGCGCAGAACCGCCTTTTGTTGGCGCAAGTGGCGCAAGACATTCAAGCCAACCTGCGGCACATGGAGCAGGAACTCGATGCTTTTTTCCGCGACAATAACAAACGCGCGGGATTGAAAGAATTGACACGGGATGGCCGGGAAATTAGCGGAGCGTTGCGTATTTTGGGGCTGGACAACGCCGATCGCCTGTTGACGGCGTGCATGACGCAAATCGCTCATTACATTGAGCCTGAGACGGTTCTTGACCATAAAGGTTTTGAACTGCTGGCGGAATCGCTGTCGGCGTTGGGCTTTTACATTGAAGCGATTGAACAACAGCGTCCACAGCGCGAAGAAATGATTCTGCCGCTGCTGGAACGGCAACAGGAAAGACAGCGGCAGTTGGCAGGAGACGCGGCGGCAGATGCCGACGTGGCGCAACAACAGCAAATCACTCCCGAAATAGAAAAAATTCCCGAAGAGAAGACCGAAACAGAGCCTGCTCTGGCACTGTCGATCGAAGCCTCTGTTGAAAGAGACATCTCGCGGTTGCAAGTGCTTGCTCAACAATTGCGGCAAAGCCCGCAGGCAGGTGTGCTGCGAAGAAATATCGAAAAAATCATTCTAACGCTCGGCGATGACGCCAAACTGGTCGGCGATGCCGCACTGACCGATAAAGTCAAAGCGATCCGCGAGCGAATAGAAGCAGATGCCTTTGCCGAAATTCCGGCGCTGCTGTCGGCATTGTCCGAAACCGCAACCGTTGTGGCGGTGCCGTCAGAAGAAACACAACGGCTGATGCAGGTTGACGCCAGCGAACTCGATGCGGAACTGCTCGATATTTACTTGCAGGAAGCGATTGAAGTGCTCGACGGTGTTCTTGAGCGCCGTGCGCAACTGCTCAAGCATCCGCACGACCATGAAGCGCTGCGAACCGTTCGCCGTGCGTTTCACACGCTGAAGGGTTCGGGGCGGATGGTTGGATTGACCGAGTTGGGAGAGCTGGCTTACGACGTCGAAAAAATCCACAACCAACTGCTTGAAAAAGGTTATCCGGCAACGGCCACCGTGCTGGCGATGATTGAGATAGCGGAGCGCGAATTCCGCCAGTGGGTGAACGCCCTCATCAAAAACAAGACGATCAGCCCGGATCCTTCCGGGCTTTACGCGGCCATCAACGCGGTAGCACATGAACTGGATTCGACAACACCGCCGCCAACATCACCAGACAACGAAACGGCACAAAAAAAAACACCTTTCGCAGCCATCCTGAAAAGCGCACCCGAAACAGTAGCGGACGCAAAGCCTGAGGAAGCGCCTGAGGAGGCGCTCGAAACGGTGCCGGAAGCGAAAAACCCGGAAACAGACTGGGAGACGTGGGAGCTTTCGCCTCCGTTGCCTGAAGTAACAACGGAGGCTGAAGCAGTCACTGAGGCAATCGCTGAAGCGCCCACTGAGGCGATCGTGGAAGAAGAAGTTGAGCCTTCCGCTGTCCCGATTTCTGACGAAAATCTACTGCTCGAAACAGAAACGTTTGAAACGGAAACGTTTGAAACAGAAATGCTTGGGGCAGAAATGGTTGAGGCGGCAGAGGCGGAAAAAGAGATTGAGCCTCCCGTTGCGCTAACCGCTATCGAAAAACCCGATACGGAAATAAGCACGGCGTCCCAAGGCGGCCAAGCTCGGGACAGCGAGGACGAGATTTCGCTTGTAATCGATATCGCGTCGTTCAAGAAAGTTCCCGATGACGTACGCCGCCAAGCAAAACCGGTTACGGCGACGGAACGCGCCGATGGCTCCGTTTCTTTGCAAATCGATTTGACGAAATTAAGAAGCAAACAGGCAGAAGAAAAAGCGAAGCCTGCCGACGAAGCGCTCCCCGTTTTGCAAGACGTTTTCGAAGTTCCGCCGACAATGTCCGGAGCAGAAACTGCCGTCGCGCTTACGGAAGAACCGCCCGAAGAAGAAACGGTTCCGACAGTCGCCGCAAAGAAAGAAGTCAGAATCGGCGAGGTCGTGCTGTCAAAGGTGTTGTTTGATCTGTTTACCGAGGAAAACGAACAGCATTGGTCTGCGCTGAATCACGAGCAGGATTTGATGCGGCTCGACGCTCTGTGCACACCGTCTTCGGCCATGGTTCGCGCTGCGCATACGTTGGCCGGAGCGCATCTGGCCGTTGGTTTTCCCGAAGTCGCCAAGGTTGCCAAAGCGCTGGAATTGCTGTTGCTCGCCATCGGAGAATGCGGACGACAGGGAGAAACGGTAACGTCGAGAACGGTTCCAGTGGTCGCGCGTGCCATTGCCGGCTTGCGATTGTTTTTTGACCGAATTCGTCAACGCCAGGCGTTCGCTCCGGCCGAATTGCGGGAAGCCGAAGCCATCGAAGTGGAAATCGAGGCTTTGCGGCAACAAATCACCGCCGCTCTGGCCGAGGCTCATGCCAAAGCGCAAAAGGAGCAGGAAGAGTCAAGCGAGAGTCCGGTCGTAGCCGAACAAGCGCTGCCGTTACCGGAAGAACTTTCTGAAGTGCCGACAGAAGCAGAAGCGTTGGCAACAGCGCCAACACCGAGCATGGAGCTTCCGGTACTGCCGATGTTGCAAAAACCATCTGCAACGCCGCTGGCAGAAGAAAGCGGCGAAGATGCCAACGCCGAGTTGTTGTCATTGCACGATGAAATTGACGCGCAGCTCTTGCCGCTCCTCCTCGAAGAAGGAAGCGAGCTGTATTTGCAGACCGGCGAGTTGCTGCGGCAGCTGCAACAATCGCCTGAAGATACTGAGCTTCAACTTAAACTGAAGCGCAATCTGCACACGTTTAAAGGCAGCGCCCGAATGGTTGGCGCGATGCGCCTGGGCGAACTGGCGCACCGGATGGAAACGTATCTGGCCGAAGGTGCCGGAACAGGCGAGGTGTATTTTGAAGCACTGGAAACCCATCTCGACCGGATCGGCTACGTCTTTGATCGCTTGCGCGCCGGCGACGTTAACGTGGTTTTACCGTGGTTGACGGATCAAGAAGAACGCGAAGAGACAGAGGAAGGCGTCGCTCCGATTGCTGAAAAAACGGACTTGACAGCGCCGACAGCACCCTGGTTGCCGATACTGCAACCGACAGCGCCATTGGCAGCGCCATCAACAACTCTGGCAGCGTCGGCATCCGAAGAAGGGCAGTTGCGCATATCGGCAGCGAAGATCGATCGGTTGGTCAACGAAGCGGGCGAAATCATCATTGCCCGAACACGCGCCGAGGGTGAGCTGCGCGGTCTCAAGAACAACCTGCTGGAGTTGACCAACAGCGTTATCCGTCTGCGCAATCACGTTCGGGTGATCGAAATCGAAGCGGAATCGCAAATTCAGGCGCAGTTGGAGCAGATGCAAAACGTCCAGGGAGATTTCGATCCGCTTGAGTTTGACCGCTATACCCGGTTGCAAGAACTTACTCGTTCAATTGCCGAAGGTGTCAACGATGTATCGACTGTTCAGCAGGCGTTGCTGGCGCACCTGGACACGACGAATCTCGCATTGTTGTCGCAAGCCCGAATATCGCGCGATGTGCAGCAAGCGTTGTTTTCGGTGCGAACCGTCCCGTTCTCCAATGTGACAGGGCGGCTGTACCGCATCCTGCGAACGCTGTCGAAAGAATTGCAAAAGCGTGCCAACCTCGAAATCGAGGGTGCGCATCACGGGCTGGACAGAGCAGTACTGGAAAAGTTGGTGGGGCCACTTGAGCATTTGTTGCGAAACGCGCTCGCCCACGGCATCGAACCGCCGACAGTGCGCCGTGCCGCCGGCAAACCGGAAACGGGAGAAATTACCATTACCGTTCGCCAGATCGGCAATGAAATCGTGATCGCGTTTTCCGATGACGGCATCGGTCTTGACCCGAAAGAAATTCGGAAAACAGCCATCGAAAGAGGGCTTTTGAGCGACGATGAAGCCGTCAGCGATGCCAAACTGTTCGAGTTGATCCTGGAGCCCGGATTTACCACCTCGAAGAAAGTCACGCAAGTATCAGGGCGTGGGCTCGGCACTGACATCGTTCGCAACGAAGTCGTCTCATTGGGAGGCCGCGTCGAAGTATCGAGCGTTTTAGGGCGCGGCGCAACATTCACCCTGTACCTGCCTTTGACCGTTGCGGTAGCGCAGACAGTTCTGATTCGCGGTACTCAGAACCGCAGTTGGGCTATTCCAGTGATGATGGTCGAGCAAGTCGAACACGTCACCGAAAAAGCGCTGGCTCAAATGTACGAAATCGGCGAAGTCGAGCGTCGCGGCCAACGTTATCCGTTCTACTATTTCGATCGGCTGGTCGAACGCGGCGACACTGTGCCGGAGATCCGTCGCTATAACCCGGTGATCTTCCTGCGCACAGCACAGGGACAAGTAGCCATTCACGTCGATCACATGGTCGGCAATCAGGAAGTCGTGATCAAAAACGCTGGCACACAACTGGCGCGTGTCACCGGCCTGTCGAGCGCCACCATTCTCGGCGACGGTGAAATCGTCTTGATCATCAACCCGATCCAGTTGTCGCAACGCTCACACATTCCTCCGTTTGTGGCCGAATCAGCAGCGCAGAAACTCGAAGAAGTCACCGCGCCATTGGTGCTGATCGTCGATGATTCCCTGACCATTCGCAAAGTTACCTCGCGCCTGATGATGCGGGAAGGTTACGCCGTAGAAACCGCCAGAGACGGCTTCGAAGCCCTGCAAGCGGTCAACGAACGACGACCCGATATCATCCTTCTCGATATCGAAATGCCGAAGATGGACGGATTTGAATTTGCGAAACTGATGAAGGGCGACGCCAAAACCCGAAACATTCCGATCATCATGATCACCTCGCGTACCGCCGACAAACATCGGATGCGGGCGCAGGAGCTCGGCGTTGATGCCTATCTTGGCAAGCCGTACCAGGAAGAAGAGTTACTGGAAACCATACAAAAATCGCTGACGCCGACAACCGTACACTGAAACAAGGGATCGGATTTTGTACAAGGGACGGGTTTCAAACCCGTCCTTTTTATTTCACGCGAAGGCGCAACGCCCGCATCCAGCAAGCGTTCAAGGCGTGACACATACGCATCACCTTCTGACTCATCATCGAAACGAAGATATAGCGGCTTCGGCAAAACCTTCGCACGCTTAACGACGAATCCCCAGCCTGTTTTTGTCTTTTTTTTAGTAGCCATTCTTCCCTCGTGCGTTGACGACCTAACTAGAGCGTTTTAGATTTGAGTGTTTAAGTATCCGCATGATACGAAGTAATTGTTACACTCAGTAGGCGTGCACTCGTAGAGCAAGTCCCCTGTGTAGTTCCAGAGCGATTCGAGCGTT
>JAITMR010000067.1 GCA_031277215.1 Burkholderiales bacterium
GACTACTTTTACGTGCTGTCCCATTAGCAACAACTGTTCAACCAAATGTTTCCCTGTCGCTCCGCTCGCACCTAATACTAATGTTGTCATAATCTATAAATTTATTGTATGTTAATTGCGCTATGTTTGCTTTACTCACGCTGTCTCCGCCAAATTGCGTACAACGTCCTGGCCCACATAGCAAGCGTAGCCTGGATAAGCGAAGCGCAATCCAGGAATCGAGTGGCGCTTCGCGTCGAGGGGAAACGGTGAATTGCGCCGCTTTGCGGCTTATCCGCCCTTGTCCGGGCTATGCTTGCTGATCCCTGTCCTCCGATCCCCGCAACGAATACACGCAGCCGCAGTATTTTTGACGGTAAAAATGTTCGCGTTTGGCAAGTTCAACAGCGCGTGCCGAGCCGCCGCCTTTGCGCCAGTTGTGTGCCCAGAATAAAAGCCCGGGGTAGCGACTTGCGGCGCGCTGGCCGCAAGCGTTGATTTGATCGAGGTTTTTCCAGCGCGACATACCGAGCGACGTTGCAAAGACGGTGAAGTCGTGTTCATGTGCGTAAAGCGCCGTGCGCTCAAACCGGAGGTTAAAGCATTGCGTGCAACGCGCACCGCGTTCGGGTTCGTTTTCCAATCCCTTTGTTCGGGAAAACCAGGCATCGGTATCGTAATCGGCGTCGATGAAAGTGATGCTGCATTGTTCGGCGAAACGTTTGTTTTCTTCTTTGCGTATCAGGTATTCGCGCTCGGGATGAATGTTCGGGTTGTAGAAAAAGACGCTGAAATCAATTTCGGCGTCAGCAAGCGACGCGATAACATCACCCGAACAAGGCGCACAACAGCAGTGCAGCAAAAGTCTGCGGTGGCCAATGGGAAGGGTTAGTGGTGGAGGGTTTGGCATGGAGTTGAATGGAACAGGTAGCGTTATACGAAGAAAGGCTGCAAAAGCATCAAATCAGATACCGCTTTCAAAACGCATGTCTCAACCCGACGAGTGTGCCGATCTGGCTTTGATTCGGCTTGGGGGAGTGAACAGCCATTGATGAGGCGGATACGGAATAGGCTGGGCCATTACCGTTGTTGTTGATATATCCTGCCGAGATGTAGGCTGCCGTTCGTTTTGAAAAAGCGTGGGTGGCGCGCAGGACGAGGAGCGTTGCTTTGCTGCCGTAGGAGGGATTGTCCATGTAAGACACTTGGCCGTCGAGGGTTGTGTTTTGTATCGGTACGCTGACTCCGAGGTAATAGAGGTTGGTGTGCAGACGACGGGCGTTTGCATCAATGTTTCGATACAGCCAACCGCCGCCGATTTTGGCATCGGCGATTTTGACGTAACCGTTCAGGTGATAACGTTGGTCTTTATCGCGGGAATGATTGAAGGCGATACCGGCTGCGCCCGGTACGACGGTAAGCGGCGCGGCATTGGGGCCGCCACGAATTTCTTCATAAGCGCCAGCAGCGCCCCACCGCGCAGCGTTGTCGTTGTATTTGATCAATGCCGCCCAGCCATTGCATGCGCTGTTACCTTGCTCTCCGCCGCAGTTGCTGGCAGGAGAAGCGTCGCGGCCAAAGGAGTAAACACCGCCAACGGTCAGGCCGCCGAAAGCGCCGTAATACGAAAGGCTGTTATCAAGCCGTGAATTGGGAAGGTAGCTGTCGAGTGAAGCCAGGCTGAATGCTGATGGGCCGATTACGTCGGCGTCTATCATTGCACGGAAAGTGGTTGTCCATTGTCGACCAATATCGATTTGTCCCCAGTTTCCGCGTAACCCCAGTGTTGACTGACGGCCAAACAGGCGACTGCCTTGCAATTGTCCGCCCTGATCTGGCGCAAAACCGTTCTCCAATACGAAGACGACCTCAAGCCCGTTGCCGAGACTTTCCGAACCGCGAAAGCCCAAGCGTGAAGGCACGCTGCCGGAAAGTGTCGGCACCCGGACAACACTGCCGTTGCCTTGAGATGCGTGGTTGAGGTATTCGATGCCGGTATCAATAACACCGTAAAGGGTCATGTTGTTTTGAGCTTTGGCGGCGAACGCCAGAAGCAGACCGGCCATCAGGACGAAGCTTGCAACGGGTGAGCGATAACGCATGGTGTTTTTATGGTTTGGGCAGTAATGCGCTATGGTATATCAAAAATCCAAATTAATGTGCCAAAATCAAACCAATGTCAGATCACTTCCGGGATAGCGAACCATTGCTTCGAGCGGCGGGGCATGCAGGCAGGCGGCGAGGAGTGAAAGGATTTCCTGTTGTGTTTGTGAAGGCGTGTCGCAGGCGTCGTAAAGCGCTTGAAATAAGTTTTTTTTGTCGTCAAGCGTCAGGCGGTTTAAATGATCAATAGCCTGTCTGACGGTATGGACATTCGTTGTTGTGGTTTTTCCGTTACGGGCGATGGAATCGAGCACGACTTGTGCGGGCACTTGCGTCTCGTGGTTTTTAACGATGCTTTGCAACAAGGCGATTTCTGTTGAGCATTCATCCAGATGCAGAGCGCCTGACACTCGGACACGGCCGGGGTTTGCCATATCGTGCAGGTATTGATCGACGAGATGGGCAATGACGATTTCCAACAATGAGATGCTGTCGTCAGCGGCGATCAGGGAACGCAGTGTGCGGCGCAATGTTTTTTGTTGTACATTGGACAGGGTATGAAGCTGTACCAGCATTAGACGCAACCGCGTTAGCCGCAGGTAGATTTCCTGAGTGTGAACGTCCGGCTCAAGGATACGGGTCTGATAGGCAATGTCGTTGCCCCAGTCGGCGTCGATGTTTTCAAGTTGGCGGCGACGTGCGGCCTCATCGTTGGTGTCCAGCAGGTTGGCGAAGAGCAGCGCCAAGCCGTCGCGCATGGTGAAAGCGGTTTCGCGTCCGCTGCAGGAAGCACCGGAACCT
This sequence comes from Burkholderiales bacterium, assembly GCA_031277215.1. Lineage (GTDB taxonomy): Bacteria > Pseudomonadota > Gammaproteobacteria > Burkholderiales > Casimicrobiaceae > UBA931. Next base: position 2,884 of record JAITMR010000067.1, read on the forward strand.
GCCGTGAAATACAATGGCAGCGCTTGGCGCAACGCATCGACATCGAGATTGGCGCCCAATGCGGTGCGCGAGTCATCGTCTGGGTTGAACGAAGCATCGAGCGCACGAATGCGTTCAACGAGTGGTGGATGGGATGCGAAAAGGCGAGACGTTCTCACCGCTTCGCTGAGAAAGAAATGGTTGTAGGAATCGCATTGCGGAGTGCGCAACGGCGATGCATCGAAGTAGATTTTTTTGAGCGCTCCAGCCAGTCCCAACTTTTGACGGGTGAACTGTACGGCGGAAGCGTCGGCCAGGTATTCTCGCTGTCGTGAGATGGCGGCTTGCAGCAGGCGACCGCTCAGTTTTCCGATATAGCCAATGGCGGTCAAAGCGCCGCCGAACACAAAAACCAGAGGCCACACGGCAGGACGAAACGCAGGGTCTTTGCGATGGGTGGCAAGCGGTGAGGTATTTAAAATACTGCGACCGTAGGTATAAACGGCATAAATGCCGAAGAGCCAACTTGAAACCTGCGTGTTGAGGCGCATATCGCCGTTGAGAAGGTGGCTGAATTCGTGGGCGATCACGGCTTGCAATTCATCGCGGTTCAGACGTTCCAGTGCGCCACGGGTGACGGCCAGCACGGCGTCGGCGGGCGTAAAGCCGGCGACAAATGCGTTGATCGCGTTTTCACTCGGAAGCCAGTACAGTGTTGGCATCGGTGTGCGCGAGGCGATACTCATCTCTTCGGCGATATTGCGGAAACGCTGGAGGTCGATGTTATTCAGTCGGTAGGCGGGCAAGGGTTCACCGCCCAAATGACGGGCGACGACGGCGCCACCACCGCTGCGCAGTTCTATGCTGCGAACGATGCAGGCGCCAAGAATGGTTAACGCGACAACGAGCGCAGTGTAACCTGTATAGGAAAACTGATTTTCAGGCGATACGATCGCGCAGCCCAGCCAGACGAGTGTTGAGGTGAGTACGACGACCAGCGTGACGATGAGAACGAACAGCCCCAGAAAAACCAGCGTTTGCCGGTGGGCATGGCGCTGGTTGCGAAAAAAATCCATTGCACAAACGGGAGAAAAAAGACCTTAGAACTGGACTTTCGGCACTTCGCGTTTTTCGCTTTCCGCCTCAAGCAACGCCGCCGGGCGGAAGCCGAACATGCCGGCGACGATATTGTTCGGGAAGATTTGCGATAGCGTGTTGTACGACATGACCTCATCGTTGTACGCTTGACGTGAAAAAGCGACGCGATTTTCGGTGCTGGCCAGCTCTTCAAAAAATTGCGAGATGTTCTGGCTGGCTTTGAGATCGGGATATGCTTCGACCACCAGCATCAAGCGGCCGAGCGAAGAATTCAGCGCATTGTTGGCTTGCGTCAGGTGTTGCATCAGCGTCGCGTCGCCGGGTGCGCTGGCGGCGGTTTTGAGTTCACCGGAGGCAATGTTGCGGGCGCGGGTGACTTCGGTCAACGTTTCATGTTCGTGCTTCAGATACGCTTTGACGCTTTCGACCAGATTCGGGATCAGGTCATAGCGCCGCGTCAATTGCACGTCGATTTGCGAAAAAGCATTTTTGAACGCATTTCGGGAGGCGATCAGTCGATTGTAGATGACGGCCAGAAAAACGCCGATGATGATAATGAGAGCCAACAGGAAATAGAGAAATGAGGCCATGTTTTTTCCTTTTCGTAGGGTGATGCGGTTGAGCAGTGAAAAAAACCAGCGGTGAAAATGCAACAGTGAAAAAAGACAGCGGAAAAGCCTATTGTGCGAAATTATCACATGAAAAGGCTGTTTGAAAGAGAATTTTTAAGCGGTTTATGCGAAGTCAATGGGGGCGTTGCGCCTTTCTCCGGTTGCTGTTATGTTCAAGCATGTCGCTGCGACGGTTATCGTGCTTGCCACAGGGTTTTGTACCATGTTTTTCTCTTCAGATCATCCGATCGAGTACATCCGCCGCTGGCAGGATGACTACACACGTTTTCGCCGCGACCTGCACGCGCACCCGGAACTGGGATTCGAGGAACACCGAACGGCGCAGCGGATCAGTGAACGCCTGACCGCGCTAGGCATCGAGCATCATACGGGGATCGGGAAGACCGGCATGGTTGCCGTGATTCGTGGGCGTGAAGCCTCACCGCATTCGATGGGTTTGCGTGCCGATATGGACGCGCTACCGATGCAGGAGGAGAGCAGCCGGCCGCATGCTTCGACGGTGCCCGGTCGCATGCATGGTTGCGGTCACGATGGACACGCAACCATGTTGCTGGCGTGTGCTCATTATCTTCAGGAAACGCGCCGCTTTGCCGGTACGGCTTATCTGATTTTTCAACCGGCTGAAGAAGGACGAGGCGGCGGCAAAGCCATGTTGGCGGATGGTTTGTTCGAGCGTTTTCCTGTCGAGCGAATTTTTGCGTTGCACAACTGGCCGGGTTTGCCGGTGGGAAAAGTGGCAGTGCATTCCGGCCCTGTCATGGCCGCATGCGACTATGTCACCATAGACATAGAAGGTTGCGGCGGTCATGGTGCGCATCCGCATTTGACCGTCGATCCGGTGTTGGTGGCGGGACACATCATTACCGCCGTTCAGTCGATTGTTTCTCGGAATATCAGTCCGTTCGATCACGCCGTAGTCAGTCTGTGCGGCATGCAGGCGGGCAATATGGATGCGAAGAATGTGGTTCCGCGTACCGCGCGTCTTGTCGGCACCGTGCGTACTTTTCACGCTGAGACGCAGGAATGGATCGAGGCGCGATTGCGTGAACTGGTGGTTTCCGTCGCTTCAGGTTTCGGCGCCAAGGCGACGTTGCGCTATGACCGGATCGATCCGGCGACGATCAACGATGCGCAACAAGCCCGATTCGCCGCTCGTGTCGCAGCGCAACTCCTCGGAGAAGAAAACGTTGTTCACGATCTTGAACCGTCGATGGGAGCCGAAGATTTTTCCTACATGCTGCAAAAAAAGCCGGGCGCTTATTTGCGGTTAGGGCAAGGTGGTAGCGGTGAACGGCACGGACTTTTTCTGCACAACAGCCGTTACGATTTCAACGATGAGGTGATTCCCTATGGCGCGGGGTTGTTGGCGGGGTTGGTGGAAGCGGGATTGCCGTTGGTGTCAGGCATCAGGGATCAGAAAATTTAACCATAAAGAACGCATAGAGCGTAAAGAAAGCATAGCCAAGGGGCGGGTTTCAAACCCGTCCTTTTTTATTTCGCGCCTTCGCGTGAGCATTCAAATCAGCGGCGCTTCGCGCCGAAAATTTGTTTTGATGCCATCAAAGGGCGCCCCCTACAACCCACGATTTTTGGCGCCTGATTTCTGATTTTGCGGTTAAAATAAAAATTTATGCAGTCCTTTTGCGTTACTGGAAAATCTCATGCCTGCACACGTTCCTCGCGCCGTTTCTTCCACCGTTTCTCAACTCCCCGATTTCAGCGCCATATTGCGGCAACTGGGCGAGGTCGTCGTCGGCAAAGATGCGCCGCTGACGATGTCGTTGACGTGTTTGCTGGCGCGCGGCCATTTGCTGATTGAGGATTTGCCGGGGGTCGGTAAATCGACGTTGGCGCAGGCGTTGTCGGTAACGCTCGGATTGCCGTATTCGCGGATTCAGTTCACCAGCGATTTGCTGCCGGCGGATGTGCTGGGCGTGTCGATTTACGACGGCACGGTGCGCGAATTTCATTTTCACCCAGGGCCGATTTTTTCGTCGGTGGTGCTGGCCGACGAGATCAACCGGGCGCCGCCGAAAACACAGAGCGCACTGCTCGAAGCGATGGAAGAGCGGCAGGTGTCGGTAGAGGGGAAAACGCATCGGTTGCCGCAACCGTTTTTCGTGATTGCGACACAGAACCCGCTGGAGCAGCAAGGGGCGTATCCGTTGCCAGAATCGCAACTCGATCGTTTTTTGATGGCGATCGAAGTGGGCTTTCCCGATGTTCGGGCCGAACGCGAATTGTTGACCGGCGGCGATCGTCGTGCGCGTATTGCGCAAATATCGCCGCTGGCCGATGGCACAACTTTGCTCGAATGGCAGGCGATTGCCGAGCGTGTGCATGTGGCGCCAGCACTGCTCGACTATGTGCAAGCATTGCTGGCGGCAACACGCGGGATGACGCCAAGCGCGGCGCGTGAGGGCAAGCCTGCGCATGTGTTGCATGGATTGTCGCCACGCGCCGGATTGATGTTGTTGGCGGCGGCGCGTGCGTATGCGTTGATCGCAAGACGCGATTTTGTTGTTCCGGAAGACGTGCAAGCGGTGTTTCCGGCAGTGGCGGGACACCGGTTGACGGGCAGCGCACGTTCCGGTCAATCGGAGGCGCGTGCATTGTTGCGGCAGGTTGCGTTACCGTAAAATCGCCATGACGCCAGGTCTCGCTGTATCTTTTCCCGCGCCGGAACACGGATTGCGTCGTTGGTGGCAGCGGCAAATCTTGCGCCGTTATCCTGACGACGAAGGGACGGTGACATTGCGCCATCGGCGTATTTATCTGTTGCCGACAAAGCGGGGACTGGTTTTTTTGTTCACGGTTGCGCTGATGTTGCTGGTGTCGCTCAATTACGCGATCTCGCTCGGCTTTGTGATTACGTTTTTGTGGTTGGGCGTGTTCGCGGCGACGCTGACGCATACCTTCCGCAACCTTTTCGGAATGAAGATCACTGCGGTTAGCGCGGGTCATGCATTTGCTGGCGGGTCGTTGACGTTTACTGTGTCGATTGACAGCGGCGATCATGAACGTGAACGTGTGCAGTTGACAGTGAAAGAAGCACCGTTGCAATGCTTCGATTTGTCGGCGGTCAGTGCACGCTTGATCACGTTGACGCGGCCAACGTACCGGCGTGGCCGTTTGCCGATGGGGCGGTTGACTGTGGCGACGGAAGCGCCGCTTGGGTTATGGCGGGCGTGGTCGTATGTGCATTTTTCGCTGGAAGGCTTGGTGTTTCCTGCCCCGGAAGTGGCGCCGCCATCGCTGCCGCAGGGAGTCGATCCGCGAGCTGGTACGGGAATGGGGCGCGTTGGTAATGAAGACCTCGCCGGATTGCGCGAGTACCAGCGCGGTGACCCGTTGCAGCGAATCGCCTGGAAAGCGGTTGCGCGTGGCGTCGGCTGGTACACCAAAGCGTTCGAGGGCGGCGAAGGGCGACATTTCATACATCTCGATTACCACAAATTACCGGGGGCGCTCGATACGGAAATGCGGTTGTCGCGATTGGCGGCATGGATTTTACAGTGTGAGCGTGAAGGTCGGCCATTTGCGTTGACGCTGCCGCAGGTATCATTGCCGTTGCGAAAAGGAGTGGCGCACAGTGAAGAGGCATTGACGCTACTGGCGCTTTTCCGCGATGGTCGCGCAGAAGTGGGAACAGCGCAAGGAGCCTGGCGATGAGGCTACCGAGCTGGTGGCGGCGAACGCGTCGACGCGCGATTTGTTCGGAAGACGTGCGGTTGACCGGAACGCATTGGTTCTGGCTGACTTGGCTGGTGCTCCTCACGCAAATACAACTTTCCTACTACTTGCCGATAACGGTGGCGGCAATGGGGATCGGTATTACATTGTTGCGGATGTTGTCGATTTATCTGCCTTGGCGGTATTCACGAGGCTATGCTTATGAAAATTTCGGCGGGGCGGCAAGCGATGTAGCCCGTTACAGCTTGCGAAAGCCGCCGCTTCGCTGGAAGCAGTGGTTGAGTTTTGTGTTGGGGATAGCGGCTCTGTTGGTGGTGTATTTTTCTTACGGTTATTTGTTTTATCGCGACGCGTCAGTTGGGCTGTTGTTCATTCTGGTGGCGATCAAGTTTTCAGAATCGACCACGCGGCGCGACGCGATGCTGTTGGTGTGTCTGGCGTCGTTTTTGCTGATTACAACATTTTTCTATACACAATCGCCATTGATTTTGCTGATATCGCTGCTGGCGTTTTTCGCGCTGGGCGGCGCACTTGATGCCATTTTTCTTCCGGGTGCTTCGCTTGAGAAGGCGCATATCCGGCGAACGATGAAGCGTTTTTCAATTCTGGTGTTGCAGGGGATTCCGATTGCGCTGTTACTGTTCATGCTGTTTCCTCGGTTGTCGGCGCCGTTATGGGGATTGCCGCATGCGCAGATGGCGCAGACCGGATTGTCGGACAGTATGGGCCCGCTTGATATTACTGAGTTGTCGTTGTCTGACGCGATCGCCTTCCGTGTTGATTTCGAGGGAGAGCCGCCGCCCAACGCGCAACGTTATTGGCGCGGCCCGGTGTTCTCTTTTTACGACGGTGTAAGTTGGAGACCGGGGCCGACGTTAACCGCACGGCCCGAGCTGACGGCGGGTGATGGAACGGAAATCCATTACACCATAGTACTGGAACCGCATTTTCGACACTGGCTTTTTGCGCTGGAATTGCCGTCGCAATTGCCGCAACGACTTAGCGGTGAGGCAGAACGACAAGGTCGCCGCTTTGCGTATCTGACAACCACGCGGCAACTGCTGTCGGTTGTTCCGGTCAGTCAGACGTTGCGTTATGCGCAGACATCGGTATTGCGATCGCGTTACCCGGCATCACGGGGGGACGCTATGCAGAATCTTCATTTGCCGCGAGTCGGCAACCCGAAAACGCACGAGCTGGCACAGCAGCTATGGGGCGATGGCTTGACGTCGCAAGAGTATGTGCGAACGGTGTTGGCTTATTTTTATAATGAGGGATTTTCATACACCTTATCTCCGGAATATATCGAAAAAGACCCAATTGATGGTTTTTTGTTTGAAACACGGGCGGGCTTTTGTGAACATTACGCAGCGGCGTTCGTAGTATTGATGCGGGCGGCAGGCGTTCCGGCGCGGATAGTGACCGGCTATCAGGGCGGCGAAATCAACCCGCAAGGCGGCTATATGATTGTTCGCCAATCGGACGCCCATGCCTGGGCGGAAGTGCTGATCGACGACGAATGGTTGCGCGTCGATCCTACGGCGGCCGTGGCGCCGGATCGGATCGAGTTTGGTTTGGGACGGGCGCTTCCCGACGATGCGAGGGTGCCGGCGTTTGCGCGGCTTGACGCCGGTTGGCTTAAAGCGTTGGCGCTTAACTGGGATGCGCTCAAACATGCGTGGACGCGCCACGTGATTGAATTTGATTACAGGCGACAGCGAGAATTGTGGCGCGACTGGAGCCTCGACGGCGCGTTGTGGAAAGTGGCAATAGCGTTGACCGGCTCCGCAATAGTCTGGATTGGCCTGCTGGCATTGTTTCTGGCTTGGCGAACGCGCCGAGGCGAACCAGCGCAAGTGTTGTGGCGGGCGCTGTGTTCACGGCTCGCCCGCGCTGGCTTGCCGCGCGAAATAGACGAAGGACCGTTGAATTATTTGATGCGGGCAGGAGATCGCTGGCCGACATGGCGAACAACGTTGGCGCGAATGGCGCAGGCGTATGCGATATTGCGCTATGCAGCACCGACGGCGCTTCAACGACGTCAGGCATTACACTATTTGCGGCAGGGACTTAAAACGTTACCGGCAGCGCAGCGTTTGCGTTCGTTGTAATGGCAGTTTGACTTCTATCAACCCGGCCTATTCCGCTGATTCCTTGATAGCCCCTCCTCCCCTAACTCTCCTCTTTAAGGAAGGGGAGGGGATCGGTTTGTGGCGTTTGCGAGAGAGTCATTCTTTCTTTGCGGCTTCGCGTGAGAAAGAGATTTCAAGAGGTGATGAAATATCCGGGTTGGCCGCACCACATTTATTTACCCGTTCAGCCTTGGAAGAAACGACAGATCAACATAGTATTTCTTCGGGTCACCAGGCTCGATGTATACTGTGATCTGTTGGTTGGTACAGTATTGCGTGGGGTCGAACCACACGTTATGGCTCTCGAAAATGCGAATCTCGCCGGTGATGGGATCCTGCCATTGCGTGAGCACGTGAAACGGATGGCGGCCATTCACTCTTAACGATGTGTTCAGCGCAACGCTCTGAAAATCTGTCAATATCTGTCGACCTGTGGCGCGTAATTTTTCATCGTGCTTGCCTGTGCCTGGAACCACAAGCTAAAAAAGGTAAAAATGAAAACGCTGAAGGAAAGTATTGCGATGGCGATGGACTGTGGACAGAACGTGGATATCGTCTCTTTTTTGCCCTACCTCTTGCAGGATTTTTGGGAGCTCGGAACGCCCCCCGAAATGGTGATAGATTTTGTTCAAAAGCATTGCAAGAACGGATCGACGCTTCGTGCTCTGGATGTGGGGTGTGGTAAAGGAGCTGTTTCGATAAAATTGGCAGCGGCGTTAAAATGTCACTGCTACGGAATAGACGGCATTCCCGAATTCATCGAGGCGTCAAAAGCCAAATCCAGGGAATATGGCGTGGCAGAGTTGTGTCACTTTGACGTTGGCGATGTCCGCGAAATCATAAAAGAAATGGCGCAATTCGACGTTATTGTTTTAGGCGCTATCGGGCCTGTTTTTGGCGATTATGAGGCAACACTGTCAACGCTGTCGCAACATCTGACGAAGGAGGGGATCATCATTGTTGACGACGCTTACATTGATGATTCAAGCGCCTTTCAACATCCCTTGGTATTGTCCCGGAAGGCGTTATTAAAGCAAGTCGAGCGGTCGGGGATGGCGTTGGTGGATGAAATAACAGGCAAATACGGTGAATCTTTTAACCTCGCTCAAGAGATGGAAAATATAATAACGAGATGCAATGAGCTGAAAACAAAATATCCTGAAAAAGTGTTTCTTTTTGAAAATTACATACAAAACCAAGCCGACGAATACGATGTGTTGGAAAACAAAGTGGTTTGCTCGATGATGGTGTTCCGAAAGATCGGGGATTAATGTCATCCTGCGTGCAGCGAAGCGGAGACGTAGGACGCAGAATTCATAAAAACACCTCACGCGAAGCCGCGAAGGACGCGAAGAAAGGCGCAGCGTAGCCCCTCCCCCAGCGTGAAAGGGCTGGAGAGGGGGGGGTGGTGGTGGATTCTGCGACTTCGCTCATACTTCGCTTCGCGCAGAATGACGCGCCGTCTTCCGCGCCTTCGCGTGAGCCTGACCCCTGACAATCTGATAGGTGAAATGTTTTGGCGAATAAGCTAAACTGTCTTTGAATCCGTTTCGGCGTGTCTGAAGAAAACCATTTCGAGGAAACACCATGACCATTCATTCTTTGCCTATTGGAAGGCTGGGCGATAAAGAAGCCGCTCTGTTGCCTGGATTGGCCAACCGCCACGGCCTTATCACCGGCGCGACCGGTACCGGTAAAACAGTGACCTTGCAGGTGTTGGCGGAACGTTTTAGCAGTATTGGCGTTCCGGTCTTCATGGCCGATGTCAAGGGCGATTTGGCCGGAATGTCGCAGGCTGGCGCTCCGTCAGAAAAATTCAAGCAACGCCTGCAAACATTGCAACTGCCCGAACCTGAATACAACGCATTTCCGGTGGCGTTTTGGGATGTGTTCGCCAAACAAGGCTATCCGTTGCGGGCGACGGTTTCAGATTTGGGGCCATTGTTGCTGTCGCGCATCCTGATGTTGAACGAAACGCAGGAAGGCGTGTTGACGATGGTGTTCAAAATCGCCGACGATCAAGGCCTTTTGCTTTTGGACCTTAAAGATTTGCGTGCGATGCTGCAATTTGTCGGAGAGAACGCCAAAGAATTCGTTACCAGGTACGGCAATGTATCGGCAGCAAGCATCGGCGCGATACAACGCGGGTTGTTATCGCTCGAACAGCAAGGGGGCGATCTTTTTCTCGGCGAACCGATGCTGAATATCGACGATTTATTGCAAACCGATCAGGGACGCGGCGTTGTTCACATTCTGGCGGCGGATCGGTTGCTCAATACGCCGATGCTGTATTCGACAATGTTGCTTTGGCTGCTTTCCGAATTGTTCGAGCGCTTGCCTGAAATTGGCGACCCGGAAAAACCGAAGCTGGTGTTTTTCTTCGATGAAGCGCACTTATTGTTTAAGGATGCTCCGCGTGCGTTGCTCGACAAGATCGAACAGGTGGTGCGTCTGGTGCGCTCGAAGGGCGTTGGCGTTTATTTCGTCACACAAAACCCTACCGATATTCCCGACAATGTACTCGGCCAGCTTGGCAATCGTGTCAACCACGCGCTTAGAGCGTTTACCGCACGCGACCAGAAAGCGGTCAAAGCGGCAGCGCAGACGCTGCGAGCCAATCCGGAGATTTCTACGGAAACCGTGATTACCGAACTGGGTGTCGGCGAAGCGCTGGTGTCGTTTCTCGATGAAAAGGGACGTCCCAATGTGGTAGAGCGCGTCTATATTCTGCCTCCGGGGAGTCGCATCGGGCCGATCAGTGAGGCCGAACGTGCGAGGGTGCAAGCGCGTTCGCTGTTGAGAGGTATTTACGATCAAACAGCGGATCGTGAATCGGCCTACGAAAAACTGGCGGCGCGGGCAGCGCAGACTGCGCCGCAAGGTTCGTCGAACACGAATGATTCAACGGCGAAAAGCAGCAGCGAAAATTCCTTGTCCGATATTTTATTGGGCAACAAACGTCGTGATGGCCTTCTGACGGCAGCGACCAAGAGCGTGGTGCGTAGCGCCAGTTCATCCATCGGACGTGAAATAGCGCGTGGCATCCTGGGATCCCTTCTTGGAGGAAAAGGGAAAAAATAATGGGCACAACGGGGAAACCGATGTTGGCGAATGCTTCTTAAGAGAACGCGCAAGAAATTTTTGACCGCACCCATCAATACCATGATGGGAAATGGTTGATGTTTGATGTGAAAGACCGTTTTTTTCTTGACGATATGCGGCGGTTGTTGTTGATCAAAAAGAGACCCAATAAAAAATAACCTCAAACACGTTCCGCGCAGAATAGCTCGCAATTACACGCCAGAACAAACCCTCCGCCCAAAAACATTTCGGGGGCAGGCTCTTGAAGGGGGAGGGAGCCAAAGGGCGAGTTGTGGTTGCCCGTTTTTCTTTTACGGTGAAGATGGGTGCAAACGAATTATTCAGAGCTTCCCTAAATAAACGGAGCTATTTCTCTTGCCCCATTAAACCAAGTTCTCTTTTTTGAGCCAAGTGCAACAGAGGCATAATGGGCACACGAAGAAGAAAACCCCTTCCTCTTGAAGGGGAAGGGGTTGAAATCTCCTCTCCCGCTTGCGGGAGAGGGATGAATTTTGCGGCGTCGCTTTGCTTTGCGCAGAATGACGCACTTTCTGATTTCTGTTTATATCATTCCAAGGGTTTGTGGCAGCCACAGGGAGATGATCGGGACGTAGGTCACGAGGACCAGGAATCCGAGCATTGTTAGCAGCCACGGCCACACGGCAATGGTGAGTTCGGTGATTCCCATTCGTGTTATCCCTGAGGCGACGTATAGATTGAGGCCGACCGGTGGGTGACATAGGCCAATTTCCATATTGACGATGATCAGGATACCGAAGTGAACCGGATCGATGCCGAGCTTCATCGCTATCGGGAAGAGGATCGGCGCCATGATCAACACGATCGACGCGGGGTCCATGAAGTTACCGGCGGCAAGCAGTACGACGTTGACGATGAGCAGGAATCCGATCACGCCGAGGCCGTGCGCAAGAATCCAGTTACTCATGGCTTGCGGGATGCCTTCCGAGGTCATCAGAAACGAGAACAGTGCCGCGTTGGTGATGATGTAGAGCAACATCGACGACATGTTGGCCGAAGCCAGAAGCACCTTGGGAATTTCCCTGAGCTTCATGTCTTTATAGACAAAGACGCAGATGAAGAAAGCGTAAACCGCCGCCATCGCCGCCGCTTCTGTCGGCGTGAAGATACCGCTGTAAATACCACCCATGATGATGACGATCAACATCAGTCCCCAGACGCTGTCCAGGAAGTTGCGACCGACTTCCTTCAAGCTGGCGCGGGGCATGCGCGGGTAGTTGAATTTACGGGCGCGGTACCAAGTGGTGAGGCCGAGAAAAGAAGCAAGCATGATTCCCGGAACCACGCCGGCCATGAAGAGCGCACCGACCGAGGTGTTGGTGGCGACCGCGTACATCACCATCACGATGGATGGTGGGATCAGGATGCCGAGCGCTCCCGATGTGGTGATGACGCCTGCGCCGAAGCGCGCCGGGTAGCCTTGTTTGATCATCGCTGGCAGCAGGATCGAGCCGATGGCAACGACGGTGGCCGGACTGGAACCCGATATGGCCGCGAACAGTGCGCAGGCGACAACGCCAGCCAACCCGAGGCCGCCATGCATGTGGCCGACGACGGAGGTGGCGAAGTTGATGATGCGTCGGGCGACGCCGCCGTGCGTCAGGAAGTTGCCCGCCAGAACGAAGAACGGGATCGCCATGATCTCGAATTTTTCGATGCCGGTAAACAGCTTCATCGCGACGGATTCGACCGGAACTTCCGTCATGAAGTAGAAGAAGGTGAGAACGGTCAAACCCAGCGAAATAGAGATGGGCATCCCCGTCAGCATCAAGGCGAGGAGGAGGCTGAAAATAATGAGGCCGTTCATGAGCGTTTCTCCCCGTTGTCATTGTGTTTGTCAGATGCGTTGTCAGGCGTGGCGCCTTTCTTCAACTCTTCATCCAGCCCTTCGACGTGAGAATGGTCATGGTGCGGCAATTCGTGTGTCCATGCATAGGTCCAGGCAACCTGGAGAAAACGGTAGCACATCAGAAAAGAACCAAGGGGAATTGCAAGATAAACAATCCATACCGGAATTTCCAGATCGGGCGATACTGAAGAGGTTTGCGAAAGTCCCCAGACGAATTTGGCGCCCATGAAGCCGATGCAGCCGGTGAATAAAGCACCCGCCCCCATGCTGAACAGGATGCAGCAGTAACGGGCGCGTTCCTTGAGCCGGTTGATCACGACGTCAATGCCGACGTGGATGCCGGTACGTACGCCGTAAGCGGCGCCAAATTTTGCCATCCATACGAACAGGTAGATGCACAACTCCTGCGCCCAGGCAAAGTTCAGCGATAAAAGCCAGTCTTGCAGATACGGAATCTCATAACCTGACATGTAGCGGTGACACACGGCAAGGAAAGTAATCACCGTTGCCGTCGCCATCAGTACGACGACGATAAATTCCTCAAGGCGGTTGAGGATGAGGTTGGATATTCTTAACATGGGACCCCTTGATTATAGATGTGTTAGGGAGCGAAAAAGACACATGCGCCCGGTAGATGGGAGCCATGAGTGCACATGTGTCTTTGTAGCATCAAGGAACTCAGATTATTGTTGGCCTGTGGCCTTGTAGAAATCCTGGATAACTTTTTTACCGACCCGCGATTCGACCTCTTTGTGCACCGGTCTTAACGCATCAACCCACGCTTTGCGCTCGGCTGCGGTTGGTGTATGTACCTCTGTGCGGCCAGAAGTTCTGATGCCTTCCAAAGCGTCGTCATTGTCTTTCTTGGCGATTTCATTGTTGTAGGCATTGGTTTCCTTCATCGCCTGTTCAAGAATCCCGCGGATGTCTGCTGGCAGGCCGTCCCAGAATTTTTTGTTGACGATGACCGCGTAGCCAAGATAACCGTGGTTGGTCAGCGTGACGTGTTTTTGCACTTCATGCATCTTTTGCGTGAACATGTTCGACGGCGGATTTTCGGTGCCGTCAACAACGCCGGTTTGCAGTGCCTGATACACTTCAGAGAACGCCATGACTTGCGGCAGGGTTCTCAGCGCACGCATCTGCGCGTCAAGTACCCGCGACGACTGGATGCGCATTTTCAGACTTCTCATGTCGGTGGGCGTTTTGATCGGCTTGTTGGCGCTCATGATCTTGAAACCGTTATCCCAGTAACCGAGGCCGATGATTCCCTTCGGTTCAAGCAACTTCAACAGGCCGGCGCCGACGGGGCCGTCCGTGACTTTGTGCAGGGCTTCATAGCCGTCGAGGATGTACGGAATGTCGAAAACTTCAAATTCCTTGACGCCGAGCGGGCCGAATTTGGCCAGCGACGGGGCAAGCATCTGGACAGCGCCCAACTGCAACGCTTCCATTTCTTCTCTGTCTTTGTACAACGCACTGTTGTGGTAAACCTCAACCTTGACGCGACCCTGAGTCCGTTCTTCGGCGAGTTTCTTGAAAAATTCGGCGGCCTTTCCTTTCGGAGTATCCATAGCCACAACGTGGCTGAATTTGATCACAATCGGTTCTTGCGCCTGCGCGGCGGGGACCAGAGCACATGCGCCAATAAGCGCGACAACAAGTGATAACTTTTTCATTAAAGGCCTCCTTGGCAATAAATAGTTATGTCTATATAACGAAACAGCTCTATCAAAGAAGCCTGGGGGTAAACAGCTTCTTGCGTGAATACCCAAGTTGTTAGAAAGGGTATGACGGCAATCAATACACACAGTCCCGGTAGGGAACTGTAAAAGAATACCGTAAAAACGGATTGACGCAATAGCGCGAACGCGAATTTTTCGGTTTTGGGTATCGGCAGACAACTACACTGCATAATGCGGCCCGCTACCGCCTTCCGGCGGCGTCCAACGGATGTTGGATGCTGGGTCTTTGATGTCGCAGGCTTTGCAATGCAGGCAGTTGGCGGCGTGAATACGCAGGGTCAGGGGTGCGTCGGGCGTGTCGTTATTACGGCGGTATTCGTAAACGCCAGCAGGGCAATACAAACGCTCCGGGCTGCCGTAGAGCGGTAAATTCAGAGACTCGGGCAGTTCGGCATCGATCAAGTGCAGATGACACAGTTGATTTTCTTCGTGTCGCGTGCGGCTCAGGTAAACCGATGAGGCACGGTCAAACGTGGTGACATTGTCGTAGAGAGGGTAGTCAAGCACGGGCATTTCGGCGGCGGGGCGCAAGGTTTGGTGGTCGTCCGTTTTGTGTCGCAGTGTCCACGGAAACAAGCGCCCCAACCCCAGTTGTTGCGTCCAGAGGTGAAAACCAGCGCCGAGTAAGCCGCCGACAAAGCCATACTTTAAACAGGGTTTAATGTTGCGTACAGCGTGCAGTTCGTCGTAGACCCAAGAGGTGCGCAAAGCGACGTCATACTCATGCAATGTGTCGTGGGCGCGGCGCTGCGCGATGGCGTTCACTGCCGCTTCAGCCGCCAGCATCGCGCTTTTCATCGACGTGTGAATGCCTTGCATGCGGGGCAAATTGACCATTCCCGCTGCCTCGCCGATCAATGCGCCGCCCGGGAACACTAGCTTCGGAAGCGATTGCAGGCCGCCTCCGGTCAGCGTCCGGGCGCCGTAGCCCAGCCGTTCGCCGCCATGAAGCAGGGCTTTCAGCAGGGGATGCGTTTTTAATCGCTGGAATTCGTCGAACGGCGACAACGCCGGATTTTCGTAGTCGAGGTGAACCACCAGCCCGATAGCGACGTGCTGATCGTGCAAATGATAGACAAAGCCGCCGCCTCCGGAACGACCGATGAGCGGCCAGCCCAGCAGGTGCATGGCTTTTCCCGGTCGGTGTTGCTCGGCGGGGATTCGCCACAGTTCGCGGAAACCGAGACCATATTTTTGCGGCGTGTTGCCGTCACGCAGATGGAAATGCTCTTCGATAAGACGGCTCAGATGTCCGCGGCAACCTTCGGCGAGCAAAGTGTAGCGGGCGTGCAGCTCGACGCCGGGTTGGTAATTGGATTTGGGGATGCCCTGACGGTCAACGCCGAAATCGCCGGTGATGGCGCCAACCAGCGGGCTTTGCGGCGAATCATCGGCGTACAGCGGCAAAGCGGCGGCATAGCCGGTGAACAAATCGATGCCGCAGGTTTCGGCCTGTTCGCCAAGCCAAGCGGTCAAACGGCTGAGGCTGATAAGTGCGTGGCCGCGATGATGAATCAATTTTGGCAGGCTCCACATCGGAAATTGGAGGGCGCGTTCTTGGTACAACAGGCATAACGATTCATCGGTAACGGTGTTTTTGAATGGTGGCGCTTGATTGCGCCAGTCGGGGAGCAGTTCGTCCAGAGCGCGTAGGTCGAGCAGAGCGCCCGAAAGCGAGTGAGCGCCGATAGAGGCGCCTTTCTCGACCACGGCGATGCTGATGTCGGCGCCGACAGCCAGCGCGGTTTGTCTGGCGCGTAATGCCGCCGCCAATCCTGCCGGTCCGCCACCGACAATCAGCAAGTCATAGTCCATTGATTCGCGTTGCACCGTCGCGATCATGTGATAAACCGATGGGAAGCAAAAGGAACGATTATAATCAAAGACCTTGGATGACAGGCTTTTGATACGGCATGAAATTTCTGGCAATTCTGGCGGCGCTCGCGCTTGAACAATGGTGTTCGTCAAACTGGCGAGGCGGGGTCGAGCGCTTGTACATCGGCTATCTGCGCTGGCTGGAAGCGAGAATGATCGACTGGGGGTCGTGGCCAGCGACAGCGGCGGCGCTGTTGCCGGTATTGCTGGTCGTTCTGGTGGACATCGTGATGGCGCAGGTTTGGCCGCTGATGCTGGTCTGGAGCGTGGCCGCGCTCTATCTGCTGATGGGATTTCGTCGTTTCAGTCACGCCTTTACCGAGATTGCGGAAAGTTTGCAAAACGGCGACTTGCCGACAGCGCGCAAAGCGTTTTACGGCTGGCAAGGCGGCGACAGCTTGACCTTATTGAGTTCCGACGAGATTGCGCAACGCACCATCGAAGCCGGAGCGCTGGCGGCGTACCGTTGCGTGTTCGGCATCGTGTTCTGGTTCCTGATCTTCGGACCGTCCGGCGCGGCGTTTTACTGGATGCTGGCGCTGGTAGCATGCGAGTGGAGCGAAAACCCTGCTGGCGAGGACATCACCGTGCTGGCGACGGCGCGGGCCGAATTGGGAAAAGTGGCGCGTTGGCTTCTTTTTATTCTCGATTGGCTGCCGGTGCGTTTTCTGGCGTTTTCGTTCGCCGTCGTGGGCGATTTCGAGGACGCCATTTACCAATGGCGTGCGCGTCCCAAAGATGACAGGGCATTCGACAACAAGGCCAACGAAAACTTATTGCTGGCGACGGCTTTCGGCGCTTTGGGGTTTACTTGGACGCGGCGGCCACCGGCGCTGACGCCAAAAGAAAGCGAATCGAAGCTGACGGAAGCGAAAACCGCATCCGAAGTTGCCGACGAAACCGCAGCCGAGAACGAAAAAATCTCGGAAGAAAAATTAGAAGAAACCCTGGAAGAAACCTTGGGGCCGCCACCTGAAAGCGTGCCGGTAACCCCCGGCGCGTTGCCGTCGGCGATCGGGCTGGTTTGGCGGGCGCTGCTGTTCTGGCTAGGACTGGTGCTGTTGGCGACGGTGGCGTATTGGTCTAGTCACAGTCTCTAATACACTGATTTTTTCGAGATACATCAAAAGGAGAAACAAATGCTTCATGTTGTACGTTGGTGCATAGGGTTGTTTGTAATCTGCTTTGCCTTGGCGGTTCAGGCGGAAGATTTTGAGGCGGTCAAACGCGCGGCGGAGCAGGGAGATGCGCAAGCGCAATTCAATCTTGGCGTAAAGTATAACAGTGGCCAAGGCGTTGAACGGAACGATGTCGAGGCTGCCAAGTGGCATCACAAAGCAGCGGAACAGGGACAAGTGGACGCGCAATTTATCCTCGGAACGTTATACGCCGTTGGCCTGGGGGTCGCAAAGGACGATGCGGAAGCTGTGAAATGGTCTCAAAAAGCAGCGGAACAAGGACACGCGACAGCCCAATATAATCTTGGATTCAGATACGCTCATGGCCGGGGCGTTGCGCGGGACGATGCCGAAGCCGCGAAGTGGTACCGCATGGCGGCAGAGCAGGGAAATGTGAATGCCCAATATAATATTGG
Source organism: Burkholderiales bacterium (assembly GCA_031277215.1). Classification (GTDB taxonomy): domain Bacteria; phylum Pseudomonadota; class Gammaproteobacteria; order Burkholderiales; family Casimicrobiaceae; genus UBA931. The sequence goes on from JAITMR010000067.1 coordinate 20,601, forward strand.
CAGAATGTGCGCCATTGGTCTGGGTGTTGCAAAGGATGATGCTGAAGCTGCGAAGTGGTACCGCATGGCAGCGGAACAGGGACATTTGTCAGCCCAATACAACCTTGGGGAGATGTACGCCGAAGGTCGCGGTGTGAAGCGGGATGATAGTGAAGCTATGGAGTGGTTTCGCAAGGCAGCGGAACAGGAGCACCCCGATGCCCAAGGCGCACTCGACGCCTTGAAGAAAAATCAGTCACTCAAATCCAGATTTCTTGGCTGGTTGCGCGGATTGTTCCGGTCGGCGAAATAGGTTCTTGCTTACCTCTTTCCCGCTCGCGGGAGAGAGGTAAGGGAGAGGGTTTATGAGCGATCTTTTCTCCGCCAAAGTACCGGAAGCATCGCAGCCGTTGGCCGAACGGTTGCGTCCGAAAACGCTTGACGAAGTGATCGGACAGCGGCATCTGCTCGGTCCGGGAAAACCGCTGGCAACAGCCTTTCATCTGGGCAAGCCGCACTCGATGATTTTGTGGGGGCCTCCCGGCGTCGGCAAAACGACACTGGCGCGGCTGATGGCGGAAGCGTTTCACGCGGATTTCATCGCATTGTCGGCGGTGCTGTCCGGTGTCAAAGACATCCGCGATGCGGTGGCTCAGGCCGAAATCGCTCAAGCACAAATGGGGCGCTCGACGATCCTGTTCGTCGACGAAGTACACCGTTTCAATAAAGCGCAACAGGATGCGTTTTTGCCACACGTCGAAAGCGGGTTGTTCACCTTCATCGGCGCGACGACAGAAAATCCCTCCTTTGAAGTGATCGGCGCTTTGCTGTCACGCGCAACGGTTTATGTGTTGCAACCACTGTCTGACGATGAATTGACGCAACTTCTGGATCGGGCGTCAACCGCAGCATTGCCGGGACTCACTTTGTCGGAAGACGTTAGACAGACGCTGGTTGCCTACGCCGACGGTGATGGTCGGCGTCTCATCAATCTTGTCGAACAGTTGAGCGGCGCACTTGAAGAAGCGGCGCAGCAGAAGACGCCGCCAGCGCTTGATGTCGCCTTTGTCGAGTCGGCGTTGGCGCGTTCACTGCGTCGTTTCGACAAAGGCGGCGAAGCGTTTTACGACCAGATTTCAGCATTGCACAAAGCGGTGCGTGGTTCACACCCCGATGCGGCCTTGTACTGGTTTTGCCGGATGCTCGATGGTGGAACCGATCCGCGCTACCTGGCGCGGCGCATCGTCCGGATGGCCTGGGAAGACATCGGGCTGGCGGATCCGCGTGCAACGCAAATCGTCAATGATGCCGCCGAAACGTATGAGCGGCTCGGTTCGCCCGAAGGAGAACTGGCGTTGGCACAAGCCGTTCTGTATTTGTCGGTGGCGCCAAAAAGCAACGCCGGTTATCTGGCGTTCAGCGCGGCACGCTCCTTCATTCGGAATGACAGTTCAAGACCCGTGCCGATGCGCTTGCGCAACGCGCCAACGCGGCTGATGAAAGAACTGGGTTACGGTCACGATTACCGATACGCCCACGACGAAGAAGACGGTTACGCAGCAGGGGAGCGCTATTTGCCGGACGACATGCCGGAGCCCCACTGGTATCGCCCGACATCGCGTGGCCTCGAAGCGAAAATCCGCGAAAAACTCGCAGAGTTTCGGCGACGAGACAGAGAAGCGGGAAACAAGCGGCGGATGGCGGGCGGCAAAAAGCCGGTTTAACCACAAAGAAAAAACACTTCCTTCCGGCTCATGACGACATTGATGCTTTTAACGCTGGCGGTTGCGTTGGCGACCGACGCTTTTGCCGTTGCCGTCACGGCGGGCATCCAGTTGAAACGGGTGACCATGTCGCAAACATTGCGAATGGCCGGAACGTTTGGTGCTTTTCAGTTTGCCATGCCAGTGATCGGCTGGGGGCTTGGCGCCAGCGTTCATCGTTATATCGAAGCGGTGGATCATTGGGTGGCTTTCGGGCTGTTGCTGCTTGTCGGCGGCCACATGTTGAAAGAGGCGTGGGATCGCAGAAAACCCGAAGAAGACGCGACGCGCCCTGACCGTGCTGATCCGACACGAGGCGGCACATTGATTCTGTTGGGAATGGCGACCAGCATTGATGCGCTGGCGGTGGGACTGTCGTTTGCGATGATCAATGTCAACATCTGGCTGCCGGCGCTGGTCATTGGCGTCGTTTGTTTTGGCGCGACCGCTTGCGGCATGCACCTGGGTCGCCTGCTGTGCGCCAAAGACTGTTTGGCGAACAAAGCGACTTTCGTTGGCGGGTTGGTGTTGATCGCCATCGGCATCAACATCCTCAGAGAGCACGGGGTTTTTTAGGAGGCCTGCCCATTGATGCGTTATTTCCTGACCTCTGATTACAGTTTTCCCGCACATGCCGCAACAAACAATCCCAAATAGCCCCCAAAGGTTTGCCGATAAACGCCGCTGCGACGAAGAGCTGTGAGGCGAGAGAGCAAGTTTTTACTGCGAACGGCAGTAAAAGCATCGAGTATTTTTTGATTCTCCAACGTGAGTTGGGGGCGTAGCGCGTGCAGTGCGGTCAAGTTGTGAGTGTTCCATGTTCTGAAATGGCCGTCGAGTAACATACGGGCGCGGGTGAATTTGGCGGCGATGCCGAGGTTGGTGCCCATCAGGTTTTTCACATGCTGCCGATACTGCACGCTTGGGGTAGGATCATAAAGTACGGTGCCGCCGCAACCGCTGACAACAAGATAAGTCCACCAGTCGTGCACCGGAACATCAACGGTGCCGGAGCTTTTCAATAACCGACACGCGGCTTCGTTGAAGATCATGGTATTGCCACCGCCAATGTTTTGAACGAGGGCGTTGGCGAAGGCCGGTGGTCGCGTGAAGTGCGGCGAGAGTCCGAGCGAGGTGCCAGTCTCATCAATCAATCGGGTGCGGGAGGCATAGAGCGCGGGCGTTTCAGCAGGGAGGGAGGAAATGCGGGACAGCGCCAGCGCTAATTTGTTCGGATCCCAAAGATCGTCCTGATCGCAGTAAGCGTAATAATCGGCCTGAATGGCATCTTGACACAGCAGCGTCAGAAAATTGGCAGCATAACCGCGTTGCGGGCCGTCAATAATATGCAGGCGATCAGCGCCCCATTGCGATTGATACTCTTCGAGAATCGCGCGAGTGCGATCTGTCGAACCATCATCGGCGGCGTACAACGTCCAACTTCTGTGGGTTTGATCCATGATCGAATCCAACTGCTGCGCCAAAAAGGCTTCTCCCTGATAAGTGCAGAGCAGAATAGCAATGGTCGGCAAAGGGGGGAGCGATGATGAAATGTTCACAGAGCGCGGCTTGTCAAGGACGGTGGCGCCAATACGTTGAGCTGACGGTATAGCGCCTCGGTAATCGGGTAAAGCTGCTGAACACGGTTTTCCAGAAAGAAATAATGCGTGATGTAAAACAGCAGAGTGATTGCCAGAAGTGCATCAAGCGCGAAAAACGGCCAACTTGGTAAAAGCAATGTTCCGGCAATGCTGCAAAGCAGCAACCCTCCGAAAAAGAACGTCACCAGAAGATGAATCAGCCGCTCGTGTTGAAACGCGGCGGTTTGCTTGGCATGAAAAGCGATGAGACGCTCGAGACGTTCGGGATCAGGGTGGTTTTTCAGTTCAGCAAGCGCCCCGGAAATCAACGAAAGGTAAGCGGCAAGTTGTTTTTCCATAGGGACGAATGCTCCAGCATACAGTTTAAACGTTACTGTAGCGCGTTTTTGGCGGGCGTTATCAGTTTTTGGGGTACAATTTCGCCCTTATCGGAGGGATGGATGAGTGGTTTAAGTCGCACGCCTGGAAAGCGTGTTTAGGGTAATACCCTAACGCGGGTTCGAATCCCGCTCCCTCCGCCATTCTGCGCTACTACACGCTGGCTCATGCGAAACCTGATGGACTTTAACTCTTGGCAAGGTGCGCTGACCACGTTACTGGGGCTGATCCTCGTGACGGTCGTAGCCGTGGGCATTCGGCTGCTGGTTATGCAGCGCATGCAGCAACGCCGCGAACGCCAGAACCGCCAGATCAATGAGCGGTTGAAGACATTGATCGCGGCTTACAAGACCTTGGGAGGGTCATTTACGGGCAATTTGACCGTAGACCCCGCTCATCTCCATGAACTACGCATACGTGCCACCGATGTCGCGGAGGATTTACAAGACGAAGCTGTACCGGAAGGAGGCAATGCCGAGCGTCGTCGTCGCATCCGCGACACAGTCGAAGCGGCGCTGTCCGACGTGATGCTGCTGGGTACGGTCGAGCAGGTTCGGCTGGCTGCGCAAGCCGCCAACGACATGGTGGCAGGGCGCCAGATCGAGACAGCCGCGTTGGTGGTATCGCTGCGTGACTTTATCCGCGAGGTGTTAGAACTGGATGCTGTGCCGGATGACCTGACACTTCCGAAACAGGGGCCGACACGTAGCACGGTGGGCGGACGCGGCGGTGCGGCGAGCGCAGGGGGACGGGGCGGTGGTGGAGGCGGCGGTATGGCTGTTACCGGTGCGCTGGGTTTAGGCGCGAGTCGAGCGACACAGGATATCAACATGCCGCCAGGATCGGGGCAAGCCTGAACCGACCGTAGATTTTTCTGATCATACCCCAGTCTTTGCGCCCATTTGTTTTGCGACCCACATCGGGTTTTCTCCAGCGGACAGCGAACCTCTCCCAACCAAAATCGCTGTGCGATTGGGCGGAAAAAAGACACTGGATTCCCGCCAGGCTTGTCCCCGCAGCGATTTTGGGCGGGGAAGCACGCGGGAATGACGGAGTATGCATCAGGCTCCCCTCGCCCGCTTGCGGGAG
>JAITMR010000072.1 GCA_031277215.1 Burkholderiales bacterium
GCCACCTCCTTGAACTCTGTTGTGTATTCCCGTCTCGGTATCTTCATCTCTTTCTCCTTACATGCCGGTTAGATTATCTCATCCCGGCACGGGAGACGAAATTTCGGGGGAAGCTCAGGAATAATCCCCGACCTCACCATCACCGGCGGCACGCCCGGCACAGACTACACCTACACCGGCGGCGTACTCACCGTCTTAACCGGCACGCCCCTGACCGTCTCCATGACCACCCCCAACAACACCACTGCCGACCGCATCGTGGTACAGTCGGGCGTAACGGCAAACATCACGCTTGACGGCGTGAGCATCGACGCAAGCGGGACATTCGGCGCCTGCGCCTTCGATATGAACGGCGCAACCGTAGCCCTCGCCCTTTCGGGAACAAACACCCTAATAAGCGGAGTTAATAGGGCAGGACTGGAAGCCCCATCAGGCTCAATATTAACCATAGGCGGCGCAGGCTCACTAAACGCCACCAGCGGTGCTCTTGGCGCAGGCATCGGCGGCGGCAATTTACAGGCTGGCGGCACAATAACCATCACCAGCGGCACGGTTGTGGCAAACGGCACCGGCGGCGGAGCAGGCATTGGAGGCGGTGGTTATTCAAGCGGCGGCAATATCACCATCAACGGCGGCGAAATTACCGCACAGGGAGGCGATTATGGCGCAGGTATCGGCGGCGGCGGTAGCAGTGCGGGAACGGGCGGCTCAGGCGGTACAATCCTTATCTATGGCGAAAATACAAAAGTAACTGCCACAGCCGGAACAGGCGGTGTAGTCACCGCGCAAAACATCGGCTCAGGCGGCGGCGTTTTGCCGGGCATACCAGGCAACGTCTTTGTCGCCCTCCCGCAGGGCAACCTCACAAACGGCTCAACCAACATCGGAAACGCCGTACAGTTCACCTCAACAATTAACGTGGCAAACACAACCCATTTTACGGCAACTCTCCCCGCACCCTTTACGCCTTCGACCGTAACGCTGTTTGACGGCATCACCACAGCGGGGCGCACCCTGTCTGTCATCACCACACTGGGACCGCTCGGCATCGACCGTGTTTACTTTTCTACTTCAACATCCACTTACGATAACACCCCGGTCCCAAAATACGGCGATCACCTGATGGGACCCGGCGTAACAGTTGATTTCACCACATCGCCTGTCTGCCAAATCGGAAGCGTTAACTACTACGACATCGCTACCGCACTTGGCGCAGTACAGGACAGCGAAACAATCACCATGCTCGACGACCATACCTACACCTACAACGGCGCAGCCCTCGAAGTAAACGGCAAAATCATCACCATCGACCTCAACGGATACACCGTAAACATCGAAAATCAAAACGCAGGCAATTATGCAGCGCTCGATGTCATCAACGGCGAATTGAACTTACAGGGCAGCGGCGAGTTGAACGTAAAAGGCTACAACGGCGTATATGCAAACAACGGCGGCAAGGTAACGGTAACCGATGCCGAAGGCGCCGCCTACGCAGTAATGGCATACGGCGGCAGCGAAATAACCGTAAAAGGCAACGCCACGGGCGGAAACTACGGAGTGATAGCCGACGGCCACTCCACCGTAACCGTGCAGGGCGACGCTTCGGGTAGTACATACTCGGCTCGGGCTTATACAGGCGCAACAGTGTATATCGAAGGAACAATAACAGGCGATGTAGTAATAGGCACAAACGTTAACGCTACGCCAAACACCATTGAACTCAACGGCTACTACTGGGACGAATACACCGACGGCACATCATTCGTTTATAACCGCCAGGGTGCGATACCCCCGCCCACCATCACCACGGCCTCTCTGGCTGGCGGAACGATAGGTGCGACCTACAACCAGACCCTTGTCGCAACAGGCGGTACGTCCATCACATGGAGCATTGACGCAGGCAGCTTGCCCGACGGACTGAGCCTCAATCCGTCCACCGGCGCCATCACCGGCACGCCCACGGCGGTGGGCACGTTCAACTTCACCGTCAGGGCGGCAAACAGCGGGGTGCCCGACGCGACACAGACTTTTTCCATCACCATCCGCGCCGCCACCTCCAGCGTAACCAGCATTCCCACGCTGAATTCGGCGGGATTGGTATTGCTGGCGTTGCTGCTGGGAGGATTGGCGTTCTGGCAAAGACGGTTTGGTGCGCAGAGATAAAGCGAAGCGGAGAGTGGGGAGAAATTCTCACGCAAAGTTTTTTATTTTCACGCGGAGGCGCGGAGAAAGGCACGAATGTGCCGTCATTCCCGCGTGTTTCCCCGCCCAAAATCGCTGCGGGGACAAGCCTGGCGGGAATCCAGTGTCTTTTTTTCGCCCAATCACACAGCGATTTTAGGCAGGAGAGACAAACCCCCGTCGGCTCCGCCGACACCCCCTTTGAAAAGGGGGCTTCGGAGAAGGCCGTAGGGGCGGCCCCCCGTGGCCGCCCAAGGGCAGGCACAGAGGCCTGCCCCTACACGCGCGCGCAGAATGACGGTGCTTCGTGAATTGTTCGGAGGTTAATGGTGCGATAACGGTTACATCTTAACCCGGTTCACCGTTTCGTCCGCCGGAAGTTCGTAAGGCAACGGCAGTAAAGTCAGCATCGGCCCGTCGGGGCGGGCAACATGTATCGGGCTATCGGCGGCGGTCGTCTGGAACGAGACAAGCATGATTTGCCCTTGCCGGTCGGGCGCGGTGTTGACGATGAGTCCGCAGGCTTGTTCGCCGAATGCGGGGCTGTACAGTGGTGTACCGACGGTAAAAGCAGCCTCTTCTTCGCAACGCGCCAAGTACAACCGCTCTTTGATCCGTCCCAGATAGCGGGTACGCGCGATGATTTCTTGGCCGGGATAACAACCTTTTTGGAAATCCAGTCCGCCCAGCGCATCCCAGTTGGCGGATTGCGGAATCAATCGGTCAGCCGTGGCGGCGGTGATCAACGGGATGCCGTCGAGTATCGTCGCACGCCGCCAAAGGTAGCGTCCGGCAGGGTGGGTGCTTTGGCTGAATGTATGCCAATGCGCAGGCAAGGTTTCCAGAGGCAGGGTTAGAAGCAGACGGGTTGGCGATAACGTTGCGATGGCAATGTCGTTTTGCGTCTGGACGCAATGAAGTTTTGGGAAGGAGTCCAACCCGAGGCATGCTTGTGCTCGAGCGAAAACGGCGTCGGCGCCGCAAAGACCAAGAAAGGCGTAGGAAGCGCTGACATCTTCAAGCGTCACTTTGCTGCGCAGTACGTACATCGACAGGCGTTTGCGAATAGTTTCAACCAAATCGGCGGCAAGCAGAATGAAAAACACCGGAATGTTGGCATCGTCGGCGCTGCGCCACAGAAAAAGGCTCGCGAGCATCCGCCCTTTGGGCGAGTTGTAGGTGCTGTATTGGCCGTGCCCCGGCAGGAGCGCCGAGACGTTGGTGGAGAACTGGTTGTGCAGAAAAGCAGTGGCATCGGCACCGCTCACGCGCAAAAGCCCCCTATCGGCGGCATCGGCAAGACAAAGGCTGCGATCGAAAGCGTCGCATTCTGCGGTGTAATCGCCGAAATGGGCAATCAGATCATCGACAATGCGACCGCCGCGATCGGCGAGGAAAAGGGTTTGTGAGGAAGTCATAGGAGCAAAAAACAGGGTGAATAAAGGAGACAATGGTTGGTCAAGGCTTTGCCGGGTATTATAGGCGTTGCCCAAAAAGCATGGAATGAAGCGCGGTGGTGTGTTTGGCTATGGGGCGGGCGTTTTGCATACGTCATTGCGCAGTGTTGTTGGCTCTTTTCTGAGGCGCTCGCTCAGTATTTTTACTCCGAATCTGCTAAAATAACAGACCGCTTTTTTTAGGCGGTGCTTGCGTGGTCGTCGGCGGTAGCCATAGGCGTCATAAGCCGGGTCAGTACTAAGCAAGCAGTTTCCGGCGTCGGTTTTATCCGTCTTGTGATGGATAAATAAACGGCGCTTAATTCACACATCGGCGGCTTCAGGGTGCCAAGGGGTTTCGCAAAACCTCGCAGAGCCGTACGCCGCTGATGGAGGTCAACCCTGAAGGAGTTTTAAATGTCTGTCAGTATGCGTCAAATGCTGGAAGCGGGGGTGCATTTCGGTCACCAAACCCGTTACTGGGATCCCAAAATGGCCGAATACATTTTCGGTCATCGCAACAAGATTCACATTATCAATCTCGAGAAAACGCTCGAAAAGTACAACGAAGCGGTGCAGTATGTGCGTCGCCTCATCGCCAACAAAGGCACGGTTTTGTTCGTCGGCACGAAGCGTCAAGCGCGCGACATCATTCGCGAAGAAGCCTCGCGTTGCGGCATGCCTTATGTCGATAACCGCTGGCTGGGCGGCATGTTGACCAATTTCAAGACGGTCAAGCTGTCGATCAAGCGGCTCAAAGACCTTGAGCAGATGGAAGCCGATGGCACGTTCGAGAAGATGAGCAAGCGCGAAGCGCTGACGCTGTCGCGCGAACTGGCGAAAACCCGTCAGAGTTTGGGCGGGATTAAGGACATGAATGTGGTGCCCGATGCGATTTTCGTGATCGACGTGGGTTATCACAAGATTGCGGTGACGGAAGCGCAGCGCCTGGGGATTCCGTTGGTGGCGGTGGTCGATACGAACCACTCGCCGATTGGCATCGACTATGTGATTCCGGGTAACGACGATTCGAGTCGGGCAACGCGGCTGTACGCACGCGGTATGGCTGACGCGGTGCTCGAAGGCAAGAACGATGCGTTGTCGGGTCTTTTGCAAGCAGGCGACGAGTTCGTCGAAGTGAGCGAAGAGGACGCGGCGGCCGTGCTGGAAAACAGCGCGGAAGTGGCAAAAGAATAAGTGGGTGGTGCGGGAAATCCCGCGCCAGAAGGCAAAAGCCAGGAATGTTGTCTTGGCTTTTGAACAGCAAACCGAATATGAATGGAGTCAAAAATGGCGGAAATCTCCGCAAGTGTTGTGATGGAACTGCGCCAGCGCACGGGGCTGGGCATGATGGAATGCAAGAAGGCGCTACAAGAAACCCAGGGCGACCTCGAAAAAGCGGAAGACTTGCTGCGGATTAAATCCGGCGCCAAGGCGAGCAAAGCGGCGGGGCGGATCGCGGCGGAGGGTGCAGTCGGCGGTTTCGTGGCGGCCGACGGCAAGACGGCGGCGCTGGTCGAAGTCAACTGCGAAACCGATTTCGTGGCACGTAACGAGGATTTTCTCAAGTTTGCCAAAGATCTCGCAGAACGGGTCGTTTCCAAAAATCCGGCGGATGTCGAGGCATTGTCGGCGCTGCCGTTCAAGAGCGGCGAATACGAGGGAACAGTCGAAACGGTGCGGCAAGCGTTGGTGCAAAAAATCGGAGAAAACCTGTCGGTGCGCCGTTTTGCGCGTCGGACAACGACGGCGCGGCTGGTGCAATACTTGCACGGCGGCGGTCGTATCGGTGTCACCGTTGATGTCGATGGTGACGAAGCCACCGGCAAAGACATCGCGCTGCATGTGGCGGCATCGGTGGCGGGCACGCGGCCATTGTGCATTGCGAAAGAGCAAGTGCCTGCCGAACTGGTGAACAAAGAGCGCGAAATCTTTACGGCGCAGGCAGCGGAAAGCGGTAAACCAGCTGAGATCGTCGCCAAGATGGTTGAAGGTCGTGTCGCCAAATACCTCGCCGAAGTGACGTTACTCGGCCAGCCGTTCGTCAAGAATCCCGACGAAACGGTCGAGCAGTATCTAAAAGGCAAGAATGGCAGCGTCAAAGCGTTCGATCTTCTCGTGGTCGGTGAAGGCATCGAGAAAAAGAAAGACGATTTCGCGGCTGAAGTGGCTGCGATGACGAAAGGTTGACGCTTTGCAATGAAGGACCTCCCTTTCTCCGGAAACGGAGAAAGGGAACCGAGGAAGCCTTGGGCGTGACTGTTTCCTCAGACGTTGTTTTTTACGATCGACATTCGACACAAGGGCATCATGAACACACCGTCTTCCGTTTCGCCAACATCCGTTTCCGGCACCCGCTACCGGCGCATTCTGCTGAAACTGTCGGGAGAGGCTTTGATGGGAGATGATCCGTTCGGGATCAACCGCAAGGTAATCGACCGGATCGTCGAGGAAATCGCCGAAGTCGTCCGAATGGGCGTGCAGACCGCAATTGTGATCGGTGGCGGCAATATCTTTCGCGGCGTGGCGCCGGGCGCCGCCGGAATGGATCGGGCGACTGCCGACTACATGGGGATGCTGGCAACGCTGATGAACGCGCTGGCGTTGCAGGACGCGCTGCGCCGCGCCGGTATCGTGTCGCGTGTGCAGTCAGCGTTGCGCGTTGATCAGGTGGCCGAGATGTACATTCGCGGCAAGGCGCTGCGTTATCTCGAAGAAAACAAAGTCGTGATTTTTGCGGCGGGGACGGGCAACCCGTTTTTCACCACGGATACCGCGGCGGCGTTGCGGGGACGCGAAGTCGGCGCCGACATTGTTCTGAAAGCAACCAAAGTTGAAGGTGTTTATACCGCTGATCCATTCAAGGATCCGAAGGCGACACGCTATCAATCTTTGACATTCGATGAAGCGATTACCAAAAATCTGAAGGTGATGGACGCCACGGCTTTGGCGCTGTGCCGCGATCAGGAAATGCGCGTGAACGTGTTTTCGATCACCAAGCCGGGCGCGTTGAAACGTGTTGTTCTGGGCGAGGACGAAGGAACGCTGGTGCATTGTTGAGGAATGAAAGCTGATTGGTGGAAAGCGATAAGATTGTAAACAGGAGAGAACCATGATTTCGGAGATCAAGAACACCGCCGAACACAAAATGAAGCGGACGATTGAAACACTGGTCGGCGATCTTGGCAAAGTGCGGACAGGGCGTGCACATACAGGGATCGTCGATCACATTCATGTCGATTATTACGGCACGCAAACCCCGATCGGTCAGGTGGCGAACATCACGCTGGCCGATTCGCGGACGATTGCGGTGCAGCCTTGGGAAAAGAAAATGGTGCCGATTGTCGAAAGAGCGTTGCGCGATTCCGATCTCGGCATCAATCCGAACACGCAGGGCGATGTTATCAGGTTGCCATTGCCGGCGTTGACCGAAGAGCGTCGCCGCGACTTGGCGAAAATGGTGCGTCACGAAGGCGAGAACGCCAAGGTAGCTGTACGCAATGTGCGCCGTGACGCCAACGAGCATCTGAAAAAAATGCTCAAGGATCACGAAGTTGCCGAAGACGAAGAGCGTCGGGCGCAGGAAGATGTCCAGAAGCTCACCGATAAATTCATCGCAGAAATCGACAAGCTGATTGCCGCCAAAGAAGCGGAATTGATGACGATTTGAAGTGAATCGCGGTCATTTTCCCTTTCCTGACCTGCCCCCTTTTCAAAGGGGGTGTCCGTCGAAGACGGACGGGGGCTTGTATCGGCCAACCTTTTCCACGAGGGGAGAAGAGTACACCAACCCCATCTCCACCCTTGCCCCCTTTCTAAAGAGGATGTCGGCGAAGCCGACGGGGATTTGTCTCTCCTTGAAGGGGAGGGAGTGACTGTGTTTACTTCCTCAACCCGCTCCATTCCCGATGCGCCGCTTGTGCCGCGCCACATTGCGATCATCATGGACGGCAATGGTCGTTGGGCAAAACAGCGCTTTTTGCCACGGGTGGCGGGACACAAGCGCGGTGTCGAGACGGTGCGAAAATTGGTGCGGGCGGCGATTGAGCGCGGCGTTGAATATCTGACGCTGTTTGCGTTTTCGAGCGAAAACTGGCGGCGCCCCGCTGAAGAAGTGTCGTTGCTCAAAGGGATGTTTCTCAGTGCGCTCGAGCAGGAAATCGAACAACTGCACAAGAACCGGATTCGTCTTAAAGTGATCGGCGATTTGAGTGGCTTCGGGTCGCGCATCGGTGAGCTTGTGGTCGCAGGTGAAAAGTTGACTGAAAACAACACGCGACTGACGCTGACGATTGCCGCCAGTTACGGCGGGCGTTGGGACATCGTGCGGGCAGCGCGGTCTTATTTTCAGGCGCATCCTGAAGCGCTTGACGCTTTAGCACCGATATCGCCGGAAGAAATTGAGCCGTATTTATCGATGGCGCATGCGCCGGAACCCGATCTTTTCGTTCGCACCGGCGGTGAGAAGCGGGTGTCCAATTTCCTGTTGTGGCAAATGGCCTACACCGAATTTTATTTCACCGATACGCTGTGGCCGGATTTTGATACGCAGGCGCTTGATGCGGCGATTGCTTCGTATCGGCAACGTGAGCGCCGTTTCGGGCGCACCAGCGAGCAGGTGCAGGTAGTGCGAACCGGGTCGTCGGCAAAATCGGAAAGAGATTCTTTATGAACCTGTCGCCGTTGGCGCAGAGGGTGATGACCGGCGTGGTATTGCTGGTTGTTTTTCTGTTGCTGCTGTTTTATCTGTCGCCGTTTTTCTGGATGCTGGCGATGATGCTCGTGTTGTTGTTGGCGGCGGACGAATTGGGGCGATTGTTGGGCAGCGAGGGTTTTGCGCGTTATGGCATATCGGCGTCACTGCATTACCGCTGGCTGCTGCCATTAGGACTGACAGCAGCGGCGGTTTCGTTTTTCTTCTTTCTCGGACGAAACAGCGAAGCAGAGCAGATCACTTTTCTGATCGCTTGTTACGCATTGTTGACGGTGCTGGTTTTGACGGTGTTGCCTTGGTGGCTTGTCCGTTTTGAAAAAGGTCGTTTGCAAGGCGGTCGTTTGACTGGCGCCGGTTTTGCGCTGACCGGAGGCTGGCTGTTGTTTTGCAGTTGGCTGGCGATGGCGCAGTTGCGATCGGTGTCGCCTTGGTTGTTGCTGGCGGTGCTGGTGTTGATGTGGCTGGCCGACAGCGCAGCGTATTTTTCTGGTCGCGCCTTTGGCAAGCGCAAGCTAGCGCCGAAAACAAGCCCCGGAAAAACATGGGAAGGCGCGATAGGGGCATTGTTAGCAGTGACGGTGTATGCGTTGGCGTTGGCGCCATTCATGTTGCCGAAAGCGTCGGCGCTGTGGGCGTTGCCGGTGGTTGCGCAATGGTTGATCTGGCTGGGAATGGCTTGGGTGTTGGCGGTGTTGTCGGTGTTTGGTGATTTGTTTGAATCGCTGATCAAGCGCATGGCGGATCGTAAGGACAGCGGTGCCTTGTTGCCGGGACACGGCGGCATTCTCGACCGGATCGACAGCTTGTTGACGACGGTGCCGGTGGCGGCGCTGATGGTGAGTGTGTTGGTGTGAGCGATCCGGTGCGAGTTTTGAGATGTCCCGTCAACGTTTAACCCTGCTTGGAGCGACCGGCTCTATTGGCACGTCAACGCTCGATGTGGCAGCGCGTCATCCCGAACGTTTTGAAATAACAGCATTGGCGGCACATAAAAATGGGGACGCGCTGCGTGAGCTGTGCCGCCGTTACCGGCCACGCTATTGCGCCTTGCTCGATGAAGCGGCGGCACAAGCGTTGCGGAAAGGATTGCGCGAGGACGGTATTTCAAGCGAAGTGCTGTCCGGCGCCGAAGGCGTGCAAACGGTGGCGGCATTGCCGGAAGTCGATACCGTACTGGCAGCGATTACCGGCGCGGCGGGGTTGTTGCCGACGCTTGCCGCAGTACGCGCTGGTAAGCGCGTGTTGTTGGCGAACAAAGAATCGTTGGTAATGGGCGGGGCGTTGTTCATGGAAGCGGTGCGCACCAGCGGCGCGACATTGTTGCCCGCATTGCTGCCTGTTGACAGTGAACACAACGCGATTTTTCAATGCCTTCCGCACGCTGCGCAGCAGTGCGGGACGTCGCTACCGGGCGTGCGTAAAATTATTTTAACGGCGTCGGGCGGCCCGTTTCGTGAAACGCCGTTTGATGCCTTGCGCGATGTGACGCCGGAACAGGCGTGCGCACATCCGGTGTGGAAGATGGGACGCAAAATCTCAGTCGATTCGGCGACGATGATGAACAAAGGGCTGGAAGTGATCGAAGCGCATTGGTTGTTCGGAATGCCGGCGTCGGCGATTGAAGTCGTGATTCATCCGCAAAGCATCGTTCATTCGTTCGTCGAATATCTCGACGGCTCGACGCTGGCGCAACTCGGTTCGCCCGACATGCGTACACCGATTGCACAGGCGCTGGCGTTTCCCGAACGGATTGATGCCGGAGTGACGGCGCTCGACTTCGCCGCTTTGCAGGCGTTGACGTTTGCAGCGCCGGAGCCAGGGCGTTTTCCCTGTCTGGCGCTGGCGTATCGGGCGCTAAACGCAGGTGGCAGCGCGTCGTTGATTTTGAACGCGGCCAACGAAGTTGCCGTCGAAGCATTTTTGAACCGGCGGATCGGTTTTCTTGATATTGCGTCCGTTTGCGACGCTGTGTTGTCGGAAGCTCAGGCTACAGCAGTGCCAAGAACAGCGCCGACAACGGTAGAGGACGCGATTGAATTCGACGCGGCAGCGCGTCGAGTGGCGAAACGGCACGTCGCGGCGCGGCATAGTCGGAGAGGGACGTAATGTACAGCCTGCTCGGTTTTTTGATCACGGTCGGCATTTTGGTGACGCTTCACGAGCTGGGTCACTACGGTGTGGCGCGGTGGTGCGGCGTCAAGGTGCTGCGTTTTTCGTTCGGTTTCGGACCGCTACTGTTTTCGCGTCGGTTCGGGCGAGATCAAACCGAGTGGGCGCTGTCAGCGGTGCCGCTTGGCGGTTATGTGCGCATGCTCGATGAGCGGGATCGACGTGATGACGAAGAACCGATTGCCGAAAATGATTTATCGCGCACGTTCAACCGGCAAAGCGTCTGGAAACGGATCGCCATTGTCGGAGCCGGACCGCTGGCGAATTTGTTGCTGGCGATATTGCTGCTGGCGTCGATGTACATGGTGGGGGTGCCCGGGTATCAGCCGGTGCTGTCGCAACCGGCGGCAGGGACACCGGCGGCAGCATCCGGTTTGCAGTCGATGGACCGCATTGTGGCGGTTGGTGGCCGGTCGGTGATGGTCTGGCAGGACGTCAACCAGAGGATACTGAACGCTGATATCACCTCGGAAGCCATGCTGACCATCGAGCGCGATGGCCGCTCCCTCAAGGTGCCGCTGGCGCTGGCTGTGATGACGCAAGACGATGGTATGGGCAACCCGTTGGAGCGGCTCGGCTTGCATCCTTATGCGGGCACGATGGTCAGGGGCGTCATCGCGGATTCGCCGGCCACCGCCGCCGGATTACGGGTGGGCGACCGCCTTCGGGCGATTGATGGCGCCGCTCTCGATACGCCTTCCGCGGTGAGCAGGCTTCTCAGCCATGCAGCGGGAAAGACCGTAGAGCTGACACTCGTCCGCGATGGCGTAACGATGACAGTGCCAGTGGTGCCGCGTCAGGAGACGGACGAGAGTGGCAAGACGGCCACCCGTATCGGCGTCAACCTCATGGGCGATCCGGAAGTGCTCGAACGTCATTTGATTACGGTGCGTCATGGCGCCATCGACGCGCTGGTGATGGGTGCCATGCGGACGTGGGATTTGACGGTGTTGAGTTTCAAAATGATTGGCCGGATGATCTCCGGCAGCGCCTCGCTCAAGAATCTTTCGGGGCCGATCACCATCGCCGATTACGCGGGACAGTCCATTCAGGCGGGATTTCAGCAGTTCATCACCTACCTGGCGCTGATCAGCATCGGGCTGGGCGTGCTTAACTTACTGCCGGTACCGCTACTGGATGGCGGACATTTGCTGTATTATCTTGCAGAAATCATACGAGGTCGGCCCCTGCCCGAAAGGGCCTTCGAAATCGGACAGCGTATCGGGTTGGCTCTGATTGTTACCTTAATCGCATTGGCGCTATTGAATGACTTTTCTCGACTGCTTTGATCACTGTAAGAAAAAGACGTTGAAACCGCGGTATTTGTGGGCGGGGGCATTGACTTTCGTGGCGCTGCTTTTCGCGCAGGCGGTGTTGGCGTTTACGCCGTTCGTGGTGCGCGACATCCGTGTTGAAGGGGTGCAGCGCACCGAAGCGGGAACGGTTTTCAATTATTTGCCGATCAAAGTCGGCGATGAGGTTAGCGAGGAGAAAGTGTCGGAAGCGGTCAAGGCACTTTACGCGACCGGTTTCTTTCGCGATGTGCAGATTGACGCGCAGGGCGACGTGTTGGTGGTGGTGGTTGACGAAAGGCCGACGATCAGTGCGCTCTCGTTTTCGGGGAACAAAGAATTCGAGACAGAAATATTGCGTAATGTGATGAGAGATGTCGGGTTGACCGAGGGGCGCATTTTTGATCGCTCGGTGTTGGAAAAGGCGACGCAGGAATTGAAACGGCAGTATGTCTCGCGTGGTTTTTACAACGCCGAACTTGAAATGACGATGACGCCGCAGGAGCGTAACCGGGTGGCGATCAGCTTCTTCGTCGATGAAGGCGGCTCCTCGAAAATTGCGCGTATTCATATTGTCGGTTCCGAAGCGTTCACTGAGAAAACGCTGATCAAGAAGATGCGGTTGCGGACGCCGGGCTGGTTTACCTGGTACACCAAGAACGATCAGTATTCAAAACAGAAATTGCAGGCCGATCTGGAATCGTTGCGCAGCTTTTATCAGGATCAGGGCTACCTCGAATTTGCCATCGAAGCGACGCAAGTGTCGATCTCGCCGGACAAGACCGCCATCGATATCACGGTTACCGTCAGCGAAGGGCAGCGTTACAAAATTTCCAGCGTCAGCCTTGCCGGTGATCTGGCCGTCGATGAGAGCGAACTGCGCAAACTGATCCGGGTTCGATCCGGCCACACTTATTCACGCGCCAGATTGCAGACTTCCACAAAAGATATCGCCGAACGGCTGGGCGCTGAGGGCTACGCCTTCGCCAACGTCAACGCGGTGCCGGAAATCAACAAGGAAGAGGGGACGGTGGCGTTCACCTTCTTCGTTGATCCGGGGCGGCGGGTGTATGTGCGCAAAATCAACATTAGCGGCAATATCAAAACCCGCGATGAAGTGATTCGCCGCGAAGTTCGGCAAATGGAAGGCGCCTGGTTTGATGGGACGCGGATCGAACGATCCAAAATCAGAATTCGGCGCCTGGGTTACTTCGACGATGTGAACATCGAAACGCCGCCGGTGCCGGGCGCACCCGATCAGATTGATGTCAACATCACCGTTGTCGAGCGCAATACTGGGCAATTCCTGCTCGGCATCGGTTATTCGAGTGCGGAAAAAGTCTCGTTGCAGGCGGCGATTTCGCAGCAGAACGCGTTCGGGTCAGGGAACTCGTTGACATTGGGCTTGAACACCAGTAAAAGCAACCAGAATTACTCGATGCATTTCACTGATCCGTACTGGACAGTCGATGGTATCTCGCGCACGATTGAACTGTATAAAACGCGCGTCGATACCGAGGACTTGGCGGTGTCGTATTACAAATCCGATACGCTCGGCGCCGCGGTCGGTTTTGGTGTACCGATTACCGAAACCGACATCATCAATTTCGGGCTTCGTTACGAAAACACCAAGCTGGAGGTCGATGACGAAAGAAGCTCGGAGTCTTACCTCGATTTTGTCAAAGAGTTTGGCAACACGACCAACAACTTCATGCTGTCGGCCGGTTGGTCGCGTGACACCCGTGATGACATCATCTTTCCGTCACGCGGACGGCTGCAAACCGTTTATACCGAAGTAGCGGTGCCTCCGGGCGATTTGGCTTACTGGAAGGCGCAATACATTCACCAATGGTTTTGGCCGATTTACGATCCGCTGGTGCTGATGCTACGCGCCGAATTGGGTTATGGCGGTGGCTATAGCGGCAAGCCGTTGCCATTCTTCAAGGCGTTTTACGCCGGCGGCGTCGGCTCGGTGCGCGGCTTTGAAGGTTCTTCGCTTGGCCCGCAGGACAAGGACAACTACGCGCTGGGCGGAAAGCGTAAAATCATCGGCAATGCCGAAGTCTTTTTCCCGCTGATCGCAGGTGACCGATCGGTGCGCGGCAGCGTGTTTTTCGACGTTGGCCAGATTTACCAGAACGGCAAGCAGTCGGATAATGAATCGTTTCATTATTCGACCGGGGTGGGGGTGGCCTGGAATTCCCCGGTCGGGGCGATTAAAATTAGCTATGCTTACCCAATCGCTACAAAGGCCAGTGACAGAATTCAACGCTTTCAGTTCCAGATGGGTTCTGTGTTTTAATAGCGGCTGGTGGGCAATCAGGGTGTCCCGGTCGGTGTTTCTTTAAAGGAGAGTTTTGTGAGCAAACGTCTGACTTTTGTTTTAGGGGCGTTGTTGAGCGTGTTTTTTGCCGGAGCGGTGATGGCGGAAGATTACAAAATCGGCTTCGTCAACACCGAAAAATTGTTCCGCGAAGCGGCGCTGGCGAAGCGTGCGCAGCAAAAGCTTGAGAAAGAATTTTCCGGGCGTGATGCCGACCTGCAGAAACTTTCCAAACAGGTGCAAACGTTGCAAACGGCGCTCGACAAGGACGGCGCGACGATGACTGAAGGAACGCGACGCGACAGGGAGCGTGAGCTGGCCAATCTGTCACGCGATCTGCAACGGCAACAGCGTGACTTCCGCGAAGAGTTGAACTTGCGGCGCAACGAAGAACTGAGCAGTTTGCAGGAACGCGCCAACAAGGTGATTCAGGAAATCGCCGAAACCGAGAAATACGATTTGATCTTGCAGGAGCCGGTCGTTTACGCCAGCAAGCGCATCGACATCACCGATAAAGTCATCAAGGCGCTTGACGCCAGCAAATAGCGGGGGGTCGGTGAAACCTGAGCCTGCGCCCGCGTTTGTGTCTGTAGCAGCAACGGCTTCCGTTGACGTGCGTCCTTGGAAGCTGGCAGCGTTGGCTGAGGCGATCGGCGCTACGCTGGAAGGTGACGGAGCGATCGAGATTCGCGGCGCGGCACCGTTGGATCGTGCGGGTGTGCACGATGTTGCGTTTCTCTCCGATCCCAAATACCGCATTCATCTGGAAACGACGCAGGCAGCGGCGGTGATTTTGTCGCCGCGCGAAGCGGCATCGTGGACAACTTCGAAAGTGCGTTTATTGACCGCCAATCCCTACGCGGCTTACGCCAAGGCAGCAAGCTGTTTGTATCCTGAACCACAACCGTTGGCGGGTATCCATCCGACAGCGACCGTAGCGGCGACAGCGCAAGTGGCAGCAAACGCTTCCATCGGCCCGCACGCAACTATCGGCGAACAGGCGGTGGTCGGCGCACGCAGCGTTATCGGCGCCGGTTGCGCGGTTGGCGCACAAGTGATGATCGGCAACGATGTGCGCCTTCACCCGCGCGTGGTGGTTTATCCGCGCTGCGTAGTCGGTGATCGCTGCGTGCTGCACAGCGGTTGCGTGATTGGTGCCGACGGTTTCGGTTTTGCCAATGAGGACGGGCGCTGGATCAAAATTCCGCAGATCGGTCGGGTGGTGCTGCATAACGATGTCGAAATTGGCGCCAACACCACTATCGACCGCGGCGCTCTCGACGACACCATCGTCGAAGAGGGCGCGAAGATCGACAATCTGGTGCAGATCGGACACAACTGCATCGTTGGCGCACACTCGGCCATCGTCGGTTGCGCTGGTATTGCCGGATCGGTGAAAATCGGCAAGCATTGCCGGATTGGCGGCGCGGCGATGATCGGCGGTCATCTGTCGATTGCCGATGGCGCGGTGGTGGCGGCGGCGACGTCGATATTTTCGTCGATTGAAACGCCGGGGATGTACAGCGGCGTTTATCCGGTGCAACCACATCGGCAGTGGCAGAAAAACGCCGTGCAGTTGCGTCAACTTGATACGCTGTACAAAAGAGTGCGGGCGCTTGAGAAAGCGCTGGCCGACGAAATGTCGGCAGAGAGTGAAAGCAAAGAGGATTGAGGGGAAACCATGGATCAGGTGTTGATGGACGTTAACGATATCTGTGCGACGCTGCCGCATCGCTATCCGTTTTTGCTGGTCGATAAAATCGTTGCAATCGAAAACGATACTTTCATTCGTGGCATCAAAAATGTCACGATGAACGAACCGTTTTTTATGGGACATTTTCCAGACTATCCGGTGATGCCGGGTGTGCTGGTTATCGAAGCACTGGCGCAAACGGCGGTGATTCTGGCTTACAAGAGCGGCGCTTCGAAAATGCCCAACGGCGAACGCGGCATCATCCTGTTTGCCGGGATTGATGAGGCGCGGTTCAAACGTCAGGTGATTCCCGGCGACGTGCTGGTGCTTGAAGCCGAAATGATCAGAACGGCACGTGGCGTCGGCAAGTACAAAGCGCGGGCATTGGTTGACGGGCAGGTGGCATGTGAAGCGGTGCTGATGGCGGCGTTACGGCCACCGTTGCGCAGTGCCGCCCAGAAAGCTGTTGAAGTCCAGCAACAAGTGATCGATTAAATATCAAATAAACGGCTGAAACGAGATTACGATGCCCATTATTCATTCGCAGGCGTTGGTTGATCCGCGCGCTGAATTGGCCGACGATGTTGAGGTTGGCGCTTTTTCAATCATCGGCCCACAAGTCAAAATCGGCGCCGGTTCTGTGATCGGTTCGCATGTGATGTTGACCGGCGATACAACGCTGGGACGCAATAATCGCATTTTTCAGTTTTGTTCGATTGGCGAAATCTCGCAGGACAAAAAATACAACGGTGAGCCGGTCACTACGACAATCGGCGATCACAACACCATTCGTGAGTACGTCACCATTCACGCAGGTACGACGCAAGATCGCGGCGATACGCAAGTCGGCAACGACAACTGGCTGCTTGCCTACACCCACATCGCGCACGATTGCGTGGTGGGCGACCATACCGTTTTTTCCAATGGCGCACAGTTGTCGGGGCATGTGCGTGTCGGCGACTACGCGACGATGGGCGGTTTTTCCGGCGTGCATCAGCACTGCCGCGTCGGTTCCCACGCGATGGTAGCAGGCGGCACGATCATCGTGCAGGATGTGCCGCCGTATACGACGGTGGTCGGTTATCCGGCAAAACCGGCGGGCATCAACAGCGAAGGATTACGTCGCCGCGGTTTTTCGGAAGACGAGATTCAGGCGATCCGCCGCGCGTACAAAACACTGTACCGCGAAGGGCTGACGCTGAAAGAAGCACGCGACAAGATCGCGCGGGAAGCACCGCAATTCCCGGCGCTCGAAACATTGCTGCGTTTTCTGGAAGCAGAAGGGCGCGGTATTGTGCGCTGATTTTTTCTTACGCGGAGGCGCGGAGAACGTCGCAGGGGCACGGCATGCCGTGCCCCTGCTTCTCATGCGAAGACTCGTGATGTGGGGCGCGAAGGCGCGAAGAAGAATGACTCTCTCGCAAAGGCCACAATCTGATTCCCTCTCCGTCAAGGGGAGAGTTAGGGAGGGAATGGGGTTATCAAGCGCCAAGCATCATCAACTTAAAAAGTTCCAATGACAAACCCCGCGCAACCTCTCAAAATCGGCCTCGTTGCTGGTGAAGCGTCCGGTGACAAGCTCGGCGCGGCGTTGATTGAAGCGTTGCGCCCTCATTTGCCGGACGCCCGATTCGTCGGTATCGCCGGGCCACGCATGCAGGCGCTTGGTGCCGAAAGCTGGTTTCCGATGGAGCGGTTGTCCGTTCACGGACTCGTCGAAGTGATCCGCCATTTACCGGGATTGTGGAAGTTACGCAAAGCATTGATCCGGCGAATGCAGGACGAAGGCGTCGCGTTGTGCGTCGGCATCGACGCGCCAGATTTCACCCTCGGTATGGAACGAGCGCTCAAACAATCGGGAATGCGGACAGTCCATTTTGTCAGTCCGTCGGTGTGGGCATGGCGACGCGGACGCATTCCGAAAATCGGCGCGTCGGCACATCGAGTGCTGGCGTTGTTTCCTTTCGAGCCGCCGCTGTACGAAGCGCATGACGTTCCTGTTACGTATGTGGGGCATCCAGCAGCGCAACGTGCTGCCAGTGAAGGATCGCGGGCGCGAGCACGGGCGATGTTGCATCCAGTGTTGCAAAATGCGACGGAGAACGCGCCGGTATTTGCGCTGTTGCCAGGCAGCCGGATGTCGGAAATAAAACACCATACCGTGTTGTTGGTGGAAACGGCGCAACGAATTCGGCAGGCGTTGCCCGAAGCGCGTTTTCTCGTGCCGATGGTGTCGCCGGAAGCGCGGGCGTGCTTTGAAAATCTGCGAGCGGCAGGAACGCGCACTGAAGCGACGTTAATTTTAATCGACGGACACGCCGAAGAAATATTGCAAGCAGCGGATGTAGGACTGGTCGCATCCGGCACGGCGACACTGGAAGCAGCGCTGGCGCGTTGTCCACACATTATTTTTTATCGCGGCCCGGCAATCACCGTATGGATCGTCAAGCGGATGCTGGAAGTGCCTTGGGTGGGATTGCCCAACGTGCTGGCGCAGCGGTTCATTGCGCCGGAATTGATGCAGGAAGCGGCGACGCCGGAAGCGCT
This sequence comes from Burkholderiales bacterium, assembly GCA_031277215.1. GTDB lineage: Bacteria > Pseudomonadota > Gammaproteobacteria > Burkholderiales > Casimicrobiaceae > UBA931. The sequence continues at coordinate 18,356 of JAITMR010000072.1, forward strand.
GGCAGACGCAGCGTTGGCGTTATACCGCGACGAACCGCGACGGCGGGAAATCGAAGTGGCGTTCGCCGAGATGGCGCAGACCTTGAAGGTCGATACCGGAGCACGAGCGGCGGAAGCGGTGCTGGAAGAACTGGCGTTGGTTGAGCTAAACAAACGAACTGCATAGAACGCAAAGAAAAAAGTCGTAGGCTGGGATGGAGCGAAGCGGAATCCCAACCTCAAGTTTTTAACACTTCGTGCGTTCTTTACTGTTTAAAAGGTGCATGATGGGCTATAGCGAGAACGAGAAGCAAACGCCAATATTGATTGCCGGTGTCGATGAAGCGGGGCGCGGGCCACTGGCCGGTAACGTTGTGGCCGCAGCAGTAATCCTCGATCCGGTGCGACCCATCGCCGGTTTGCGTGACTCAAAAACGTTATCGGAAAAAGCGCGGGAGCGTTTAGCGCAAGACATTCGCAGCCACGTGCGGGCTTTCGCGTTGGGTGAGGCAACCGTCGAGGAAATTGATCGCCTTAATATTTTGCAGGCAACGATGCTGGCGATGCAGCGAGCGGTGATGGCATTATCCATCGCACCGCACGAAGTTTGGGTCGATGGCAACTGTGCGCCGGTGTTGCCGTGTCCAGTTCGCACTATCATCAAAGGCGACCGTGATGTAGCAGCGATTTCAGCGGCGTCAATCCTCGCCAAAACAGTGCGCGACGCGCAGATGACGGCACTCGACGCCCGTTATCCGGCTTACGGTTTTCGACAACACAAAGGATACGGCACCGCCGCGCATCTGACGGCGCTGAAAGCACACGGAGCATGCCCCGAACACCGCAAAAGCTTTGCGCCGGTCAAAGCCTGCTTGCGGTCATCGTAGCGAGGTAGGTAGAAAGCGCCGTAGCTGAGGCGAATACTTTTGCTCTGTTTCTCTTAGTTGGGATCAAGAGCAACGGTCCCTGATTCATTGCGAGAAGGCGAAAGGCCTTCCCACCAGCGTGAAACCTCAGTGCGGCCGGGAATCAGTTTTTCTCCCATGAGAGGTGTGAGCAGGTTGACCTTGCCGTCTTCGTCTGCCAGCGCGGCAACCATGCGGATGGATTCGTCCCAAGGGTGCAGGGCGAGATCAAAAACGCCCCAGTGCACGGGAACCAGCGATACGGCTCGGACATCGTGGTAGGCGCGGATGACTTCAGTCGGAAACAGATGCGACTTGGGCCAGCCGGAATTCCAGGCGTCGATTTCAAAAAAAGCGATGTCAAAGGGGCCGTGTTTCTCGCCAATATCGCGGAAGTGTTCGCCGTATCCGGTATCGCCGCTGATAAAGACGCGCCGCTGATTTCCCTTCAAAACGTAGCTGACCCACAGGGTGTCATTGCGCGAAGACCAGGTGCGTGCGGAGAAGTGAACGGCACGTTCCGCAACGATGCTGATGTCGCCTTTGCTGAATTCGCTGAACGCATCACCCCAGCCGAGTTCACGGATTTTTTCCGGAGGAACGCCCCACTTGAGAAGGTGTGACCCAACGCCGAGCGGCACGATGAAAAGCGTTTCCTTGTCCTTGAAATGGCGGATGGTGGCGTACTCCAGGTGGTCGTAATGATCGTGCGTGATCAACACGTAATCGGGCAGCGGCAGATCCTTGCGCTTTAACGGAGTAGGGCCGTAGCGCTGCACGGCAAAGGGAATGGGTGCGGCGTTGCCGAAAACCGGATCAACCAGAAAACGTTTGCCTTCCAGCTCGATGATGAAGGAGGCGTGCCCCAGCCAGTACACCGCCAATTCCTCCGGCGCTTCCGCAAAATCGTCTTTACCGAGCTTGATCATGGGCAAAGCAGTCTCCGGAGCGTTGGAACTGGGGAAGAGGTGGCGATACCTGCTGGGTTTGCCGCCACGCACACGATTCGGGTAAAACGGCATATCCCCTTCCAGGTTGCGAAATTTTCCGTCCGCAAAATAGGGCAGGGCTTCATAAGACGAAACGTCTTGTGGCACCTGACCGAATTCGCGCAACGCGCACCCTGTCGATAGAGCGACGGCAGCCAGAGAAACAGCAACAGCCGCGATGAAAATTTTTGCGAATCTTTTCATGGCTTTTTCTTCAACGCCAGAATTGTTTCCCTGGAATATTGTAATCGATTCGGTTGATGCTGCATGTTTCAGTGATGGTTGGGCACCTTTTGCTCAAACCTCAGAAAATACGCGAGTTGGCTGGAGTCATTGATCTCGTCATGCGGAACCAAAATGTACTTCCACGGTTTGCCGCCAACACTTGCGGCGTGGTCGGAGGCGTATTTGCACCAGCGCACTGCCGCAGCAGCCTTGGCGACGACTTCATCGGACTTCAGGTCATCCCGCTTCTTGGTCTCGACCATCAGGATGAACGAATCCATTTCCACCACGAAGTCCGGAACGTATTCCGGCTGCTCGGTACCGAGCTTGTAGTAAATCTGGAACTGCCCCTTCGCGGGTTTGAACCACTTGCCAGCATCGCGTTCGAGGATGACAGCGAAGCGACGCTCCGTGTCCGAGTCGAACTTTTGAAGCGGATACAGGCACTTGGTGAAGCCGCCGAACAACATCGACCTGATACGCCCCACGTCGTCCACGGTTTCGCGGAAGTGGCGTGGCGCTTGGCCCGCCGTGGCGGTGTAGTTACAGGCTTTAAGTTCCGTGAAGCCGCGACTGACTTGCACCTCAAAGTCGGTCGCCGTCTCGAAGAAATGCGCCATCATCTGCGAATGAATCTCTTTGGCGATAGTCTTGCGCTGCCCATCCAGCACATTGAGCGCATCGGTTTCCGAAAGGTAGCCGTTCAAGTGTTGCACCATCTGCCCCGCAAGGTCGTAAAGCAAATCGGCATGGGTGAAGTAGTCGATGTCGTCGAAGTCCACCAGCGCGTGAACGATGTAGTCCTCCGGGCGCTGCTCCTTCAGGCCGATTTCAGCGGCCAACGTGAACTGCTCGTTGGTGCGCAACATCTGACCGACGATTTCGCGCTGGCCCGGTTGCAGATGGAGCTGGCTCACGTCCAACTTGAACGGGCGAAAGCCCGTCGTGACCTCGCCCTTCGGCACCACGGCAATGCGCGGAATGTCGATGGTTTGCTGCACCACAATCTCTGCGGTCTTGGCGACCACGGCGGACAGATCAAGCGCCGGAGCGGATTCGTCCGCGCCCGCCAGCAGGTTGCCCTGCATCGGGCGCAAAAGTTCGACCACCTTAGCCTGAATAACCTTCTGCACTTCGGGCGTAAGCAGCTTACCACTGGTTGGCACCAGTTCCCGTTGGGTTTCCAGCTTGTTGATGACCTCGATGACCACGCGTGCCGCCTGTTTCTCGGCCTCGGTCGTGAAGACTGGAGCCGGTGCGGGCGTGGTTGTGGCGCCATTGGCAGCAGCCGAGGCCGGATCGAACACAGGCGTGACTTCCGCCAGGCCCAACCGTGCCGCCGCGCCGGAGCCCACCTGCACGCTGACCTTTTTGTCGTCTGCGCTTGGCGCTTCAAGAATGAGTTGCTTCAGCCGGATCGGCGAGTCGCCACGATTCGCTTCGTCGATGATTTCCTGGAACTTATCGTGGGCAACGACGTTCAGGCGATCCACCGCCGCCACGCCGGTGCGCTTGCCGTAGGGCAGACGCAAGCCGCGCCCTATACTCTGCTCGATCAACGTGCGAGCATTGGCGGCGCGCAACGGCACGATGGTGTAAAGGTTGGTGACGTCCCAACCCTCCTTTAGCATGTTGACGTGGATGACGATTTCGGTCGGTTCCTCCACGCTTTCCACTGCCAAGAGGCGCGTGATCATTTCCTCTTCTTCTGCGCCCGTGCGGCTGGAATCCACCTGAATGACCTTGCCCGCGTAGCGCCCCTCATAGAGTTTTGATTCGATCAAATCTTTCAACTGCGCCGCATGCGTGGTATCGCGTGCGATGACAAGCATGAAGGGCTTGACCGGCTTGACGCCGTTCTCACGGGCGTAGGTGAGCAGTTCCACCTTCGTGGTTTCGTGCAGGCGCACGCCGTCTTCCAGCTTGGTTTTTTCGACTTCCTCTGGCGTGTGTTCGCTGGCTTTGAAATTGCGCTGGGTGACGACCGCCGGTTCCTTGACGAAGCCATCCTCCATCGCCCGCGCCAGCGGATAGTCCATCACCACATTCCTGAATGGCACCGGCCCTTTGTTGGATTCCACGAACGGCGTTGCCGTTACCTCCAGGCCGAACAGTGGCCTCAGTTCATTGATGGCACGCACACCCGCGCTGGCGCGGTAACGGTGCGATTCGTCCATCAACAACACCAAATCGGGCAGATTCGCCAGATGGTTGAAGTAACTCTCGCCGAGCACTTCACGCATTCGTTTGATGCGCGGCTCTTTGCCGCCGCGCACTTCGGAATTGATCTTGGAGATATTGAAGATGTTGATCCGAATCTCGCCGAAGATATCGCGGGTCAGATCGAAACCGCCTTGGTCGTAGTTGTCCCCTGTAATAACGCGAGGCGGTTGTATCGCCAGTTCCCCGATGCCCTTGAACACGTACTTGGGCGTATTGGGCGTGAAGTCGGCAATCAGCTTGTTGTAGATGGTCAGGTTCGGTGCGAGCACGAAGAAATTGTTGATGCCATGCGCCAGATGCAAATAGGCGATGAATGCGCCCATCAGACGGGTCTTGCCCACGCCCGTGGCCAGCGCGAAACACAGCGAGGGAAACTCGCGCTCGAAGTCTTCCAGCGTGGGGAATTCAGCCTTCAGCGTAGACAGGATGGCGGAGACCTCGCGCTCGTGCTGCAACAGCGTGGGCGCGGCGTCCAACGCCTTTTTCAACCGCAACAGGGATTCAGCCTGTGGCGGGCGTAGCGAAAGGCGGCCTGTGACGTGATGCAGGGTTTGGGAACTCATTGCGTTTCCTTGTTTTTCTTGTTGACTGACCCATCGCCTTTGATCACGGGCATTGAATCCTCAAGCCGCTTCACCGGCTGCGCAATGGCGACCTCAAAGTCCTTTTCCACCGCTGATGGCAGGTTGCGCGCCTTTTGCTGGTACTCTGCATACACGGCTTGCGCCTTCGCCAGCGCAGCCTCGGCGGATACTTTTCCGGCATGGGTCAGAATGTCCTTGCGCGTCATGCGCAGGAAGTTATCCAGTTCCACGACCCAATCCCGCATTGTCATGGTTTGTTGCGCACGCGCTTGCAACTCCGCCACTTCGATATAGGCCGTGACGATGCGATTGAGCGCTTCCAGCTCTTCTGCATTGAGATAATTCTTGGCGATGCCGACATCCGCCTTGCGCACCAATGCGCCTTTACTGGCTCCCGCCCAACTGGTCAACCCCATGTTGGGCGCTTGCACATCTGCCCGCAACGCAATCAAGTCGGCGGCAGTGTGCCCATGCGCGGCCCAGTGCATCTTGTTTTGTACTGTGGCGAAGAATTGCTGCGATGTTTCGGTGTGGGGGTCGTAATCGATGCTGGTGGCGTAAATGTCCAGCACCTTGCGCCAGAACACTTTTTCCGACGAGCGAATGTCGCGGATACGCGCCAGCAGTTCGTCGAAGTAAGCCTCATCGCTGCCGCCTTTGAAGCGATCGTCGTCCAACAAAAAGCCCTTTTCCAGATAACTTTTCAACTGCTCGGTCGCCCAGCGGCGGAACTGTGTGCCGCGATGCGAGCGCACCCGGTAGCCCAAGTGCAGGATCACCTCCAAGTTGTAGTGATCCACCAGTCGCTCTACATTCCGGCTACCCTCACGGGCAACTATTAGGAATTTCCTAATAGTTCGATCCGCAGCCAGTTCTCCGTCCTGGAACAGGGTTTTCAGGTGCGCGTTGATCGTCGGAATCCGAACCTGATACAAATCAGCCAGTTGTTTCTGACTTAGCCAGACTGTGCCTTCTTCCAGCCGAAGCTGAATATAAGTCCGTGCATCCTCGGTTTGGTAGAGCAAAAATTCGCCTTGGCTCATATCCTGTCCTCCTCGCTGTCGCCATCCACTTTGCCAAACAAACCCGGCCCGGTGTTGGCAGTTTTTCTCCCTCTCCCCACTCGCAAGGAGAGGGTCGGGGTAAGGGACGGTTTTTCCGGCACCGCCATCGGCAGATTCGCCACATTCAGGCTGTAATCGTCATGCCCCCATTCGCAGCGTGCCAGCACCATCTTCGGGATTTTTTTCAGCGTCAGATTCGGCCAGCGTTGCGATGCCTGCACCGCCGTCACGCCGCGAAACGCTGAACAACAGATCAACAAACTTTGCACCGCC